>JANXNW010000234.1 GCA_025353905.1 Hymenobacter sp.
TCGCCCGGCTCGGCGGTTGGAGCGGGCTGGCCAGCCAGCGCCCACCCGGAGTCATTACGCTTACGCATGGATGGCAGCATTTTCAACGGCTATATGGAGGGTGGAAACTCGCGCAAGGACTTGTGTGTACACCCTAGCCCCCGAAGGGGAGGGGGCCGGGGGGTGGGGCTGCCCAAAACGCCAGCAACCGCGCGTTCACCGCCGCTGCTTCCTCGTGTTGCAGCCAGTGCGTGGCTTCATCAAAAAACTCCACTTGCCCCTGCTCGCATTCACGCACGCTCGGCTCAGCGAGGCGCGCGTCCAAGAAAGCGTCGCGCCGGCCCCAGAGCAGCAGCAGCGGCCCCGTGATGCGCGGCCACGGCCCGCGCGCGGGGCGGCGCAGCAGGGCGCGGTACCAGTTTATCATGCCCGTGAGCGCGCCCGGCTGAGTCCAAGCGATTTTATAATGGGCCAGGTCGGCGGGCGCGAACGTGCCCCGGCGGCTTGTGCCGACCAGTGTGCGCACTCCGGCCTGACAGTCGCGCCGCCGCATGAACCACTCGGGCAGGCCCGGCAATTGAAAGAAGAAAATGTACCAGCTCCGCAGCAACTGGCTCGGCAGCCGCCAGATTTGGCGCGGGGCCACGGCCGGATGCGGCACGTTGAGAATAGCCGTCTGGACGACGCGGGCCGGGTAATGCGCGGCCAGGTACCAGGCCACGATGCCGCCCCAGTCGTGGCCCACCACGCGGGCCTGGGCCGCGTCCGCCGCGTCAAGCAGCCCAATAATGTCGGCCGCGAGCGTGGGCAGGGCGTAGTCAGCGACGCGAGCGGGCTTGTCGCTCAGGTTGTAGCCGCGCTGGTCGGGCACCCAGACGCGGTAGCCGGCCCCAGCCAGCACCTGAATCTGGTGCTGCCAGCCGTACCAGAACTCCGGGAAGCCGTGGAGCAACACCACCAGCTCGCCATCAACGGGGCCGCACTGCACCACGTGCAGGCGCAGGCCGTTGGTGAGCACGTCGTGGTGTTCGAGCGGGTAATCCATGGGCAATAGTAGCCGCCGGGCAGGCTTGAAAGCGACGAGCCGGGCGGGCGGCTTTTTCGCCACCCGCCCGGTTAGCGTTGAGCGGGAATGGTTCGCGCGGGGCCGTTAGCAAGCTACTCAAACCAAAGCGGGCGGGCGGCGAAAAAGCCGCCCGCCCGCGGGTTACGCGGCGACCCCCGGCGCGGGTTCGGCGGCCAGCCGGGCCACGCGGGCCGCGTCATGCACCTGCCGCACTAGCGGCAACAGCTCCGAGATTCGGCAGCAACACGAAAAGCGGGGCGCTTTGTCAGGGCTGATATTCAGCGGTTGAACGGCCAGGGCCGAATCAGCGGAAGCACGATGCGAGATTTTCATGTTCAATGCCAGTTAATAATTTACGTCCCTAATCTCAATTACTTTATCCCTCCTCACGAAGGCTGCCCGAACAAATCCAGCTGCTGCGTAACCAGGGCCGAGCGCACCGACTTGCCGCCGAACAGAATCTGGCGGCGCACCTGCTGCTCGCTCAGCTCGCCGAGGGCGGCCGGGGCCAGGCCGCGGGCGGTCAGGAAGTGCTTGGCCCGCTTCATCACCACGCCAAACTGGGTGAGGTTTTCGGCCGTGAGCGCCCCAAAGCGGCGGGCTTGCACGATGCGCTCGACCGAGCGCGACCCCACGCCGGGAATGCGCAGCAGCAGCTCGCGCGGGGCGGTGTTCACGTCAATCGGGAAGAAATGCCGATTGCGCAGCGCCCAGGCCAGCTTGGGGTCGATTTCGAGGTCGAGGTAAGGGTGCGCGGGGTCGAGAATTTCGTCGGCCTCGAAGCCGTAGAAGCGCATGAGCCAGTCGGTCTGGTAGAGCCGGTGCTCGCGGATGACGGGCGGCTGCGTCACCTGCGGAAGGCGCGCGTCGTCGGTCACGGGAATATAGCCCGAGTAATAAACTCGCTTCAAGCCGTAGCCCTGGTAGAGCGAGTCGGAAAGCTTGATGATTTGCAGGTCGTTCTCGCCGCTCGCGCCCACAATAAGCTGGGTGCTCTGGCCGGCAGTGGCAAACTGGGGCACCTTCTTGAAAAGCGCCTTTTCCTCCTTATTCCGGATGATGCCGTCCCGAATCTGGCCCATCGGGCGCAGAATCTCGGCGTAGTTTTTTTCCGGGGCCAGGGTTTGCAGGGCCAGCTCAGAAGGCAGCTCGATGTTCACGCTCAGGCGGTCGGCGTACAGGCCCGCTTCCTGAATCAGCTCCTCCGAGGCGCCGGGAATGGTTTTAACGTGGATGTAGCCGTGGAAATTATGCTCCAGGCGCAGCTTTTTGACGATGCGCACGAGGCGTTCCATCGTGTAGTCGGGCGACGAGAAGATGCCGCTGCTCAAGAACAAGCCCTCGATGTAGTTGCGGCGGTAAAAGTTGATGGTCAGGTCCACCACCTCGTCCACCGTGAAAGCGGCGCGCTTCACGTCGTTGCTGCGGCGCGAGACGCAGTAGGCGCAGTCGAAGATGCAGTGGTTGGTGAGCAGAATCTTGAGCAGACTCACGCAGCGGCCGTCTTCGGTGTAGCTGTGGCAGATGCCCATGCCCTCGGCCGTGCCGAGGCCCTTGTTCTCGTTTTTGCGCTTGCCGCCGCTGCTGCTGCACGAAACGTCGTACTTGGCGGCATCGGCTAAGATGCTTAGCTTCTCCTGAATGCGCTCGTTCATCGAAAGGAAGAGGTTGGCGGGGGGTTAGCGGCCGTAAAAGTACGCCCTGTGGCGCGAATTGGCAACGGGTGTACAAGCTAATTTTCTTGGGAAAGGTTTCCGGGGCCGGGCGGGTATTTTCACGCCGGGCCGTAGCTTTGTTCAGGTGCTTGATTCATCGTTCACTATTTCGCTTGTCACGCATGGGACTGCCTGCTTTTCAATCCGCTCCGTCGTCGTCAGAAGCTTTTCTGGCGGTAGCTCCCAGCTCGTTATCGGCGGAGGACACCTTGCTGATGTCGGAGGAAGAATACTTTGTCTTCGAGCGCGACGCGCCCGAAAAGCACGAGTATTACGGCGGACGGGTGCGCGGGATGGGCGAAGTACGCGCGATGGCCGGTGCCCAGCCCCCGCACAACGTACTGAGCTTCCGCCTGCATGGGTTAATTTTTTCGCAACTCGATGAGCGGGGTTGCTCCGGTTTCACCAGCGACCAGCGGGTGCAGGTGCGCAACGCCAGCTCCTATCTGTACCCTGATTTTTCGGCGCTGTGCGGCGAGGCGGAGTACAACCAGGACAAGTCGCCGGCGCTGCTGGTCAATCCAGCGCTGATTGTGGAAGTCGTGTCTAAATCAACCGCCGACAAAGACCGGGGCGAAAAATTCATGCTTTACCGGCAGCTGCCCAGCCTGCGGCAGTACCTGCTGCTGGACTCGACCACCATCCACGCCGAGCTTCATACCCGCCAGCCGGCCACCGACCACTGGCTACTGACTGAAACGCGCGAGCTGAGCGCCGTGCTCGACCTGAGCAGCGTGGGCTGCACCCTGCCGCTGGCCCGCTTGTATCAGGGCGTCGGGCTGAGCGCCGGGGGCTGACGGCCGTGCTTTTCAGCTACCCGCTCGCCCGGTCAGGCCGTAATAGCGCGTAATTTGCGGCATGCGCGGCCGTTTCTGGAGCTTTTATGGGATGTTGCTGCTCCTGTTGCTGGGCAGCTCGCGGCCGGCCGTCGCCCAGCGGCGACGGCCGGAGCCGGCGCGGCCGTTGCCGGCCGCGCCGGGGCCCTTGCGCGGCCCTCGCCTGGCTCATCTGCCCGACTCGCTGCGGCTGCCGGCCGGCAGTCGGCTCCGCGAAACGACGCTGACGACGGCAACCGCGGCTCCCGACTCGCTGGGCCGGCGCTTCGATGAGGAGCGGGTGCGGGCCGGGCTGCTGCGCTACACCCGGCGTGGCACCATCGTGGGGCGCGGGCTCGGGGCGCTGTTCCGGCTCGGGCAGGCCCGCGAAATCGACCCGACCCTCGACCCGGTGCTGCTCAACCGGCAGTTCGACCAGCACAATTTCAAAATCGTGCGCCGGATTCGCATCACGCCCTACGACGCGTTCGGCTTCAGCCTGAGCGACACCACCCGCCGGCCGCGCACGTTGCTCGAACGCGGCGGCAACGCGCTGCACCTGCGCACGGCCCCCTCGCGCATCCGGCAGGTGCTGCTCGTACGCGAGGGCCGGCCCCTGCTGCCGCAAGCCCTGGCCGAGAGCGAGCGGCTGCTGCGCCAAACCGGCCAGATTATCAGCGCCCGCGTGGCCGTGGACGAGCGCAGCGCCACCCGCGACAGCGTGGACGTGCTCGTCTCGACCATTGACGTGTTCAGCCTCGAAGCCAACTACGAGCTGCGCGGCGATTTTAGCCAAGCCGTCGTTTCGCTCAACGACCAGAACTTTCTCGGCCTGGGCCACCAGGTGAACAATCGCTACCAGTACGGCCGCGACACGCCCCAGAGCTGGGGCTACGAGGGCACGTACCAGGTGCCGTTCCGGGAGTTTTTTTCGGCCCGCGGCTATTATTTCAATGAGTGGGAAGAGCATTCCGGGGGCGTGAGCATTCAGCGCGACTTTTACTCGCCGAGTGCCCGCTGGGCGGGGGCGCTAAGCGTGGCCCGCCTTAACCGCCGCTCAACTATCCTCCGCGACCCGGCCCGGCCCGACAATCAGCCGCTTGGCGACGCGCTGCGGACGCTCACCACCCAGAGCCTGTGGGTGGGGCGCGCCCTGCGCCTGCGCTCCTACGACCTGGGCTACGAAAACCCCGGCCGGCTGGTAGTAGCCGGCAGCGTCAGCCGCGAGCTGTATCCGAAAGACGTGGCCAGCAGCCCTTTCCCCGACGACCGCGACCGGCTGGTGCTGCTCGGCACGGTGGGCTACTCGGTGCGCCGCTACTACCAGGACCGCTACCTGTTCGGCTTCGGCCGCACCGAGGACGTGCCCACCGGCACGCTGCTGAGCCTGACCACGGGCCTGGAAACGAGCGTCGGCCAGCAGGCGCGCCGCTACGTGGACCTGCGCGTGGCCGCCGCCGGCTATTCGGAGCGCCAGGGCTACTTATACGGCAGCCTCGACGTGGGCACTTTTCAGCGGGTGCGGCCCGAAGGCCAGGGCTGGGAACAGGGCCTGCTGCAAGCCCAGGGCCTGTATTTCACGCGGCGCTACCGCTACGGTGGCTACCAGGTGCGGCATTTGCTCGGGGCCCGCGCCACGCTGGGCTTCAACCGCCGCCCGGGCGAGGTGCTGTTTTCCGGCGTCACCTCGTATCCGGGCGGACTGCGCGGCTTCCAGCCCACCGAGCGCCTGCTGCCTACCAGCCGCCTGCTGGCCTCCTACGAGGGCACCGTGTTCACGCCCCTCTCGCTGGCGGGCTTTCGCATGGCCGTCGTCGCCTTCGCCGACCTGGCCGTTATCACCGAGCGGCCGGGCGGCGGCTCGCCCTTTGGCCCCGGTAGCGCGGCGTATTCGGGCTTCGGCCTGGGTTTGCGCTTTCGCAACGAGCTGACCGTGCTGCGCACGTTCCAGTTTCTGCTCGGCTACTACCCCCGCGGCCAAAGCTCGGCCAACGGCCTGCGCCTGTTCGAGTCGGCGCGCACCTCGTATCAGTTCACCGATTTTGGCCTGGGCCAGCCGGGCGTGGCGGCGTATCAGTGAGCGAGGTGTGCGGGGGTAGCAGCTAGCAGCAGCCAGCGAAGCGCTACTTGGCGCGCGTCTGGCCGGCCAGCTCGTAAAGCTGCCTGGCATCCGCTTCCGAGGATATGGCGTTGGGGAATTCAACGGAGAACATGTACTTGTGGCCACCCACCGTTATGTAGCGGCACGGCAAAAACTTGTCCCCTAGCTGAGCTACAAAGCCGTCGGGCTCTTTCAACACGAATTTCTTGAATTTGAACTCGGTCTTTTCTTGAATTTGCTTCTCCAGGCCGGGCGCAAAGTTGGCATCCTCCGTGGTGATATCGTTTATGAAGAAGGTCAGCTTCTTACTAACTATGTTGGCATTGAAATACCCTTTGGCTATGGTGTAGCCGACGGGCGCTTTGACAATGAGCGGCAGCTTGGCTATGGTAGCGCTCAGGTCGGCATCAACCCAGCCGGCAGGAGTGGCCGGCGCGGCCGCGGCTGGGGCGGCCGCAGTTGAAGTGGCTGCGGCCGGGGCGGCTTTGCCCGCGTCAGCAGTTTGCTCAGTGGCGGCGGTTTTGCCGCCGCAGGCGGCCAGCGCGAGCACCAGCGTGGGGGCGGTCAGTAGCAAGTGAATTGTACGCATCGGACAGATAAGTGAGGGGTTGATGACTGGCCCAGCCGGTCAGGGCCGGGCTTCTCTCAAATGTGGCCCCCCTGACCAGCACATCCAACCAATGCCCGGTTACAAAATGTGTACTGCCTGAACTAAACTACTATCCACCAAATGGTTATGTGAAAATACCGTCTAGACTGACCCTTACTACTATCCGAGTTTTGCTTGAAGCAGCAGTGACCCGCTCAGTTGCCACAAACGGTACGGCTTCGCGGAGGACGGTTCAAAACGCCTTCTGATTGACTAAAAACCCTCCGATGCAGCTCCTTCGCCCGCCTACTTCACTACCAGCAGCCGCTTCAGGTACAGCCCTTTGGTGTCGGTGCGCTGCCAGGTTTTGGCGTTGTCGGCCGAGTACCAGCTGCTGTTATCGTTGCCGCAGAGCACCCACGTTTTGCCGGTGTAGGCCGCATCCATGAACGAGCCGCCGTCGTTGAGGCCCGCGATTTTGGTGAGCTGCCAGGCGCTGCCGTCGGCCGAGGTGCCCACCTCGCCGAAGCCCGACACGCCCACGAATTTGCCCGCCCCGTAGGCTCCGCCCAGCAGGCGCTGCTTGAGGTCGAAGTCCTCCTCCCAGGTCTGGCCGCCGTCGGCCGAGCGCACGGGGTTCATCTCAGCTTCGGTGAAGCCCACGAGGTGGCCCTTGCCGTCGCTCACGGTTTGGCGCAGGGCCGAGGTGAGCTTTTCGTGGGTGCGCGACACGGCCACCCGCACCGGCTTACCGCCCTCGACGGTAAACACGGCCTCGCGGCCAAAATTACCGGCCAGGTAGAATTTGCCGTCGATAAAGTCCACGCCGTACGTGTGGGTGTACTTCGTCTCGTCGTGCGGGTCCGTATTGGTATGAAACGTTTCGGAGCCGGCCGCCGGGGCCGCGCCACCACTGCCACCACTACTGCCGCCGCTGCTTTTGGCCGCCGAGGCGGCCTGGCCTACCAGCCCGCCGCCGAGGCTGCCGAGCCGGCTGCCAAAGCCGCCGAGCTTGCTCTTGACTCCCTGCGTGGCTTGGGTGGTGGCGCGGTCGGCGGGGGCCGCAGCGGCACCGGGCAGGTTGTCGGTGCCCAGGCGCTGCCAATGCTCGCCGTCGGCCGAGTAGGCCAGGGCATCAGTTTGGCCGGCGGCCACGAACAAGCCGTTGCCGTAGGCCACGTCGTTGAAGCCTCCATTGAGGCGGAGCGGAGTTTTCACGTCCTGGCTGGCCCAGGTCTTGCCCCGGTCGGCCGAGGTCAGCACGACTCCGTAGTTGGTGACGGCCACCAGCTTACCGGCCCCGTAGGCCAGGCCCGTTACCCACGACGCATTATCCATATTCTTACGAGCGCCTTCGAAAACGAGCGTCCAGGTGCGGCCCTCGTCGGCCGAAACGGCGATGCTCGGGCTCTCGTGCACTCGAAACGACTTGCCGCCCGCGAAGAGCAGCGTTTGGGCGGGCGCGGCCGTGGCCGTCAGCAAAAGCCCGGTGGCCAGAGCCAGCGTTATCTGATTAATTTTCATGTTGATTGGGTTTTAAAATGAGAAGAGCCAGGGCGCGGGCGCTACTTGGCGCGGGCCAGGGCAGCCAGGTCGTAGAGTTGCTTGGCCTCTGCTTCCGAAGCCAGGGCGTTGAGCGGAATGACCGAAAACTGGTACTTGCGGCCGCCTACCGTCACGTAGCGGCACGGGATGAAATTGCCGGCTCCCATCTGCGCGATGAAGCCATCGGGCTGCTCCAGCGCGAACTTCTCGAACACCATCCCACTGTTGGTTTTCACCTCCGTTTTCTGAGTGGCCACGAAATCGGCACCCATGTCCGTCACATCATCGACGTTGAAGGTGAGCTTTTCGCTCTTCACCTCCACGCCACCGAGCGGGCTCTCGCCAAACGTAGCGCCGACGGGCGCTTTCACCACGAGCGGCAACTTGGCTTTGGCCGCGCGCAGGTCGGTGTCGGCCCAGCCGTCGGGCGCGGCGGCAGTGGTCGTAGCGGCCGGTTTGCCAGCGCCGTCGGCCGGAGTTGTGGCTGAAGTGGTAGCCGCGGGCGAGCCGCCACAGGCAGTCAGAGCCAGCGTGGAAGCGGCCAATAAAAATTGAGTAATACGCATCGAAAAAAGGGGCCGGGGGACGAGTGAGGTAGGCCACGACCGGACTTATTGAGGCTTACCCCAAAAGTGCGTAACCCGCCGGCCGCGACCAAGCGGGGGCGGGTTACAACGGGTATACCGAGTAAGCAAATATTTACTCGTCAGATGGATACGATATAATCGCGCAGAGCCTCGTCCTCCGCTAAGTCGAGTTTTTTCTTGATGCGGTAGTGGCTGACCTTGACGCTGGTGGCGGCAATATTGAGCAAGCCCGCGATTTCCTTGTTGCTCAGGTTGAGCTTGACGTAGGCGCACTGCTTGAGCTCGCCGGGCGTGAGGGCGGGGCAGCGCTGGCGCAGGCACTCGAAGAACTCGGGGTGGATTTTCTCGAAGTGCCGCGTCACCTGCTCCCACTCTTCGCCCACGTGCAGGTGGCGGCGGATGGCCGTTTTCATCTCGGCCACCCGCTCGCGATGGGCTTCGGGCACCCGGCGCAACAGCGTTTCGAGGCGGGCGGTGAGGTCTTCGAGCAGCTGGGTTTTTTGCTGGGCGAAAAGCGCGCCGCTGGCCAATTCGCGCTGGCTGCCGGCCAGCTCCAGCTCCAGCTGCCGGCGGGTGGTAGCTTCGAGCTGCTGGCGCTGGGCGAAGAGCTGCGTTTGGAGCTGCTTGGCCCGGTAGAGCAGCCCCACGGCCAGCAGCGCGACCAGGGCCAGGCCCACGCCCAGGCCCGCCTGCCAGCGACTGGCCCGCACCCGCTGGGCCAGGCCCTGCACCTGCTGGTCTTTCTGGTCAGTGTCGTACTTGAACTGCATGTCCTCCACCGTTTTGGCGTTGCTTTCGCGGGTCAGGCGGGCGGTGAGCTCGGCGGCGGCGAGCTGGCGGCGGTAAGCCAGGGCCGGGTCGCGGGCTTCGGCGGCCACGGCGGCCAAGCCACCCAGCACTTCGGCCTGCACGTCGAGCATCCCGGCCGCCTGAGCGTAGGCCAACGCCTGCTGGCCGGCCTGCTCGGCGGCGGCAAGCTCTCCCAACGGATGATAAGCGCGCAGCAGCAGCTGATAGGCGTAGGTGAGCTGCTGGCCGTCGCCGGCGCGCCGCACGGCCGGCAGCACTCGCAGGCAGGTGTCGCGGGCGGCCGCATACCGGCCCTGCTCGACCAGCACGTTCACCAAAAATAAGTACGACTGCGCCGCCTTGGCCCCGGCCCGGTAGCGGCGCGTGAGCCGCACGGCGGCCTGGCCCGTGCGCAGAGCCTGGGGCAGCTGGTGCTGCTTGATGAGCAGCTGGGTCAGGTTGTTGAGGTCGCTGAGCTGGCCGGTCGTGTCGTGAGCGCGCAGGTCGGCGCGGTAGACGGCCGTGAGCAGGGCCGTGGCTGCCGCGTACTTGCCCTGGCTGTAGTAGCTGTTGGCGATGTTGCTCAAGATGGCCGGCCGGCGGCGGGCGCTATCGGGCCGCTGCTGGCTCAGGCGCAGCTGCTCCAGAAACAGGCGCAGCGAGGCTTCGTGGCTGCCGCGCATCCCGTAGAGAATGCCGAGCTGCTCGCTGGTGCGGTACAGGCCGTCGGCGTAGCCCAGCTGCTGGGCCAGCGCCCGCGCCTGCTGGGTGTAAGCCCAGGCGCTGTCGAAATGCGAGTAGAGGTAGGCATCGGCCAGGCGCATGAGCAGCCCGAAGCGGGCCGTGTCGGTGGGCGCGGTGGCCAGGCGCTGCCGCAGCTGCCGCAACGAGGGCTGAGCGGGCGGGGCGGGTTGGGCAACGGCCAGCAGCTGACCGCCCAGTAGCAGCAGGACCAGCAATAAAACGAATGAGCGCGCGACGGACAACAACAGGATTAAGCTAAATGAGGGGCTTAAATTTACGGCCCGCCGCTCTTCAACCCGGCCGCGAGGCCAATGACTTTCGAGGTGCGGGTGGCCGTTGGCCAAAGCCAGGCACCAGCAGCTTCCAAGAGACTTCGCACGGGCTTTGCGTCAGCCGCCCGGCTTGTACCTTTGGCTATGTCGCTGCCCGCTCCCGCTGCTGCCCCCGCGCTCACTGCCCACTCCGCCGACAGCCGCGCGACGTTTCTGGCCGAGGTAGCCCACGAGCTGCTCGCTAATTACGGGGCCGACGACGAGCTCTCGGACCTGGTGGTTATCGTGCCCACGCGGCGGGCAGTGGTGTATTTGCAGAACGAGCTGGCCCTGGCCACGCCCGTCGGGCAGGCACTTTGGGCGCCGCGCATCGCGGCGATGGAGGATTATCTGGTGCAGTGGGCCGGGGTGCAGGTTGAGGAAACCATTGCCTTGCAGCTCTTGCTGTTCGATATTTTTCACGCCATCGAGCCCACGCTCAGCTTCGACCAATTCAGCACCTGGGGCGGACTGCTGCTACAAGACTTCTCGAACCTCGACCAGAACCTGGCCGACACCAAGTCGGTGTTTGAATATTTGGCCGAAGCCAAAGCCCTGGAGCGCTGGCAGCTCGACCCCGAGCAGAAAACGACTGGGCTCGACCGCTACTTCGGTTTCTGGGGGCAGCTGCATAAAGTTTATCTGCGCTTCAAGGCCCGGCTCAAGCCCCAGCACCTAGCCTACGCGGGCCTGGCCTACCGCCGCGCCGTGCAGCGATTGCGCCGCGAGCTGGCCGACCCGAAACTGCCCCTGCCCGCGCGCCACGTATTCGTAGGCTTGGGTAATCTGAGCAAGTCGGAAGAAACCTTTATCAGCCTGTTGCGCAAAGCCGACCGCGCGGAGGTTTACTTCGATGCCGACCCGTTTTACCTCGAAGACTCCTCGCCCAACCGGGCCGGGCAGGCGCTGCGCCGCTACTGGAAACAGTGGAATCTGCCGCGCCACGACACGTTTACGCTGCAAGAGCACCTGCGCGAGCGGCCCCGCCACGTGCGTCTGCTCGGGGTGGCCAACGCCAGTATGCAAGGCAAGCTGGCAGGGCAGCTGCTGGCCGAGGCCCGCCAGCGCAACCCTGCTGCCACGGTGGCCGTGGTCTTGCCCGACGAAACCCTGCTGCTGCCCGTACTCCACGGCCTGCCGGGACCGGAAGTGCTGCCCGATTTCAACGTGACGATGGGCCTGAGCTTTCAGAGCACGGCCCTGTTCAACTTGGTCGATTTGCTGTTTGAAGTCCACCTGACCGGCATCCGCGAGGGCGAGCCGGGGGCCGACTACGGGGTGCCCAAGTATCATCACCAGGCGGTGGGTAAGCTCTTGGCCCACCCGTTTTTGCGCCGCTACCAGCAGTGGCTGGATAAGCAGCCCGACCCGCGCTATCACGGCCTGCTCGACGGCATGTGCCGCGAAATCCTGCAGCGCCACCTCGTGCTGCTGCCCGCCACCGAGCTGCTGCGCCTCGGCCAGGACCACCCGCTCGTGGCGGCCCTGTTCCGAACCTGGGACAACTGCGACGACATCATCCGGGCCTGCTACGCGCTGATTGACTTGCTCAAGCAGGTGTATGAGCAGGCCCACGGCGCGCTCGAAGCCGAGTACCTATACCTGTTCTACACCCTGGTGCGCCAGCTCGACGCGGCCTTCGACTGCCGCGAGCACCGGCTGAGCGTCCGCTCGTTCCGGCGCTTCCTCTATGAGCAGATGCGCCGCACCCGCCTGCCGTTTCAGGGCGAGCCGCTGGCCCAGGTCCAGATAATGGGCCTGCTCGAAACCCGCGCCCTCGACTTCGACCACGTCATCATCCTGAGCTGCAACGAAGGCACGCTGCCCGCGCCCAAGCGCCAACAGTCGCTCTTCCCGTACGATGTGCTCACCGAGTTTAAGCTACCCACCTACGCCGACGCGGAAGCCACTTCCGCCTACAATTTCTGGCGGCTGCTGCAGCGCGCCGGCCGGGTTGATTTGGTGCACGTGCTGCCCGGAGCCGAGGGCGTGAAAACGGGCGAGCGGAGCCGGTTTTTGCGGCAGCTGGCATTTGATTTGGCGGGGCAGAATGCGGGCATGGTGGTGGAGGATAGAGTGGTGGGGGTAGTATCACTTGAACGCCCCTTCCTCCGTAACCCCATCCCCCTAGCCGCCTTCCCCGATGGGGAAGGGGGGACTAGTCCTAGTCCTGGTTCTAGTTCTGGCTTTAAATCAAACGTAAGGCTAGAGCTAGAAACTAGAGCTAGTCCCCCTTCCCCATCGGGGAAGGGGCTAGGGGATGGGGTTGCGGGGAAGGGGCCAGAGAATGGGGTTGCGGGGCAGGGGCCGGCAGCGACGAGCACAACGACTGACCTCACCCTCGCCAAAGACCCCGAAATGCTGGCTGCCCTGCGCGGCGTGCTCGAACGCGGCCTCTCGCCCTCGGCCCTGAACGAATACCTGGCCTGCTCGCTCAAATTCTACTTCTCGCGCCTGGCCCGCTTTCGCGAAAACGAGGAAGTGGAAGAAGCTCTCGGTGCCGACGGCTTCGGCACGGTCGTGCACGACGCGCTGGAGCACCTGCTCAAACCCTTCGAGCTGAGCGGCGACGCGCTGACCGCCGCCGACCTGCCCGAACTCTTGCGCCGGGTGCCAGCCGAGGTGCGCCGCCAGCTGCGCCAAGAGGAACAAGACCGCCAGGCGCGGCCCGACGACGGCCTCAACCACGTACTGGGCCAAGTGGCGGTGCGCCTCATCCGCAAGTATTTCGAGAGTCTGCCCGCGCAAGGAATACTGCCGTTGCGCATCGTGGCTCAGGAAACGAGTATGGCCGCCACTGTTTTCGTGGAGATACCTGGCGAAATCGAAAAAGTACCCGTGCGCCTCATCGGTCGCGCCGACCGCATTGATGGGCTGCCCGACGGCCGCCGCCGGGTAGTGGACTACAAAACCGGCCTCGTTGAGGGCCGCGAGCTGAACCTGCGCGGCACCCGCGCCCCGTTGAGCGCCGCCGACACCATTGATAAGCTGCTCACGGATGCCTCGTCGGGAGCCGACAAGGTGCGCCAGCTTTGGCTCTACCGCTTCCTGCTCGAAAGCGACGAGCTACACCCCGCCCCACCCGGCTCCGAAGCTGCCATCCTGAGCCTGCGCAAAATCGACGACGGCCTGCTCTCGGCCCCGCTCGACTTCATCACCGAAGGCACCGGCGAGCCGGACTTTCTCCGGGCCAGCGCCGAATTAATCAGCCGCCTCACCCGCCGCATCCTCGACCCTGCCGAACCCATCCGCAAAACCGACGATTTGAAGAAATGCGCGTACTGTCCGTACCAGGGAATCTGCGCGCGGTAGCGCGTTAGAGCCTAGATATTAGAACTAAGAGCTTAGAGTCTGGCGCCCGATGCCCCATACCTGCTAATAACTGAACGACTCAAATTCTAAGCTCTAAGCTCTGACATCTAAGCTCTGAAAGAATGCCCACCAAAAGCCGCATCTACCGCCTGCTCAACCCGCTGCTGCTCTGGCGGCTGCGGTACGTGAGTGAGCGCGTGTATGTGGTGTGGCTGGCGGTGCTGGTAGGCTTGCTGGCGGGTTTAGCGGCGGTGGCTCTCAAAACGAGTATCCACTGGGGGCAGAGCCAGCTGCAGGATGGCTTGTCGGAGCCGCAGCGGGTGTTCGCGCTCTCGCTCTACCCGATTATCGGCATCTCGCTCACGGCGCTGGTTACCCGGTTTTTGCTGCACGGCAACCTGAGCCGCGGCATTGGGCCGATTATCTACAACACGTCCCGCGAAAACGCCATCGTGCCACGCTCCAAGCTGTACTCGCAGCTCATCACGGCGTTTCTCACGGTGACGTTTGGCGGCTCGGCGGGCACCGAGGCCCCGATTTCAGTAACCGGGGCGGCCATCGGCTCCAACGCGGCGCGGGTGCTGCGGGCGGGCCGGCGGCGGCGGCGGCTGCTCACTGGCTGCGGGGCAGCGGCGGGCGTGGCGGCCATCTTCAACGCGCCCATCGCCGGGGTGCTGTTCGCCGTCGAGGCCATTCTGCTAGAGCTGCCGGCCCAGTATTTTATTCCGCTGCTCATTTCCTCAGCCACGGCCACGGTAGTGTCGAAGGCGCTCTACGCGGGGCAGCCGTTTGCACTCATTACCAACTCGTGGCGGCTCAACACGGTGCCGTTCTACCTGCTGCTGGGGCTGTTTACGGCCGTGCTGGCCGTGTACATGATTCGCACCTACAACTGGTTCGACAAAACCCTGGAGCGCTGGCCGGGCCTGCGCTGGCAAAAAGTGCTGCTCGGTGGTACCCTGCTCGGGGCGCTGATTTTCCTGTTTCCGCCGCTCTACGGCGAGGGCTACAACGTGGTCGAAAAGCTTTTGTCGGGCAATGCTGCCGACCTGACCGACGCCAGTATCTTCTCGGTTTATGGCGACGACAACGTGTGGCTGCTGCTGCTGCTCGTCTTTTTCTCGATGCTGATGAAAGTCGTGGCCACGAGCGTTACGGTGGGCGCGGGCGGCAACGGCGGCATGTTCGGCTCGTCGCTGGTGGCCGGCGCGCTGGGCGGGTTTTTGTTCGCCCGGCTGGTCAATCTGACCGGCCTGGTGGCCCTGCCCGAGGTGCATTTCGTGGTGCTGGGCATGGCCGGGGTGCTGGCCGGCGTCGTCCACGCCCCACTCACGGCCATCTTCCTGATTGCCGAAATCACGGGTGGCTACGCGCTGTTCGTGCCGCTCATGTTCGTCACCAGCCTCTCCTACCTCACCACCAAGCGCTACGAGCCGTACTCGGTCTACACCCGCAAGCTCATTCAACTCGGCGTGGACGTGAACGCTAACCGCGACCGCGACCTGCTCGCCCGCCTGGATTTACTGCGCCTGCTCGACACCGACTACCTGCCCCTGCGCCCCGGCGCGACGCTCGGCGAGCTGGTCGAAGTCTTCCGCCACGCCCACCGCAATATTTTCCCGGTGGTGGGCAAATCGGGCAAGCTGCGCGGCCTCATCACCCTGGATTCCGTGCGCGACCTGCTCTTCGACAATGCCCACTACACGACGCTCAAAGTGCGCGAGCTGATGCAGCCCGCACCCACCACGCTGCTCGCTACCGATTCCGTCGAGCACGCCCTCGACCAGCTCGACCGCACCGACCGCCCCGCCCTGCCCGTCTGCGACGCCGAAGGCCGCTACCTGGGCTTCGTCGTGCGCGCCGCCATCCTGGCCCGCTACCGCCGCGAGCTGATTGAGGAAGGGCAGGTGTGAGCAGTTAGTTTTTCCTCGCTGCAAACCCAACCTTTATGCGTTCTGAAGCCAGCTTTTATCTGCTCGAAGCCACCCAGCCGGACGACCCAGGTTTGGGCTGGGCCTACGCCGTGGCCACGCTGGCCGAGGTCAGGGGCGCGCTGGCCGTGCACCTAGCGGAGGATAATGAATTGTATAACCTGCTGACGGGCGGCGAGTTGTGGCTGCAAGAATTTTACCTGGGAACCGCCGTCGAAGAGTATTCACTCACCGGTTTGCTGCGAATTACCCTGCCGGGCCTGGCCGTGTTGGAGCCTGTCAGCGACCCCCCGGCCGCGCGGCTCCTGGCTTCCCCCGTCGGCTCCATCCGCTCGATGACCGGCTTCGCCCCGCTGGGCCAAGCCGCGGGCGAAGCCACGGATGAGTTGATGCGCCAGCTTGCCACCCGGCTGCTCGTGGACGAGCTGGACGGGCAGCCGGTGGCGAAAATCACCGACTGGACCATTACCATTTCGCTGTCGGCGCTGGGCCTGGAGCCGCTGCCAGGCGAGCTGCTGCGGCCCGGCGAGCAAGCCAGCGCCCCCAGCCGCCACCTCGACGACGAGGACTACCGCTTCTCCTACGGCTGGAACGACCCGGCGCAGGCCGAAACCGCCGCCGACCTGCCCGCCGACCACCCCTGGGCGACGCTGGTGCCTGCCGGGCAACGGGTTGTTTTTACCTGAATTCTTCACCACCCGTCAGCTCCGCGCTTGTCAGATTTCGTTATCCTCGGCGGCGGCCCGGCCGGCCTGCTCGCCGCCCAGCACCTGGCCGAAGCCGGCCACCGGGTGCGCTTGTTCGAGCAGAAAGCCACCGTGGGGCGCAAGTTTCTGGTGGCCGGCCACGGCGGCTTCAACCTCACCAACGCGGAGGACGCAAACGCGTTTGTCGGGCGCTACGGGGCACAGGCGGAGTTTTTTCAGCAGCTGCTGACCCACTTCTCGCCGCACGACTTGCGCGCCTGGGCCGCCGATGTGGGCATCGGCACCTTCGTGGGCACGAGCGGGCGCGTATTCCCGGAGCGACAGTACCGGCCCGCCGATTTGCTGCGCGCCTGGCTGCGGCGGCTGGGCGAGTTGGGCGTCGAAATCAACGTGCGCCACCGCTGGCTGGGCTTCGATGGCCCGGCCGGGGTGCGCCTGCTCAACGAGTTGACGGGCGAGGAATTTACGCTCACACCCGACGCGACGCTGCTGGCGCTGGGCGGCGCGAGCTGGCCCCAAACCGGCTCCGATGGTCACTGGGTACCGCTTTTAGAAGCCATCGGGGTGCGCTGCGCGCCCTTCGCGCCGGCCAACTGCGGGGCCGAGGTAGCGTGGTCGGCGTTTTTCCGGGAGAAAGTGGGCCGCGCGCCGCTCAAAAATATCGCCCTGAGCTGCGGCCCGCACACGGTGCGCGGCGAGCTGATGCTCACCGACTACGGCGTGGAGGGTACGCCCGTTTACGCGCTCACGCCGGCCGTGCGCGCAGCGCTGGCGGGCGGTGAGCCGGCCTGCTTTTATTTGAATCTGAAGCCCGATTTATCCGCAACGGAAATCGGGCGGCGGCTGGTGCAACGGCGGGCGGGCACCTCGCTCAGCGCGTTTCTGGCCAACGCGCTCCACCTAAAAAGCCCCGTGCTGACCCTACTGCGCGAGCTGGCCCCCGGCGCGCTGGCCGCCGCCACGCCCGAAGCGCTCGCGGCCGCACTCACCCGGCTGCCCGTGCCCGTGGCCGGCCTGCGCCCGCTGGCCGAGGCTATCTCGTCGGCCGGTGGCGTGGCGTTTTCGGAGGTGGATGAGCGCCTGATGCTGCGCCGCCGGCCCGGCACGTTCGTAGCGGGCGAAATGCTGGACTGGGAAGCGCCCACCGGCGGCTACCTGCTGCAAGGCTGTTTCAGCAGCGGGGCCGGCGCCGCGCGCGGGATGCGGCAGTGGCTGGCGGGCACAACCAGTCCTGACCGAATGCAGTAAAGCCCGGAGAATTATTCTCCATTCCTTTTCCCCGCCGTTTTATGGAAGCCCCCGCTGATATTTATACTGCCTGCAAGCACGACGTAAACATGACCGCCGCCGAGCTACAAAAGTGGCTCCAGACCGAGGAATCGAAGTCGGTGGGCCAGGCTAGCGGCGACGGCGAGCGCATCGGCCACCATTCGGGCGAGCGCATCGTGGAGATTTTAGGCAAAAAGAAAGCCGACCTCATGCCCGACGACCAAGCCCACATGCACCGGGTGCACAGTTACGTGAGCCGCCACTCGGCCCAGGGTCCGCACGACGAAAAGGACGCAGCTACCTCGCGCTGGCGCTACTCGCTGCTAAACTGGGGCCATAACCCGCTAAAAAAGTGGCTGCCGTGGCGCGCGGCCTTTGCTGCGCGAATACCCACAGCCCGTAGCCCCACGCGCAGCAAAGGCTGCGCGCCACTTACTGCTTATTGGTCGTCGCTTTTTCCTCGGCTTCCTTCAAAATTAGCTTAGCTTCGCCGAGCAGGCGACGGCCGGGGTCAAGCTCATCGCGGGCGACGAGGGCCAGCAGCAGCATGAACGAGACGATGGGCAGCAGCCAGCCCAGCGCGAACCACAGCCAGAACGAGCGCCCGTGCGAGGCGGCGCAGTAGCCGGTCAGAATCGGAATGAAGGCGAGGGCCGCGGCCACCGCCAGTATCATGTCGATGAAGAGCATAGGCGGCTGAGGGTGGGGCAGGACAAGCGGGCCGTTGGGGGCCGGAGCTAAGACATAACTCAGCCGACTGAAAAACGTTGCCGGCGTCGGCCCGACTTGGGCGAATTGCCCGAATTTTACGTAAGGTCAAGAATCCAGTACAACTCGCCTTGCGGTAAGTTGTATTAGCTATGCTGGCCGTGGCCGGCGTTTGCCCCGCGCTGGCTCATCCCCGGCTTTTCGACCCAAACTACCCGCATGTGGGAAAACCAAAGTCTGTTTCGCGTTTCGGCGCAGCTCTTCGCCGAAGGGGTTTTTAATCTGCTCGACCGCAACCTGCGGCCGGAAGTTTTTTTGCTGGGCCTGGCCACGGGCCGTGAAGTTGACGACCCCGAAAGCGTCGTCGTCGAGCCGGCCAGCCTGCGCTACTCGCCGGCCGACTTTGGCGACATCAAAGCCCTGGCCGCCTCGCTCGAAACCGACGCGCTCGGCCCGCGCGGCAACGTGTACCACCTGCACCCGCACGACCACGACCGCTACGAAAAGCAGCACTGGTACGAACTGGTGTGCCGCGCCGCCGACCAGACGCTGCTGGCCCTGACCGAAGCGCGGGGCGAAAGCCGCCGCTCGTTCTGCTCGACGCCCGTCAGCCTCAACGGCTACCTGGTCGTGGTCGTGCTGCAGCTCGCCGCCGACACCTACGACACGTACTACACGCTGCCTGGCAAGGCAAACGGCCGGCCGGTGTCGCTGCCCCATGCGGCGGTGCTCGAATTTATGCAGGAGGGCGGCCGGGCCCTGCGCGAAACCGACACCGCTGACACCGAGCAGCCGGTGCTTGACCGCGACTACAACGAAGTGCTGCGCGGGGCCGGCCGCCGGCTCATGCTGCGCATCTCGCCCGGCGGCACCCACGGCCTGTACGACGCCTGCCTGGGCGTGGCGGCGCTGCGCCACGAGGGTGGCGAGGGCCTGGGCACCATGCTGCTGGGCCGCCGCCAGCACCCGGCCATCGTGCCCGTGCTCACGCTCGAAACGCCGGTGCCGCTGCGCGACCACCGCTCCATCCGCAAGCTGCTGGAGCTGACCGAGGGCGACACGGGCCTTGTCTCGGACGCGGCCAGCGTGTTCGGGCTGGGCCAGGCGGTGGCCAACGACGACCCGCGCCACGAGCCGCTGGCCACGGTGCACTTCACCAACCACTACGGCTGGGAGCTGCGCCACGCCGGCCACACGCTGATGCGGGTGGTGAGCAACACCCCGCGCCTGCCCCAAAGCAGGGTGCAGGCCGATAACTTCACCCGCGCCGCGCGCCAGGTATTTCCCGACCTCGACGATGCCCACGTGCGCTACCTCTGGGAGCTGGCCCTCGAAGCGTCGGGGCAGCGCCACGGCACCATGCTGTGCATCTCGGTCGGGGCCAAAGGCGAAGCCGAGCGTCTGCGCCGCCAGTGCTTCCGGGTGGTGCCCCGGCCGATGACAACTCCCGTGCTGCGGCAGGCGTCGTGCATCGACGGGGCCGTGCTCATCGAGCCCAGCGGCGTGTGCCACGCCATCGGCGTCATCCTCGACGGCCAGGCCACCGAAAAGGGCGATTCGAGCCGCGGGGCGCGCTACAACTCGGCCGTGCGCTACGTCAGCTCCTCGCCCTACCCCTGCCTGGCCATCGTAGTCAGCGAAGACGGCTGGATTGACTTGTTGCCGTCGGCAACGGCATGAGTGTGGGCGCGAAAGCGCGCCGCCCGCAAACCTAATCCCCTAAACCCAGAGCCGTTAAATGCGGGCTCGCCAGACCTGAAACCCACCCCAAGCCGAACTACTCTACGTGCAGGGAGCAGCGCGCAACTTGCCCATCGAGCGTGGTTTGCAGGTAATAGAGGCCGGCTGGCAGGCTCTGAGGCAGGGCGGCTTCCGTCAGGCCGGCCGCCACGGGCAGCTCCAACCGGGCGCGGGTGCGGCCTATCGCATCGTACACGAGCACGGTGGCGGTTTGCGCTTTGGCGGCCGTCAGGCGTAGCGCGGGGCGGCCGTCGGGGCTGGGGTTGGGGTAGGCCGAGAGGCTGGCCGCACCCGCCGCACCGGCCGCGGTGGCGCGCTGGGCCAGCAGAACCGTGGGCTGGGGCGTCGCGGTGGGATAGAGCTGCGAAGTGGTGACGATGACGTTCGATTCCACGTTGGGCAGCTTCCAGAACAGCTTCGCGTAAAGTCCGCCGTCTTGTTGGAGGTATTCCATGCGGATGGCGTACTGCTTGCCGGCTTCGAGCACGATTTTGCCCTCGCTGCCGCCCACTGCCCACGTATCGCACAGCTGCTTACCGTCTACCCAAAGCTGGGCACGGTCGTCGCCGGCCACGTAAAACGTCTGCTCGCCGGTAAACAAGGGCTGGACGAAGCCCGTCCAGCGCACGGTGAAATTATTGTCGCGGGCGCCGGGCCAGGCCGGGGCGGCCGGCCAGATGAAATTGACGAGCGGGTCAACGCGCGTGAGGACGGGCAGCGCGCCCTGCTGGTCCAGCACCAGGTTGTTGAAGTATTCCCCTTTCAAACCAGTGCCGGTGCCGGGCACCAGCGTACCGCCTTTAATGCGGTCGAAGTCCCAGAGCGGCCACAGGGCTTTGCCAAAATCCGCCATCCGGTTCAGCAAGTCGCCGTTTACGCCCAGCGCCCGCCCGTAGACGATGGCCTCGCGCAGGCGCTCCGGGTACTCCTCGTAGCCCTTGAGCTGGTTGGGGATGGGGTAGAACGGGAAGTTGGCCGGCGCCCAGTCGTAGGCGCCCAGCCCCGTGTCGGGCGAGCCGTCGGCCCGGATGTTCCAGCGCTTATAATCGGCAATGGGATGCGAAATGCTTTTATCGTACCAGGCGCTGAAATAGGCTTCGGCCAGGTTGCGCCGAAACTCCGGGCTGACATCAGCAAACATTCGGTCAAAGTAGGGGTCCACCAAACTTTCCAGCTTGATTTCCCGCAGGTTCCAGCCACGTGTCGGGTCCTTGGGCCCGAACTGATTGTCCCACATCTGCATGTCCTTAATCAGGCTGGCGGCGTAGCGCAAGCCCTCGCCGGGGGTTCCCTCAAACCAGTTCGAGAGGTTTTCGATGTGGTCGAGGTGGTACTTCCAGTCCACCGGAATGTGCACCTCGTTGTCGCGGTAGCCGGGGTTGACCACCACCTGGGTGTGGTACCAGGCGGTGGAAAAATACTTGCCCACCAAAGGGCTCTGGTAGCTGAACTGCTCGCCATTCTGGGCCGAGAGGTGCGGGGCCAGCTCGAACACCGAGCGGGCGCGCCCCAGCCAGCCCCGCTCGCCGGCCGGATAAATCTGGGGCGCAAAATCTTCCAGATTGTAATCCTTGTTCAGCTCCCAGATTTTGGTGGCCGCCCAGCGGCGCAGGCCCACGGTGGCCTGTTCGCTCGTCACGCCGGCCGGCAGCTTGTTGCGGTAGCCGTCGTCGACGAGCGTCAGGTAGATGGCGCTGCCGATGAACCACTCCATCAGGTCGCGCACCCGCTCCTTGTCCACGCTGGCGCGGCCCTTGGGGGCCAGCTCCTGGCGCACCTGCTGGTAGCTTTTCCAGGCGCGGGTCGTGTAAAACTCGTCGCCCCAAATATCAAGCGGGTGCAGCGGCGAGAGCCACTCGTTCCAGTCCAGCAGCTGCAGCGCGATGGGCAGCTCGCGCATGTTGAGCGTGCCCTTCGAGGACGTGACCTGGCGCATGGCCGCCACCGACGTGCCGCCGGGGAAGAGCTTAGGAATCATATCGCCGTCTTTTTCAAGCACCGCGTTCAGGCCTGCGCCGGCCGACCACAGCTCCACGGGCTTCGCGTCGAGGCCGGGGCCGGGCTGGTAGGGTGGGTCCCAGGGCGTGCCGGGCGCGGCGTAGGCGGTGCTATCCGGCTTTTTCAACGTTAGGCTGCGGATGTAGGAAGCCAGCTGCTCGCCCTCGGTCTGCGAGAGGCCGTGGAACTTGGCGCGCTCGGTGATGGACGTGTTCGAGTAGTTGAAGTACTTCAAATCCAGGCCCCGCGCATGGTGGCAGCTCGCGCAATTGGCTCGTATCGAAGTAGTAGTCAGGGGCGATTCCTTGAGTGCGGCCGTTCGCCAGAGCCGTTGGCCTTCGGCTACGTCGGCCGCGCCGGGCCGCGGGGCGGTCCACGCGTTGGGGTCGTCGCGGACGAAGGCCGACGCGGGCAGCAGCCGGGTGCCGGCCGCGTCGAGCAGATTCAGCTCCAGCACCCGCAGGCCGCTGCTGTGCCCGTCGGTCTGGTTCAGGCGAATGTCGAGGGTGTTGCTCCCAGCCACGATACTTGTCCCGAACTTACTGACGGCCACCTTGAAGCGCACCGTTTGGAAGCCGCCGCCGATGCCGCCATAAGCCGCTTCCTGAGCATAGACTTCGCAGTTGGCGTTGGTAATGTCAACCCAGCCGCCGCCATTGAGGCGCAGGCTGGCGCGGGCCGCCGGGTTGGTGCTGGCCGCCCGAAAGCCGGGCCGATGCACCCGCAGGTACAGCCAGGCCACCTGGCCGGGGCTGGCCACGGGCAGCGTCACCTGCCGGGTGGTGCCTTGCGCGCCGAGCACTTCCACCGGCAGCACAATCTGGGCCGACGACAAGCGCCCCGCCAAAAACAGGCTCACCAGTAGCCAGAAGCCCCGGTAGCGTAGCGAATGAAGCAAGGACATAAGCGTGTTTTCATCAAAGAGTGAGAGAATTCAGAGCGAAAAAACCGCAAGCGTAAGCCGACGACTAAGTCTAATTACCACTGCTGTTTTGCCCCTGACCTAAACCAAAGTAACGAAGACTTCTTCAGACTCGCAAGCTGCTGACCGCCACTGACGAGCTGCCGTGGCTCCGCACGGTCGAGGTTACGGCTGTGCTGGCCCGTCGGCCGGCGTATGCGCGCAAACGGCCGTCGGGGTCTTGGGTCGGGAACCGCTCTCAGAGCGAAAGCCCCGCCAGCCCCTACTTTCGCGCTCCCACTCTTTCCCGCTTTTCTATGCTTCTCATCGCCGACGGTGGCTCGACCAAAACCAGCTGGTGCCAGCTCACCGACGCGGGCCAGCGCGTGTACTTCAACACGGAAGGCTACAACCCCGACTTCGTAGCTACGCCCGCCATCGTGGCCTCGCTGGATAAAAACCTGCCCAGTACCCTGCCTCGTGAGGCCGTGCGCGGCATTTATTTCTACGGCGCGGGCGTGTCGAGCCCGGCCAAAGCGGAAGTGGTGGCCGCCGCGCTGCGCCAGGTTTTTCCGAACGCCACCACCGTGGAAGTCACCGAGGACCTGCTCGCCGCCGCCCGCGCATTGCTCGGCCACTCGGCGGGCTTTACCGCCATTCTGGGTACGGGTACCAACTCGTGCCTCTACGACGGCCAGAAAATCACGCACAACGTGGACTCGCTGGGGTATTTTCTGGGCGATGAGGGCAGCGGCTCGTACCTGGGCAAGCGCCTGTTGCGCGACTACCTGCGCGGCCAGCTGCCCGACGGCCTCGATGTCGCGTTGCGCACGGAGTACCAGCTCGGCTCGCGCAACGACATCCTCGACCGGCTCTACAACCAGCCCTTGCCCAACCGCTTTCTGGCCAGCTTCGCCAAGTTTGCCTACGACCACAACAACGTGCCCTACTGCCGCCAAATCGTGCTCGAAGGCTTCGAGGCGTTTTTTCAGAACCTGGTGCTACACTACCCCGACTACCAGCGCCACACGCTAAACTGCATCGGCTCAGTAGGCTACAATTTCCGCGACGCGCTCAGCGAAGTAGCCCAGCGCCACGGTATGGCCGTGGGTAAAATCCTGCGCTCACCAATCGACGACTTGGTGAGCTTCCACGCAAGCGGCCGGTAAGTAGCCAGCCACCTCACACGCCCACAAAAAAAGCCTCCCGCAGCTGCTGCTGCGGGAGGCTTTTCAGCGGTCAATCAATCAGCCTAGAGCACCGACACCTTGCTGGTCGAAACCCGGTCGCCGACCTGCACCCGCACCAGGTACGAGCCCGCCGCCAGCGCCGACGTGTTGAGCAGGGTAGCCTGCGTGCCGACAGCTTTCATGCTGTTTTCGAGCACCCGCACCGAGCGGCCGAGCAGGTCGGTGAGCACAATGTTCACGTTCGAAGCGCGGTCAGCTACTTTGTACTGCACGGTCGCGGCACCTTCGCTCGGGTTCGGGAA
>JANXNW010000238.1 GCA_025353905.1 Hymenobacter sp.
TCGCCCGGCTCGGCGGTTGGAGCGGGCTGGCCAGCCAGCGCCCACCCGGAGTCATTACGCTTACGCATGGATGGCAGCATTTTCAACGGCTATATGGAGGGTGGAAACTCGCGCAAGGACTTGTGTGTACACCCTAGCCCCACGGGGGAGGGGGCTAGGGGGTGAGGTGACACGCCCGCCGAGCCAGCGCTTCCCCTGCCCTGATTCCGCGCCCACAAAAAAAGGCCCACTCTCATCGAGCGGGCCTTTCATAACGCCTGAAAGCGACGCGCCCTTAGTTGCGCGTCATCAGATTGTTAGCGGCCAGCTCCGTGTTCGGAATGGGCCAGATGTACTGGCCGCTGCTGGGGTCGGTGACTCCGACCGAACCTTTGGCCGGAATCGGCTGGAGCAGGCGCAGCAGGTCGGTGTTGCGCAGGCCCTCGCCCAGAAACTCGACGCGGCGCTCGAAGAGGATGGCATCGGTCAGGGCGGCCGGCGAGGCGAAGTCGGTTAGGACGTACTGCCCGCCTTTCGAGCGGCCCCGCACGGCGTTGAGCAGCTCCACGGCCCGCGGCGACACGCTGTTGGTCGAGCGCACGAGGGCTTCGGCCAGGTTGAGCATCACTTCGGCGTAGCGAATGACGGGGGCTTTATCGGTGTAGGGCGTTCCGGTCGGGAATTTGCGCCAAAACGTGCCGGCCGTGACCGTGGCCACGAAATTAGTGCGGCGCTCGTCGGTGGCGGCCCAGCGCGGGTCGGTCACGAGGCCCCCGGCCCGGGTGTTGAGGCCGTACTCGCCGTTGCCGCCCAGCGCCGAAGGCAGGTAGTAGAAGGCCAGCTGGTTCTGCGTGCCGGGCGGGTCCTGGGCCGTAAAGGGGAAAGCCAGGATGTTCTCGCTCGTCTCCTGCGGGGGCGCGAACACGGCCCCTACTGACGCGTTGAGCCCGTTGGCCACGCCGCTCGTGGCGACGTAGGGCGCGGCGGCGGGCACGAGCTTGTTGGCTTCGGTAATCACTTCCGCCCAGTTGCCCATCGTCAGCATTACCCGCGACTTGAGGGCGATGGCCGTGTTGCGGTGCGCCCGCGTCACGTTGAGCGTGGACGCCGACGTGCCGGTGTAGGTCAGCGGCAGGTTTTGCTCGGCAAAATTGAGGTCGAGCAGAATCTGCTCGTACACCTTGCTCACGGGGCTGCGGACCAGGTTGTTGTTGGTTCGGGCGGTTTCGGCCGTCAGGCGCAGGGGCAGGCCAGGCTTGCTGCCGTTGCCGTCGGCAAAGGGCCGGGCGTAGAATTGCAGCAGGTGGTAGTAGCACAAGGCCCGTAGCAGCCGGGCCTCGGCCTGGTAATTGAGGGTGGTAGCGGCGTAGTTGGCTGGGAAAATCGGGGCTACGAACGTGGCCTTGTTGGTTTCGAGGCCGGCCAGAAACACGTTCACCTGGTTGATGGCCGCGTAGCCGAAGCCCCAGGTGTTAATCACGTCGTTCTGCGACTGCTCGGTCAGGGTGTTGTTCCACACCGTGAGCCCGGTTACCGCGTTGGACGTCAGGTTGAGGAAGTCGTTGGCCCGGATGTCGCCGAAAATCTGCACCCGGCCGCCCAGAAAGCCGCCGGCTTTGGTGAAGGCGTAGATGTTATTGACTTGCAGGGCCACGCGCGAGGGCGTGTCGAAGGCCGCGTCGTCGGGCAGCAGGATTTGCGGCACGGGGTTAAGCCGCTTGTCGCTGCAGCTCAAGGCGCTCAGCGTGAGCAGGCCCGTAGTCAGGGCCAGCGTCAGGTGTTTGATACGAGTGGGTAGCATAAAGAATAAGTGCGGTTAGAAGCCCAGAGAAAGGCCGGCGGTGTAGGTGCGCGCCTGGCCGATGGAGTTGCGGTCTACGCCCGCGCTGGTGTTGCTGGCCCCGTTAGACGAGATTTCGGGGTCTATGCCGGTGTAGCGCGTGACGAGAGCCGCGTTCTGCACCTGCACGTAGAGCCGGGCCGCGCTCATTTTGAGCGGCCCCAGTACGGCCGAGGGGAAGGTGTAGCCAACCTGCACGTTGCGCAGGCGGGCAAAGTCGCCCTTCTCCACGTTCGACGACAAGACCAGGGCCGAGCCGTTGGAAACGTTGTCGGTGTACACCACGCGCGGGTACTTGGCACCGTCTTTATTCTCGGGGGTCCAACGCTCCAAAATATCGGTCGCGTTGTTCCAGAAACGCTGGTCGTGCAGGCCGGACTTGGTGCCGTTGTAAACGTAGTTGCCGCCCGAAAACTGGACGAATACGCCTAAATCGAAGTTTTTGTAGCGGAACGTGTTGTCGAAGCCGCCGTACCAGGTGGGTAGCACCGGCCCGAAATACACGCCATCGGCGAGCTGGCTCGGGGCCGGCACGTTGACTTTCTCATCCGAAACCAGGGTCCAGCCCGTCGAGCCAGCGCCGCCCGTGCCCTGGTGGTTGTACTGAATCAGGGTGCCGTCGGCGCGCTGCACGACGCGCCGGCCATTGACCGGGTTCACGCCGGTCGTGGGCACGGCCAGCAGCGAGCCGACCGAGCGGCCCACGGTGGTGAAGTTCACCGTTTCCAGGCCCGAGGTGGCCGTCGACAGGCGCTGGTCGGGGGTGATGAGGGTGAGCACTTCGTTTTTGAGCGTGGTCAGGTTGCCCGACACGGTCCAACTGAAGTTCGTATTCTGAATGGCGTTGAAGCGCAGGTTCAGCTCCACGCCCCGGTTCACCATCGAGCCGACGTTTTCGGGGATGAACACGCCCAGGTTGCCCGGCCCGAGCGTGGTCGAGTTCGGAATGCCCAGCGAGGGCGCGACCGGCACGTTTAGAATCAGGTCGTCAATCAGGTTGCGGTAGTAGGCAAAGTCGCCCGTCAGGCGGTTGTTGAGCAGGCCGAACGAGAGGCCGACGTCCGTCTTATTGCCGATTTCCCAGGTCAGTTTATTATTGCCCGCCTGCGCATAGTAGAGCGCCGGCAGGGTGCCGTAGAAGCCCGCGCCGTAGAGCTGCAAAGCCGCGAAGTCGCCCAGGCCCTGGAAGTTACCCACCCGGCCGTAGCTGCCCACCACTTTGAAGAAGTCCAGCGTTTTGCCCAGGGCGCTGTTTTTCCAGAAGTTTTCTTCCGAAATCACGTAGCCCGCCGACGCCCCGTAGAAGTTACCGTACTTGCGGCCCGGGGCAAAAGCCGAGTAGCCGTCGCGCCGGGCATTGAAGGTGAGCAGGTACTTGCGGGCGTAGTTGTAGGTCAGGCGCCCAAAAACCGGCGACACCAGGTAGTTGGACCCCTGGAAGTTGCCGTCCGGGTTGGTAACGGCAAAGCCGCCCTGAAACGTGGTGAAGAACGGGTCGGCCACCTGGCTGCGGCTGGCACCCGAGCGCAACACGTCGGTTTGCTGCTGCTCGGTGCCGGCCAGCAGCGAGAAGTTGTGGTTTTCGCCCAACGTCCGGTCGTACTGTGCCGTCGTCTGCCAGTTCCAGCGCTTATTGGTGCGGAAGTAGTTGGCGGCCGTGCCACTAGTTGAGAACCCGTCGCCGGCTATCGAAGTCTGGTACAGCCGGTCCTCGAACGAGATGTTGTCGATGCCGAACTGCGTACGCACGTTCAGGCCCTTGACGACTTCGTAATTGACGAAAACGCTGCCCTGAATCTGGTTGCTTTCCGATGTGAAGTAATTGTTGGCCAGGTCCACGACCGGGTTGTAGAAGTTGATGCCCAGCGGCAGGCCCGTACCGGGGTTCAGGTTGGCCCCCGACCCGATGCCGGCCCCGTTCGTGCTGGGCGTACCGTCGAGGTTGTAGGGCGACACGTTGGGCGGCAGCACCAGCGGCAGCCGCCCCAGCCCGCCCGTGCCGAAAGCCGCGTCGCCGACCGAGCCGGAGTTGGGTGCCGAATTGAGCGTATTGGCGATGTTGAACGAGGTACCGATGGTGACGTGGTCGAACAGCTTGTGGTCCAGGTTGAGGCGGGCCCCGTAGCGCTGAAACTCGTTGTTTTTCAGCATCCCCCGCTGCTTGGTGTAGTTCACCGCCGTGTAGTAGGTGGTACGGTCCGTGCCGCCCGAAAAGTTCAGGCTGTGGTTCGACGAAAACCCGGTGCGGTACACTTCCTTGTACCAGTCCGTGTCGATGGTGCTGCCGCCCGCGTCCTGCGCGAGCTTGAAGCCTTCGACGTTGGTGCCGGCCGTACCGGTTACGGCCAGCCGGTTGGCGTTGAGGTTGCGCACGGCCTCGTTCTTGATGGTCACGTAATCCTGCGCGCCGAGCACTTTGAGCAGGCGCACGGGTTGCGTGTAGCCCGCCCAGTTGTCGAACGAGAGCCGGGCCGGCTGCCCCTTGCGCCCGCGCTTGGTCGTAATCAGAATGACCCCGCCGATGGCCCGCGAGCCGTAGATGGCCGAAGCCGAGGCATCTTTGAGCACTTCCACGCTCTCGATGTCGTCGGGGTTGATGTTGGCCAGCGGGTTGTTCGGCACGTTGGCCACGGCCGAGTTATTGCCGCTGAACGTCGGAATGCCGTCCACCACGAACAGCGGCTGGCCGCTGAGCGAGATGGAGTTCACGCCGCGAATGCGGATAACCGGCGGCGCGTTGAGCACGCCGTTGGGCGTGGTCACGTTCACGCCGGGTGCGCGCCCTTGCAGGGCCTGGTCGAAGCTTTGCACCGGCAACGACTTGATTTCCTTGCCGCTGATGGTGGCCACGTTGCCCGTCAGGTCGCGCCGCGACTGGGTGCCGTAGCCCACTACCACCACCTCGTCGATGACGGCCGTACTGGCTTCGAGCGATACGCTGAGCTTGCTCTGGTCGCCGATGGCTACTTCCTTGCTGGTGTAGCCGACGTACGAAAACACGAGCGTCGTCACCTCAGCCGGGACGGCCAATTCAAACTGGCCCTGCACGTTGGTAGCCGTGCCGAGCGCGGTGCCCTTGGCCAGCACCGTTACGCCGGGCAGCGCCGTTTTGTCGGACCCCAGCACGGTGCCCGTAATAGTTCGGGTGGCCGTCTGGGCTCGACTGCTGAGCGCCGACATCAGCAGCACCCAACAGATTAATGGTAAGAGCTTTCTCATGGTCTGAATGAGGTATAAAGTGGGGAACGAGGCCGGAAATATAAGCAGTAGGCCCGAGCATTGTCTGCGGTCCGCGTTAGCAAACGTTTATCAAATTGCCGCGCCGGAGCGTCTGCCTCGTGAATAATCACCTTGTTTTCAGGTTTTTAAGGACAATGCGGAGAAGTCATCAACCTTTCATTAAGATTTCACACGCAAACGTTTTTACCGCATTATCTCGTAGCGGCGAGCCCGCCAGGGCCAGCCCGTAAACGCCGACGAGCCCGCGCCATCGGGCGCGGGCTCGCTGCTGCGGGGCTGATGACTGCTAAACGGCTGCCTACGGCAAGTCGCCCAGGCCGCGCGCCCGCAGCAGGGCCGGATACGGGTTCTCGGTCTGGATTTGGCCGTCGGGCATCTCGTAGTAGATGCGCCCGTTGCGCTCAAAGCAGAGCGGGATACCCTGGCGACGCAGGTTGTCCTGGGCTTCCTGCACGGCCTCATTGCCAATACGCTGAATTTCGTCGGCGAAGCCGGTAGACTCGGTGGCGGGTGCGGTGGCTTGCATAATGGTCGTGTTAAGAAAGGTTTTTATCTTGGTCTTTGTCTTGGGCGCGCACGAAGCGCTGGAAAAGCGGTTGATTAAAAACCGTTAGCGTATGTCCCTCAGATTTAGCAACTAGCAAGAAGCCACTATCGGCGTTAAGAATCAGTTGCCACTCGTCGGCTAAAATTCGGTACGCGTACCAAAAGTTCTTCTGGCTTCGGCCAACGCGGCGCAGAATGTCTTCAGTCGGCACGTGGTGCCCGCCTTCCAGTACCCGGCCCGCCACCCGGCTCACCGACAGCTCGGCTGAAGGCAAATAAACGTAGGTCAGGCTGATGTAGTAGCCCGCTTCGGCGAAGAGCCGAATTTGTTGGGCCAGCGAAACACCGGACAAAGTGGATTCCAGCACCAGATTGGCTTGGTCGTCGCGCAAGGCCGCTAGGTTGGTCAGAAAAGCTCGCCCAGCGTTGATACGCGCATCGTGTACGTTGTCCGGGTTGAGCTGCCGGGCAATCTCATCGGCATTCAGAAAGATGTAGTCGGGATTTTCCCGCAAGAATTTTTTGGCGAATGTGGACTTGCCCGCCCCGTTCGGCCCGCCCACAACGAAGAGTTTCGGCCGCGCTATCATGGCGCAAACTTACTCGCTGAACACTAAGAAGCTGTTTAAGTTAATTTTGCTGGGAAATCAATTCTAAAACGTTAGTATGCGAACGAAGCGATATACCTCCGACATGGCCCCAGGGGTTTGGCCCCGCATCGTGGGCTTGATTCCGGTCAAGCGGCGCAGTAAAT
>JANXNW010000294.1 GCA_025353905.1 Hymenobacter sp.
GCGCGACGAAATCAGCCCGATGCCGCCCGTCACGCGGTAGTGCTGGCGGTCGCCCTCCCGAAACTTGACATCGACCACCGACGAGAGCCGCCCGCCGTACTGCGCCGGAAAGCCCGATTTGTAGAGGTCCACGCTCTGCACCGCGTCGGAATTAAACACCGAAAACAGCCCGAACAAGTGGTTGGGGTTATACACCAGCGCGTTGTCGAGCAAGACTAAATTCTGGTCCGACGAGCCGCCGCGCACGAACAGGCCGCTGCTGCCTTCACCGCCATTTTGCACGCCCGGCTTGAGCTGAAGCGTTTTCAGAATATCGACCTCACCGAAAAGCGCGGGCAGCAATTTCGCTTCGCGGATGGTGAGCCGCTCCACGCCCATCTGGGTGGTTTGCAGCTTCTCGCGTAAGGTTTGCTGGCCCCGCACGATGACCTCGCCCAATTCGCTGGCCGTGGCCATGAGCGTAAACGTGTGCTGCTGGTCGCCGCGGCGCAGGTTTACGTCGAGCGGCTGGCTCTCGTAGCCCACGAACGAGACGACGACCCGCACGGGCTGCCCGGCGGGCAGCTCCAGCCGGTAGCGCCCGTCGGCCTCCGTCGCAATGCCTAGCCCGAGCGCCGGCGCGGCCACCGACGCGCCGGGCAGCGGTGTGCCATCGGTGCTGCGCACCAGCCCGCTCAGCACCCGCGTGGCAGTAGCCCTGGAGGCGGTTTGGGCGGGCACAGTGGCGGCCGGCGTAGCGGCCGGAGCCTGCGCCAGCCCCTGGCGTGCGCTGCCCCAGAGCAGCAGCGTAACGCTCAAAAAAACAGCGCCGGAGCGCGATAATTGCTTCATACTACAAAATTAAGCTCCTGGGCAGGGGCAGCCGGCCAACGCCAACGGCAGCGCATTAGTGCGGCGCGTCGGCAGTGGCCAGAAACGGCCGCAAAGCCCGCGTGAGCTGCGCGGCCGGCACCACGCCCGCCTGTCGCCACACCGGCTGCCCGTGGCTAAACAAAACCAGCGTCGGAATAGATTGAACCCGGAATTGTTGGGCCACGGCGGGGTTTTTATCCACGTCGAGCTTGATGACGCGCAACTTGCCCGCATGTTGGGCCGCGACCTGCTCCAGAATCGGGGCCATCGTTTTACAGGGGCCGCACCAAGTGGCGTAAAAATCGACCAGCACCGGCATCCCGGGGCTGGCGATGAGGTCGGCGAAGGACTTGCGCGGCATGTTTTTAGGATTAGGGATTAGGGACTTGGGATGAGGGTAGGGGGCGGAGCAGCGGAAGCGGCGAGCGCGGGCGGGCGGCTTTTCGCCGCCCGCCCGCTTGGCGTTGTTCGGCACGAGCGGCGGGCTACCAGATTGAGTTACTTCTACGCACCCATGCAACGCCAAGCGGGCGG
>JANXNW010000313.1 GCA_025353905.1 Hymenobacter sp.
CGCGTCGCACGCGCCCGCTCGCCAGACAAGCACGCGCAAAAAGCCCGCCGCGGACAGCTCGTCCGAGCGGGCGCGTGCGACGCGCCCCTACCTCCGACGAAACAGCAGCAGGTGCTGCTGGGGTAGGGTTTCGCGCACTTCGACCAGCTCCAGGCCGATGGCGGCCATTTCGCGCTTGGCCTGGGCCACGCTCATCTTATGCACGGCTTTGATGGGCACATTCGGGTCTTCGGCCCGATACTCGACCAGGGCCAGGCGGCCCGTGCCGGGGCGCAGGGCGCGGGCAATGACCCGGCCCATCTCGCGCGGATGGTCGAACTCGTGGTACGCATCCACGATGAGCGCCAGGTCTACGCCATCGGCAGGCAGGCGCGGGTCGGCGGTGGTGCTGAGTACGGGCTGCACGTTGGTAAGGCCGTTTTTGGCGCGGCGCTCGGTTAGCTCCGTTATCATTTCGGGCTGAATATCGACGGCCAGCACCTGGCCGCGGGGCACGAGCCGGGCCAGCCGAAACGCGAAAAACCCGGTGCCCGCCCCGATGTCGGCCACCACGTCGGTGGGCTGGAGGCGCAGCTCGCGCACGAGCAGGTCGGTGCCTTCCTCCTGGGTACGTTCGTCGCGCTCCAGCCAGTCGGCCCCCTCGTGACCCATCACGTGCGCGATTTGCCGGCCCAGGTAGTAGCGACCGATGCCGTTGGGGTCGCGCGGAGGCCGGGTTTCGTAGCCTAGCGAGTCGCGGGCCGGGATTGGGGCCGGAGTCGCGGCCGGCGGGGTCGCGCTCAGGGTGGCGCGCGTCGGGGGCCGGCCGGTGCCGTTGGTTTCTAGCGGCAATTGGGCGCAGGCCCCAGCCACGGCTAATCCGGCTATCGTCAGCCACAGCCAAGTGCTTACCTTATTTCCAAGCATAGTCAGTCAAGTCGGATTGTCTGGACGGCGGGGCAACAGCGGTTGCCGAGTAGTCGTTCAGCTTCGGTCGTCGGCTAGTTGGTGGGTAGTTTTGCAGACAAAGCAGAAAACTTTCGCTCTGTGAACACCCCCAAGTGGCTGATTAACGTATCAGCCGCACGTTTCTTTCACCTTTTACCCTTGTTTACCATGAAAATTCTTTCTCCCACACTAAGCCGTTTGGCGGTCATTCTCAGCGGTACGCTGGCCCTAGGCGCGTGCTCGCGCGCCGACTACGCCACGCTGCCGCGCTCGGCATCTTACCTGAATACGGCCACGGCCGTGGCCAAGCCGCGTCCCGCAGCACCGCTTACCGCTACAGTTTCACCGGTCGCGGCAGCCCCGGTCGTTCTTGTAACCGATGCGCCAGCTGCCCAAACTACCGAAATGGCACCGGCTCCGGTTGTTGCCGCCCCGATTACCCCAGCGCCAGTCGTAGCCGCCGCCGCTCAGGTGGCGCCCGCGGCCCTTGCTACCGCGCCCGCTCCCAAGCTGAACCTGGTGCAGCGGCTGGCCCTAAAGAAAATCACTAAAAAGCTCGACAAGCTAACGGCCAGCCTTCCGCAGCTGAAAAAGCACGATGCCACCGCTCGCGGCTCTTCCGGTATCAGCGGCAACCTGCGTACTGGTCTTATTCTGCTGTTGGTGGGCGTATTGGTGGGCCTGCTCAGTCCCTTGATTGGTACCATCATCGCCATCATTGGCTTGGTATTCATTGTTCTTTGGCTCCTTGACCAGGCGTAATAAATTGTTTTTAAGACAAAAAAACTGCCCCCGCTGCACTGGCAGCGGGGGCAGTTTTTTTGTCGAAATAATTGGTTTCACATCGGGTCCACGTCGGCTACGAGCCGGGCCTGTCGAAACTCCTTCTGGTCGCGCACGACTTCCATCGCGGCGCTGATGTCGGTTTTGGCCGCCCTCAAAACCGTGTGCTCGCGGCTGAGCTTGATGACTATTTCCTGCAAGAAAAAATTGCGGATGCGAAACACGTAGGGCGGCTCCGGCCCCAGCACGGCCGAGCGGCCGAGGCGGTCGGTCAGCTCCTGCACCAGCCGGATGGCCGCCTGCTGGGCCAGGCTCTCGTCCATGTGCTTGACGGTGAGCTTAATCATGCGCACGAAGGGCGGGTACTCGTGCTCGCGCCGCTGCGCCAGCTCGTAGGTGTAAAATTCCTGGTAGTCGTTGCGAATCACCTTGTCGAAGATGACTTGCAGCGGGTCGGCGGTCTGAATCAGCACCTTGCCTTTTTTGCCCTTGCGCCCGGCCCGCCCGCTCACCTGCACGAACATCTGAAAGGCCCGCTCGTGGGCGCGGTAGTCGGGGTAGTGGATGATGGCATCGGCATTGACGATGCCCACCAAACTCACGTTCTCGAAATCCAGCCCCTTGGTCACCATCTGAGTGCCGACGAGGATGTTGGTTTTCTGCTGCTCGAAGTCGCCGATAATCTGCTGATACGCGTTTTTGGCGCGGGTCGTGTCGAGGTCCATGCGCTGCACCAGGGCCTGGGGCAGCATGATTTTGAGGTCGTCTTCCAGCTTTTCCGTCCCGAAGCCTTGCGTGCGCAGCGCCCGCGAGCCGCAGGCCGGGCAGGTAGTGGGCATCGCGTCGTGGAAGCCGCAGTAGTGGCAGCGCAGCTCGTGGGCGTGCTTGTGGTAGGCCAGCGACACGGCGCAATTCTGGCACTTGGGGATGTAGCCGCAGTCCTGGCAGGCCACCACCGGTGCGTAGCCCCGGCGGTTCTGAAACAGAATCACCTGCTCCTGCTGGGCGATGCGCCCGGCCATCGCGTCGAGCAAATCGGCCGAGAAGTGGTTGTGCATTTTCTTGGCCTCGCGCAGCTTGCGCGTGTCAATCAGCTCAATATCCGGCATTCCGGCCTCGCCGAAGCGCTTGCTTAGCGTCACCAGCCCGTAGCGCCCGAGCTTGGCCTGGTAGTAGGTTTCGACGGCCGGCGTGGCCGAGCCGAGCAGCACTTTCGCGCCCTGGAAGCTGCCAATCATGAGCGCCACCTCGCGGGCATTGTAGCGCGGGGCGGGGTCGTATTGCTTGTAAGAGCTTTCGTGCTCCTCGTCCACGATGAGCAGGGACAGATTATCGAACGGCAAAAACACCGCCGAGCGCACCCCCACCACCACCTGGAAGCGCCCCGACAGCACCCCGTTCCACACTTCGACCCGCTCGTTGTCCGAAAACTTGGAGTGATACACGCCCAGCCGCGCCCCGAACACGCGCAGCAGCCGCGTCACAATCTGGGCCGTGAGCGCGATTTCGGGCAGCAAATACAGCACCTGCCCGCCCGCGTCGAGCGCGTTACGAATCAGGTCGATGTAAATCTCCGTCTTGCCCGAGCCAGTGACCCCGTGCAGCAGCACGATATTTTGCTGGTTGAAGCTCGTCATCACCTCGTCGCGGGCCACGGTTTGGGCCTCGCTCAGGCGGAAGGGCATTTGCGCCAGCGGGTTCTCGTCGAGCGGAAAGCGCGACACAATCTGGTCGAACTGTTCCAGCACCCCGTTCTTAATGAGCGTATTGACGGCCGAGGCCGACAAGTGCGGTGAACTGGTAAGGGCCGCTTTTTCCAGCCCCGCCTGGTTGAGGTGCTCGTCGCGGTG
>JANXNW010000317.1 GCA_025353905.1 Hymenobacter sp.
AAGTGGCCCAGCAGCGCCCCCGCGATGATGGCCGTCAGCACCCAGAACGTGAGGTTGGTGAAGAGCTTTTTCATGGGGTGGGAGACATGAGACGTTGAGAGGTGAGACATGAGATAGGGTACGTTGAGGCAGGAGGCATTGAGTAGTGAGGTAGAAGGTGTCCGGCAAGGAAGTTATCTGATTCGCCTTTCAACTTACTGCGTCTCATAGTCTCATGTCTCACAGTCCCATGTCCCGTTCACCGCCCCAGCCACCAGCCCAGCAACGCCAGCACGGGCAGCGAGAGCGGAATACCCAGGCCCACCATCTGGGCGGCCAGCGGCGGGTTCAACCTGTAGCGGGCGGCCACGACGGCGGCCGTGTTCATCGGGCCGATAGCGGCACCCAGCACGCAAAGGTCCACCACGCGGCCCTGTTGCCGGGCCAGGCCGTGGTAGAGGCCGTAGATGAGCAGCGGGGCCAGCAGCAGCTTAAAGCCCAACCCCAGGCCCAGCGCCCGCCGCTCGGCTCGAAGCGCGCCCAGGTTCAGCTGCAAGCCCACCGCGAGCAAAGCCACGACGGCGAACGGGGCGCTGAGCTTTTCGAGCACTTCGCGCACCAGCGCCGGGTGCCGGTAGCCCACCGCATTCGCCGCCAGCGCCAGCCCGAAAGCCAGAAACGGCGGAAACCGCAGCACATTGCCCGCCATGCCGCGCCACGAGGGCGCACTCGCTCCGTACCAAGAAGCGACGGCCACGGCCAGCGTGCCGCCAATCAAAAACGAGCCGGCCTGACTCATCATAATGCCCAGCTCCAAGCCTTGCTGCCCATAAAGCAGCTCGAAAATCGGGAAGCCCACAAAAGACGTGCTGCTGATGCCGCCCGTCAGAATCAGCGCGCCAATCGTAGCGCGCGTCAGTCCCAACCGCCGCCCCACGAGCGTGAAAAACACCCAGCCGCCGCCAAACAGCAGCCACGGGGCCAGCACCGGCAATAAGAACCGCCGGTCGAGCCGCGCTTCGGCCAGATGCAGAAACGTGAGCGCGGGCATGAACACGTTAATCAGCAGCTGATTGAGCACCGCCGGCGCCTCGGCCGGCAACACTCGCCGCCAACGCAGCCCCGCCCCCAGCCCCAGGCAGATGAGCAGCAGCAGCAGGTTGGGCATGGGATTGGGACATGGGCCGTTGGGAAGTGAGACATGAGACGGATGACGTTGGAAAATGAGATATAAGACTTCCTAAGTGATAGTCTCATGTCTCACTTCCCAACGTCCCATGTCTCAATTCAGAACGTCAGCGCCACGTTGGTGTAATAGTACGCCCCGTTGAAGCCGAACTGGGCCACGTTGCGCGAGTACGGGATTTCGCCGTTCGAATAGCTGGCGAAACGGCTGGCATCCACGCGGTCCGGGTACACGTTGGTGAAGTTGTTGGCCCCCACCGTGATGGCTACCGCCCGGACGGGCGTGTAAACCAGGGCCAGGTCGAAAAGCGTTTTGCCGCTGAATTCCTGGCTGATGTGCTTCACGTAGCGGGCCGGGATGGCGGGCGTCGTAGTCGTGGCTGCCACGGCGGCGATGTTATTCGGCTTCTCGAAGGCCGTAACGGCCCCGAAATACGACGCACGAGGCGTGATGCTGAACTTACCGATGGTATAAGTGGCCGAGAGCAGGATTTTCTGCCGGGGCTGGGCGCGCTCAATCAGGCCGATGCTGACCGTATCAATCAGCAGAATCCGGGCGGCGGTACCGGCTTGCAGGGCCGCCGGCGTGTCATCGAACCGCGAGATTCGGGTTGCGTTGACGGTCAGGGCCAGGCTGACATTCAGGCGGCTGCGCTCGCTAAAATCGGTTTTGTAAGTCGTCACCAGGTCCACGCCCTGGGTGCGGGTGTCGATGGCGTTGGTGAAAAAGCGGATTTCATCAATGTTGGCGAACGCCGTGGTCTGCGGGGCTTGCAGCGCCCGGATGCCGCCGGGCGCGGTGCCTTTGATGATGCGCTCGCTGTTGATGATGCGGTCGTTGATGTCAATCTGGTACGCGTCGAGCGTGAAGAGTAGGTTTTCGCTCACTTTAGCAGCCACGCCCAGGCTGTAGTTCCACGACGTTTCGGCCTTGGCATCGGCCACGCCCAGGGGCTTGAGGCGGGCGTCGTTGTTGGGCAGCTGCTTGGTCTGAATGATGTCGCCGGCCTGCACCGTCGAGGTCGTCACGCTGTTGAAGGTCTGTTGCAACGACGGCGCGCGAAAGCCCCGGTTCAGCGAGCCGCGCAACGACACGCCTTCCGTCACCTTAAAGCGGCTGGCAAACTTGCCCGACAGGTTGGAGCCGAAGTCGGAATAGTTCTCGTAGCGCAGAGCCGCTTGCAGCAGCAAGCGCTCGGTCACGTCGCTTTCCACGTCCACGTACACGCCCACGTTGCGGCGGCTCACGTCGGTTTCGTCGGCGGGCGCGATGCCCGGCCGGCCGCTCGAACCCGTGGCTTTGGCCGTGCGGGCCGGCACGGCGGGCGTGGTGGGCGTGGCCGGCACGGCGGCGGCGGCCCCGGCCAGCGGCCCCACGAAGTACGACTCCGGGCTACCCTGCTCCAGGATGAACTGGTCCACGCGGTACTGCGTGCCCAGGGCCAGGTTAAACGACTTGGTGCCGAACAGGCCCTCGTAATTGCGCGACACGTTCACCTCGCTCGTGCTCTGCCCGAACGCGCTGCGGCCCACGTAAAAATTGGTGGGCGAGGCCGCGCCCATCGACGGGTTGGCGGTTTTGTTGGCGAACAAGTCCAGGTAGTTGTAGCCGTAGCCGGTGCTGAAGTCCAGGTTCCAGCCGCCGGGCAGCTTGCGGGCCACACCCACCACGGCCGAGTAGTCGTCGGAGCGGCCGGGCAGCTCGGGCAAGTAGCCATCGGGGTATAAGGGACTGAAATTAACGTTGTTGGGCTGCCCATTGCGGAAAAATCCGTAGGCCAGAATGTTCTTGCGCGAATAGCCGCCGAACGAATACACCGACCAACCCTCACCCCCGATGGGCAAACCAAAGTTGTAAAAGCCCTGGTAGATGTCGGCCTGGTTGCTGCCATAAACCCCCACCCGAAACGGCTGCCCCACCTGCGGATAGCGGCCGCGCTCGTTCCGAATCCGGTTTTCGGTGGCCAGCTGCGCGGCCGTGGGCGTGGCGGGCAGCGTGGCCGGCGTGGCGCTGAACGGGCTGTAGATGCCGCCCACGTAGTTGTCGCTGCGGTTGGTCTGCTCCTGCCGCTGGTATTGCAGCGTCACGTTCAGGTAGCCGGGGTGTTCCTTGCCCAGCTTCACGCCGTAGTTGGCCCCGGCCAGGTACTGCGCCCCGTCGCCCTGCTGCGTCAGCCCGTATTGCAGCCGGGCGCTCGCCACGCCGGTGCTGCGGTTCAGGCCCAGGTTGATGACGCCCGCGATGGCATCGGAGCCGTACTGGGCGGCGGCCCCGTCGCGCAGCACTTCGAGCCGCTCAATGGCCAGGGCCGGAATCGCGTTCAAGTCAGTTACGACCGTGCCCGAACCCACAGTGACGTTTAGGTTCAGAGCCGAAAACTGGTGCCGCCGCTTGCCGTCCACCAGCACCAGCACCTGGTCGGGCGAGAGGCCCCGCAGCGTGGCCGGGTCGGCGTAGTTGGCCACACCATTCACGCCGGTTTTGGCCGAGTTAAACGAGGGCGAATTAAACTGCACCTGCTGGCCCAAGTCGGTTTGCCCGGTCGCCTGCAACTCTTTGGCGCTGAGCACGTCCACCGGCGAGGGCCGCTCCACGTCAGTGCGCGGCCGGCCCCGCGAGCCGATTACCGTTACGTCGCCCAGGTCGGTGGTGCTCGCCACCAGCCGCACCTCAAACGTGGTGCGCTCGCCCACCACGAGCCGCTGGCTCGTGAAGCCCACGGCCGAAATAACGAGCGTCGCGCCCGGCTGCACGCGCAGCGTGAAGCGCCCTTCCGCGTCGGTGCCTACGCCGTTGGTGGTGCCCTGTTCGAGCACCGTCGCGCCCGGAATGGCCGCCCCATCGGACCCCGTCACGCGCCCCGACACGGCGATGTCGGCGGCCACCAGCCGGCGGGCAGCGCCCGGTTCGGTACCTGGCACGGTTGAGGTCGGGTCGCTGGCGCGGTGCGCCCGCGTGGTCGTCGGTCCGGCCAGCAGCGCCAGCCCCAAACAGCCCGCCAGCAGCGGCCGGCTTGGCGAATCAACCGGGAAATCACTCAGTAAAAAACGCGACATATGGTGGGAAATGAAGTGATAAAAAGAGGAAAAACAATGCAGGAAGACCTGCGGTGCCAAGATATTTTCAACGCCGCGGCGCTGCCGCAATTACTGCCCGCTGGTAGCCGCTGACAACATTCTGGCCCATTCAGCTGGTTTTTACCGGGCCGCATTTCATACACAAGCAGCCCATGCGCAGACACCAAACTAAAACTCCTAAAACGCAACCAGATATCAGCCTAAAAAGATAAGCTTCTGCCCACAACAAAGGTTTGCTTTCCACTAGGCTTGCCAGGTGTACGGTTTTTAGATAGACCAGCGCCCTAAACGGTGGGCTCAAGAGCGCGCTCTACCGCGCAGATTCGCGTCAATCTCCCCTTGCCGAAAGAAACATTCGTGCCAGCCGCTACTGCCCACGCCGGCCCAACCGCCACAACAGCGCCAATGCCCCCGCGCTCAGCCCCAGCGCCAACGCCGCAATGGTAGCGCCCCGCCCATAATTCACGCACGAGCAGGTGCTGAACACGGGCTGCCCATGCCGGTGAATACGGCGGCGACAAGCCAGGCAGGGCGACACGAAAACGGGTTCCATAAGCGCGGGGCGGCCTTGAAAACAGAAAAGCCGACGCTTGATGCGCCGGCTTCACGTTGGTAACCCGAACTAATGATTAGTTGATTAATGATGAATGGTTAATATTCGGTAATTAACCATTCATCATTAACCAATTAATCATCAATTAAAAGTCTTCGTCCATCGAGAACACGTTCTCGCTGCGCTCGCTCATCACGCCGGCTTTCTGGTACTCGGCCACGCGCTTCTCGAAGAAATTGGTTTTGCCCTGCACCGAAATCATTTCCATGAAGTCGAACGGATTGGTGGCGTTGTAGATTTTGTCTACGCCGAGCGAGACGAGCAGGCGGTCGGCCACAAACTCGATATACTGCGACATCGTGCGGGCGTTCATGCCGATGAGGCTCACGGGCAGCGCATCGGTCACGAATTCCTGCTCGATGCGCACCGCGTCGGCGATGATGGCTTGGACGCGCTCGGCGGGCAGCTTGCTCTGCAGAAACTTGTCGTAGAGCAGGCAGGCAAAGTCGCAGTGCAGGCCCTCGTCGCGCGAAATCAGCTCGTTCGAGAACGTGAGGCCCGGCATGAGGCCGCGCTTCTTGAGCCAGAAAATCGAGCAGAACGAGCCCGAAAAGAAGATGCCCTCGACGGCGGCAAACGCGATAAGGCGCTCGGCGAAGTTCTCGGAGTTAATCCATTTGATGGCCCACTCGCCTTTTTTCTGCACGGCGGGCACTGTTTCGAGGGCGTTGAAGAGGTAGTCCTTCTCTTTGGGGTCTTTGATGTAGGTGTCAATCAACAGCGAATACGTCTCGCTGTGAATGTTTTCCATCATAATCTGGAAGCCGTAGAAGCAGCGCGCCTCGGGCAGCTGCACTTCCTGCATGAAATTGACGGCGAGGTTCTCGTTCACGATGCCGTCGGAGGCGGCGAAAAACGCGAGCACGTGCTTGATGAAGTGGCGCTCGTTGTCGCTCAGGCCGTTCCAGTCTTTCTGGTCCTGGCTCAGGTCGATTTCTTCGGCGGTCCAGAACGAGGCTTCCGCCTTCTTGTAGAACTGCCACACGTCGGCGTTCTGAATGGGAAAAAGCACGAAGCGGTTGGGGTTTTCGGCGAGTAGCGGCTCCATCAGGCGATTTGGGTTGAGGTGAAGTGGGGCGATATGGCGGTGAAGGACAAATCTAACTCGACCCGTTGGTCGATGTTTGCCAGTTGTTCTGCTTACCGCCCCACCCCGCCAGCTGCAACCCGCCCGTCTTTTTGCACGTTTACCGTCCGGCTTGGGCCAAAATTGCGCCAACCGTTTCAGAGCGTCGCATGAAGTAAGCTGGGTAAAACTGCCGATTAATAGCTACTTATCCACACGTTTGATGTGGATAAGCCAAGTTGTCCACAAAAAAAGCGCTATTGCACTACCTTTTGGGCAAACTAGTTGGGCCGGACCACCAAAAAAAAATTCGGGCATTCGACCTGCTCCAACGGGGCCGGAAGCCGGACAATTGACGATTGACGACTTGGGTTTGGAATTGCCGGCAAAGAGTCGTACTTTTGCCATCCGTTTCGAGAAACTATCCGCGAATACCAGAGGAAAACCAGATGTACGCCATTGTAACCATTGCCGGCCAACAAACTAAGGTTGAGGCTAATAAATTTGTGTACGCCCAACGCCTGGCCGGCAACGTCGGCGACTCGGTGGAGCTGGGCAACGCCCTGCTCACCGACGATAACGGCACCATCAGTATCGGTACGCCTACGCTGAATGTACCCGTACGTGGCACCATCTTGGCTCACGTGCAGGGCGACAAAGTGCTCGTCTTCAAAAAGAAGCGTCGCAAGGGCTACAAAAAACTCAACGGCCATCGCCAGCAATTCACCAAAGTGCTGATTAACAGCATTGGGTAATCTTACGTAGTCAGTTTTTAGTTGTCAGTTGTCAGTTTTGACGCTGTATTCGACTAAACACTGACAACTGACAACTAACAACTGACAACCAAGACATGGCACACAAAAAGGGGGTCGGCTCGTCCAACAACGGCCGCGAATCGCATAGCAAACGCCTCGGCGTCAAGATTTTCGGTGGGCAGTCGCTCATCGCCGGCAACATCATCGTGCGGCAGCGCGGCACCAAGCATCACCCCGGCGAGAACGTGGGCATCGGCAAGGACCACACCTTGTTTGCGCTCATTGATGGCAAAGTCCTCTTTCGTAAAGGCCGCGCCGACCGCTCGTTCGTGTCGGTAGTGCCGACGGTTGAAGCCGTTACCGCGTAGGGTTTTAAGTTGCATGAGCAACGAAAAGGGCGACTCCATTCTGGGGTCGCCCTTTTGGTGTTTGGGGTGAGATGAATTGTGGGACGCAGCCTTTGCTGCGTCAATCGCTGAAAGAGGTTACAGGGGCTCACGCTTGACGCAGCAAAGGCTGCGTCCCACGGCACATTATTAAGTATATATTCTCACACCCGCACGAACACGCCTTCCAGATAGAAGATATTATGCGGCTGTGGGTCGTCGCCCTCCTCGGCATCGGCCGGAAAAGTGACGGCGAGCTTGAGAGCTACGCCGGGCAGGGCCACGGGCGGGCGCTCGTCGCTGGTGTATTCGAGCAGGCAGGGCCACTCCACGGTTTCGGCCAGAGCGTCGGCTACTTCTTCGGCGAGGGCTTCGGCGCGGTCGGCGGCCACGCGCAACAGCGTGTCGAGGGCATGGAAGGGTAAGCCGAGGTGGAAGAAGTGCTCGTCGTCGTCGCGAAAAACTGTGGCCCAGATGGTTACGTCGTCAGTATTGTCGAAGACGATGGCCGTCAGGTGGACCTGCTCCACGAAGAAATCGTCGTTACTGACCAAAGCATCGCTCAAAAGCTTCACAAGCAGCGGAGAAAAGAAGGGTGAGGAGGCGGCAAGCTACACCGCAGCGGCCGCAGCGGCAGACACTGGGACGGATTTTGTCACGGCCGGCGCTTCGGCAAACAGCTCCAGCGTAATGTGGTCGGCGAGCAGCTTGCCAGCATCGGTGAGGCGTAGCACGTCGGCGCGCAGCGTCGCCATGTCCTGCGCCACGAGGCTTTGCAGATAGGGCGCGCGCGCGCCCAACAAATCCAGCCCGAGCACGTCGCGCAGGTGGGCCAGGTCGCAGCCGCGGCTGGTGCGCAGCGACGTGAGCAGGTACTCGTTGGCTTGGTCGAGGGGCGAAAGCTGCTCGACGGTGGCCGGCACCTCGCCGCGCTCCAGCACGGCGGCCACGTAAAGCGGGTTGTTGGCCACGGTGAATTGCCGGCTGCGGCCGTCGAAGGAATGGGCGCTCGGGCCGAGGCCGAGGTAGGGCACCCCGCGCCAGTAGCTGCCGTTGTGGCGGCTCTCGCGGCCGGGCCGGCAGAAATTACTGATTTCGTACTGCTCGTAGCTGTGGGCGCGCATCTGCTTGAGTAGTAATTCAAACTGCGTGGCCACGAACTCGTCGGGCGGCGCTTGGAAAGTGCCCTTGCGCAAGCGCCGGCCAAACGCGGTGTCCGGTTCGATAGTGAGCGCGTAGGCCGCCACGTGCGGCACATTTAGCTCGAAAAGCTGCGATAAATCAGCTTCCCAGACTTCATGGTCAGCGGCGGGCACGCCGTAAATCAGGTCCACCGAAATATTTTCGAAGCCCGCCGCCTGCGCCTGCCGCACGGCCTGGGCCGACTCCAGGGCCGAGTGGGCGCGGTTCATCAGCCGCAGGTGCGGCTCGTGAAAGCTTTGCAGGCCGATGCTGAGCCGGTTCACGGGCGAGGCCGCGAGCACGGCCAGCTTGGCGGGGCTCAGGTCGTCGGGGTTGGCTTCGAGCGTAATTTCGGCCCCGGGCGCAAGCGTAAAGTTCTCCCCGATAGCCTCAAAAATGCGGGCTAGTTCGTCGGCCGTGAGCAGCGACGGCGTGCCGCCGCCGAAGTAGATAGTGTCGAGCGGTGCGGCCGGTTCGGGCAGGTAGGCGCGGCGCAGGCTCATCTCCCGCACGAGCGCGTCCACGAACCGCGCTTTCAACGCCAGCGACGTGCTGAAGTGAAAGTCGCAGTAGTGGCAGGCTTGTTTGCAGAACGGAATGTGAAGGTAGAGACCGGGCATGAACGGGGCGCGCGCGCGAATTTTAACGGATTTTTGGGCGCGCTGCTCGTAAACCGCCGCGCGGCCCCCAGGATTTAACTAAACTCTGGAGGGGCTGACAAAACTCGGCTTCCTGAAATTAAAAACCACTCGGCGCGTTTGCCCGCCTGACCCATGAACGCCCGTCGCGCCCTGCTTTTTGCTTGCACCTGCTGGCTGGCCCTGGTCGGGAATCTGCTGGCCGCGGCGGCCCAAACGCCCGCTGATACCACCGCGCCGGCTAAGGTGAACAGGCCATCAGCGGATACAGTGGCTCCTGCTGCGGCTCCAGTGGCGTCTCCCGTGGCGGCCCCCGCGCCACCCACGGTCCGCCGCCCGGCGGGCCGGCCGCGCGCGCTGAAACTCGTGGCTCCGGCCGCCGACCAGGCGCTGCTGCGTCGGCTGCGGCTGCCGGCCACCGTGCCTGACTCGCTCGCGGCCCGGCGGGCGGTGCGCGAACTGGTGCTGGCCTTGCAAGCCAACGCGTACCTGTTGGCCTCGGCCGATACCGTGCGCTGGGGCCGCGACACGGTGCGGGCGCACCTCTACGTAGGCGAGGCGTTTCGGTGGGCGTACTTGCACAACGGCAACCTCGGCGACGGACTGCTGACGCGGGCCGGCTACCGCGAAAAGTTCTTCCGGCAGACGCCCTGGCGACCCGCCGAGTGGGTGGCCTTGCAGGAGCGCGTTCTCAGCGAGGCCGAAAACCAGGGCTACCCCTTCGCCACGGTCGGCCTGGATTCGGTGCGGCTGCGCGGGCGCGACATCGGCGGGCGCGTCGTGCTGCGGCGCGGACCCGCCATCTACTTCGATTCGCTCGAAATCGTGGGCTCGTCGCGCACCCGCAAAGAGTTTTTGGCCAAATATTTACAGATAACGACGGGCGAGCCCTACAGCCAGCAGCGGGTGGCGGCCGCCGGCGCGCTGCTGCGCCAGCTGCCCTACGTGCGGCTGCGCGCCGAGCCCGAAGTGCGCTTCGCCCGCCACCGGGCGCGAGTGTACCTGCTGCTCGATGAGCGGCCCGCCAATCAGTTCGACGGCATCATCGGCTTGCTGCCCAACTCCACGGGCATGGGCGGGGTGCAGCTCACCGGCGACGTCACCATTGCCCTGCGCAACCTGCGCGGCGGCGGCAAGCAGCTCGGCCTGCAATGGCGCAAAACGGACGCGCTTTCGCAGCTGCTCGACGCGAGCTACCTCCACCCCAACTTCTTCGGCTCGCCGCTGCAGGTCGGGGCCACGTTCAACCTCTACAATCAAAACCTAACGCCTCTCAGCGAAGGCTTTCTCACCCTGCGCCCCCGGCTCGAAGTGAGCTACCCCACGGCAAGGGCCGGGCGGCTCGCTTTTTTCTTCGAGCAGCGCAGCTCGCGCCTGCTCGTCGATTCGCTGTTTCGCCTGCGCACGAGCCTGCCCGGCAACCTCGACACGGAGTACAGCGCCTACGGCCTGAGCTACGCCCGCGCCAGCCTCGACGACATTTATTTTCCGCACCGGGGCTTGCTGCTGACGGTGCAGGGCGCGGTGGGCAGCAAGGTGATTCGTAAAAACGCCGACCTCAACGATACGCTCTACCGGCGCGTGGCCCTGCGCTCGACGCAGTACAGCTTCGGTGGGCGCCTCGAATACTACCGGCCGCTGAGCCGCCAGACCGTGCTGCTGCTGCGAGCGCGCGGCGAAGGCTTGCTCAACCCGCGCTTTTACCTCAACGACCTGTTCCGGGTGGGCGGGTTGAACTCGCTGCGCGGCTTCAACGAAAACGAGTTCTACACCAGCGCTTACGGGGTGAGCACGGTTGAGCTGCGCCAGTTTACCGGGCCCGAAGCCTACGTGTTCGTCTTCGCCGACCAAGCGCTGCTGCAGGCTTTTGCGCCCCTGCTCAACGACCGGGGCCGGCCCCTGACCGGTACCCGCGACGCGCCCAGCGGCCTCGGCGCGGGCCTGAGCTTTCGCACCCCGGCCGGGCTGTTTCAGTTCGTGTACTCGCTCGGCCGCTCGGGCTTTCTCAACCAGCCGGGCTTCACCCTCACCCGCTCAAAAATCCACTTCGGCCTGACCAGCCGATTTTGATTTAATCTGCCACTTCGGCGGCGTTCCGGCCAGGCTGTCATTTCAACGCGCGCTGGCTGACTTATTTGGTGTCAATATGCCTGTCAGTCAGATTACTTAGCGCGGGGCTGAACCCTGGTACGACGTTTGTTTTAGGGCGTCCGCAGCCGCCTTATGCGGCGCCTTTTTCATGAAACTTATCAGCCGCGAGTTTATCCGCAATATCGCCCCGCAGCTCGACCTGCTCAACACCATCGGCGGCGGCGTGGCCCAGCCCACGCTGCGCGTCAACCAGCGCCCGCGCGGCGTGGTGCTGCACGTGGCCATGCCGAGTGTACCCGCCGAAAGCTTTCACGTGGTGCTCAAAGACCAGGTGCTGACTGTGTACGGCGAGTTTCGACATGAGCCGGAGGCCGAGCTCGCCGCCCCGCTCTTCGTGCAGAACATGGCCCTGCCGCCCAACCTCGACCTGACGGCCATCAATGCCAGCCACCACGACGGCGAGCTGCGTGTGGCCATTCCGTTCAAGAGCCCGGCCGCCAACCAGCCCCGCGAGATTGACATTCAGCCCAGCCTCTAAGTGCCCAGCCTTTCGATAGGTTTGCGCCTTCAAAAACCACCGCCCGCGCGGTGGTTTTTTTGTTTAAATGACCGTCTACCGAGCGATAACTCAGTAAAACAGCGGCACCAGCAGTCCAAAACCCGTGAGCAGGCTCAGGTAGAACCAGCCCATTACCTGGCCCCGGTAGCGGCGCGGCAGGCGGTTGCTGAGCACGAGCACTGCCGCGACCACCAGCCCCAGGTGCAGGACCAGAAACGCGACCGTCTTAACCCAGTTGCTGACGATGGTATTCTCCGGCTGCAGCTGGTCGGCCTGGCCCAGGCCCGAGGTGAGGTAGCGCAGTAGCTGAAATGCGGCCACCTCAAAACCCACGAAGCAAGCCGCGCCGACCAGCAGTGCCCAGAACCCGGTTTTTTCGCGCAGCTCAGCCATTTAGGGTGATGAGGTAATGAGGTGAGTCGGCGCTCGGGGCGAGACAGCCCCGACGAGCAACGACTTATTTTTTCAGCTGCCTGGTTCGCAGCTCGATGTAAAGCGCTTCCACTTTGGCCCGCGCCCAGGGGGTGCGCCGCAGAAAAGTGAGGCTGGATTTGATGCTCGGATTGATGGCGAAGCAGTTCAGGGGCAGACGCTCGTCGAGGCCGACGAACCCGTAGTGGGCCACGAGGTAATCCAGGATATCGGCCAGCTTGACGCCGTGCAGCTCCCGAAGCAAGTGGCCGTTGTCGTCGCGAATTTCGGGGGGCATGGCAGCGCGGCAGAGATAAAAACCAGCGGCCGGGAACCGCCGGAACCACGGCCCGGCTTACGGGACTGCAAGCTACGGCGACCGGCCGGCCCTCGCGTCAGTAACTCGCCCCTGGGCCCAATGTGGCCGGCGCGCGCGGGCACACCAGCGACCGGGGCGCGCGCGTTAGCTTTGGACCTGCTGCTTATGCCGATTGTGCCCGATTCGTCTTCTGCTGCTTCGGCGACCGCCGCGCCGCGCCCGCCCCGGCGCTGGCGGCGCTGGGCGTGGGCGGCCCTGCTGCTGGGCCTGCTGGGCGGGGGCAGCTACTATGCCCGCCACGCGCGGCAAGCCAGCCGCTACCTGCGCCGGGCCTGGGTTACGCTCACGGCCCCTTCGCGCTCGGGCCACGAGCGTACCCCGCTCCTGGCCGGCTACGCCGTGCACGGCATCGACGTGTCGTCTTACCAGGGCCTCATCGATTGGCCTGAAATAGCCCGCCAGCAGGTACGCTTCGCCTTCATCAAGGCGACCGAAGGCACTACGCTGCGCGACCCGCGCTTCGACCGCAACTGGCGCGAGGCCCGCGCGGCGGGCGTCGTCAGCGGGGCTTACCACTACTTTCAGCCCGAGCGCGATGGCGAGCAGCAGGCGCGCCTGTTCATCGACACGGTGCCCCGGCAGGCCGGCGACCTGCCCCCGGTGCTCGACGTGGAAGCCCCGCGCTTTCACGACGTGGCCACGCTGCGCCAGGAAATCCGGCAGTGGCTGACGCTGGTGGAAACGCACTACGGCGCCCGGCCCATCCTATATTCCAACTACGCTTTTTACCAGCGCTACCTGGCCGGCCACTTCGACGATTACCCGCTTTGGCTGGCCCACTACGAGGTGGCGCGCCCGGCCCTACCCGCCGCCCGCTGGCTCATCTGGCAGCATTCGGACGAGGCCTACCTGCCCGGCATTCGCGGGGCAGTCGATTTCAACGTCTTTCGGGGCAACTACGCCGACTTGCTGGCCCTGCGGCTGCCGCCCGACGCGCCGCCGGTGGCTGTCTTACCCAAGCCCGCCGCGCCCAAGCTCGCCGTGGCGAAGCCCACCATCAAGAAAACCGCCCGGCCCAGCCGCTTTCGCAAGCTGCTGGACCGGGCGGCAACGGTAGTGCGGCGCTGAGCCGAACTACATTTTCATCTTCGTCTTGTCGTCAGATGCCTTCATCTTGCCGTCTTTCGACTTGACCTTGGTCTTTTTATCGCCTTTCATCTTGTCGTCGGCCATTTTGCCGGCTGGGGCGGGAGCGGCCGCTTCGACAGCGGGAGCTGCGGTAGCGGGGGCCGCAGCAGGGGTCGTCTGAGCAGGGGCTGCCGTGGCGGCGGGGGTCGTCTGGGCAGGGGCCGTGGCGGCGGGGGTAGTTTGGGCGTTGGCGCTGAACAGGACACCCGACAGGGCAAGGCTCGCGACGATTTTGAACGTGTTATTCATGAAATGAAAAAAATTAAGGGTGAAAACCTGACGCCAAAGATGAGCTTTTATTCTGAGCCTTCGGGTGAAATTTGGCTAAATGCCCGAATTATGCACCCTCTGCATTCCCCGGCGCTACGCATTTTACTGCTGCTCGGTACGCTGTCGGCGGCGCTGGTGGGCTGCCAAACGAGCCGGCCCGCCCTCACGCGAGGGGGGTTCACGCAAGCCGGCCAGGGGTCTTACTACGCCGACAAGTTCGCGGGGCGGCTCACGGCAAGCGGGGTGCCCTACCGGCCCAACGAGTTTACGGCGGCCCACAACACGCTGCCCTTCGGCACCCGCATCGAGGTGACGAACGTGCGCACGGGTCGCTCGGTGCAGGTGGTGGTGAACGACCGCGGCCCGCACGTGCGGGGCCGCATCGTGGACGTGTCGAAGTGCGCCGCCCGCCCCCTGGGTCTGCTCGAAGCCGGCGTTATTCCGGTGCGGCTGCGCGTGGTGCAGGCCGCCCCACCCGGCCGCCGCTGAAGCGAGACGGAGCCAACGCGACCGCGTTCTACCGCTTATTTCCAGCAAAAGCGGCCGCTGCTCCGGGGAGCAGCGGCCGCCGGGTGCCATCTTCGCGCCATGAACATCCGCAAAACCCTGGCCTGGACCGCGCCGCCCGCTGCCAGCAGCCGTTTCGTGGCGCTGGCCAGCTTTGTGCGCGCCGCCGAAGCCCAGGGCTGGACCGATGCCGAAATTCAGTTCGTGATGGACGAGGTAGTGGAGGCCGACAGCGACGCGGCCGGCCAAGCCGTGCTGGTCAGCTACGCCGCGCCACCTACCAATCCGCCGCGAAAAACTTAGCGGCGAGCGCCTTTGGCCTGCGCTTTGGCTTTCTCCTTATCGGCTTTTTCCTTGGCTCTCTCGGCATTTTCGCGGGCTTTTTCCAGCTCCTTGCGCTTGCCGGGGTGCTTGAGGTCGTATTCGACGAGCTTGCGAACGCTGTCGGCTACCACCATGTCGCGCTTGGCCGTGAAGCGACCGGTCAGCGATATGTAGTCGCCTTCGAGCAGCTGCGTGGTGGCGCCAGCAGCGTTGGTTACCAGGCCAGTGGTGCTCACCACGTCCCCGTTGGGCAGCTTCTTGCTGGCGAGCAGCGGATTGGTCAGGCCCAGCTCGGTAAACAACACCCGGCCGCCTTGCAAGGTCAGGCCGTCTTTGGCCATGACGGTGGTGGGGGCTTTGGCGCGGGGCTTGGGCTGTACGCCGCCGGGGCGACGGGGCAGGGGCCGCGACTGCGCCTGGCTGGCTTCAGATTGCGTAAAAACAAGCGCGCTGCTCAGCAGCAGAGAAAACAGTACTTTCATTTGGTGAAAAAAATAAGGAAATGATGAAATAAGCCCAGCCAATAAGCATTCAGACTGTTAGCTCCCGACGGCCTATCTTTGGCGAAAGTGCAAAACCAGGCTTTTTTTAGGCTGAAAAACAGTTGGCCTTCGCCTGAAAATGCAAGTTTACAACTTCCGGGCCATTTCGCCCAGCCCAACGCATCTGCCTGGCGTTATGTTCAGGTATTTGCGGTTCGAAGCTTATCAGTGCCCGGCCGCTTTCCCCGCCACTTCTATGGATTACAAGGATTATTACCAAACCCTCGGCGTCGAGCCCAATGCTCCAGCCGAGCAGATTAAAAAGGCGTACCGCAAGCTCGCGCGCCAGCATCACCCCGACCTGAACCCCAGCGATGCGGCCGCCGAGCAGAAATTCAAGGACGCCAACGAGGCCAACGAGGTGCTTTCGGACCCGGAGAAGCGCCAGAAGTACGACCAGCTGCGCGCCGACTACCAACGCTACCAGCAGGCCGGCGGCGCCGGTAGCGGCCGAGGCGCGGGCGCAGGCGCGGACGGCTTCGACTGGCGCCAGTACGCGCCGCCCGGCGCGGGTGGTGGCTTCGGGGGAGGCAGCAGCACGTTTGAAGATGACGGGGATTTCTCCGATTTTTTCGGCTCACTTTTCGGTGGCATGGGCGGCGGGGCCGGTGCGGGCAGCGGGCGGACGGCCCGGCCGGGCGCGGGGGCCGACTACCAGGCCGAGCTGGAGCTGACCCTGGCCGAGGCTTACCAGGGCGGGCCGCGCACCATCACGGTGCAGGGCCGCAACCTGCGGCTGACGATTCGGCCGGGCGTGGCCGACGGGCAAACCATCCGGCTGCGCGGCCAGGGCGGGCCGGGCCGCCACGGCGGGCCGGCTGGCTCGCTGCTCATCACCCTGCGCCTCGCCCCCGACCCGCGCTTCGCCCGCACCGGCGACGACCTCACCCAGGACGTGCCCGTGCCGCTCTACCGGGCCGTGCTCGGCGGCGAGCAAACCGTGGATACGCTCGGTGGCCCGGTCAAAATCACGCTCCAGCCCGAAACAACCAACGGCAGCCGCCTGCGCCTGCGGGGCAAAGGCTTTCCGGTGTACGGGGAGACGGGCAAGTTTGGCGACCTCTACCTGCGCCTCACCGCAGAGCTGCCCACGCGGCTCAGCGACGAAGAGCGGCAGCTTTTTCAGCAGTTGGCCCAGCTGCGGGCCGCTTGAGTTACCGTTCGAAAGCAAACGAATTGTTAGTTGTCAGCTTCTCGTCGTCTGTTGTCAGTCACACAGTTATAAAATGCTGACAGCTGACAACTAATGACCAACAACTCAATCACCAGATAAACAATCCCTAATCTTACCCGGTCATGGAAACTCTGCTGCTTTCTTATCAGGAATGCGCCGTGCGCTACGGCCTGAACCGCCCCACGCTACTGGCCTTCGTGGAGTTGGGGGTGCTGGCCCCCGCTGCCGCCCCCGACACCATCGCCGTCGAGGAGCCGGATGAGCTGCTACCCCGGCTGGTACGTCTGCACCACGGCCTGGACCTGGCCCCCGAAGCCGTCGAGCTGGTGCTGGAGCTGCGCCAGCGCCTGCTCGGCCTGCAAGCCGCCCTGGCCCGCGAAACCGCCCGCGCCCGCCAGCTCGAAGCTTTTCTGCAAGGCGGCGGGCCGCTGCTTGGTGAATGAGTGAATGAATTCAACTTTCGCCACCCACTCATTCACTCATGGCCCACGACCAGGGCCAGAAGCAGGCCAGCCAGGGTGGCTCCCAGCTTGGGCCAGTTGAGGCGGTGTTCGGGGCTGGTTTCGAAGAGAATAGTGGTCGAGACATGCAGGAACGTGCCCACCACGAAGCCCAGCAGCGCGGCGTAGGCGCCACTACCCAGGAGCTGCTTCAGCACGAAATAATTGCTGAATAGCAACCCGGCCGGCGAAGCCAGCGCGAACAACAGCAGCCAGGGCCAGACCCGCCCGAACGCCCCCAGCCGCAGCCGGAGCAGCGTAGCCAGCGCCACCGCCGCCGGCATATGGTGCAGGGCAATACCGAGCACGAGCGCGTAGAACTGCCGTCCGGCAGGGCCAGCGCCCGCCCCGCGCACCAGGATACTGCCTTCCAACAGCGAGTGCAGCACCAGGGCCAACATGATACCCAGCGGCACCCGGCCGCGGGCCTCGCCGGCCGCCGGCGCGTGGACGTGTCCGTGCTCAATACCTTGCGAAATCACTTCGAGCAGCAGCTGCCCGAAAAAGCCCGCCAGCACCCAATAGCCCAGCCGCAGCCCGCCCCCGGGCAGCGTCAGTGCCTCGGGCAACAAATGCGTGATGGTGAGAGCGAACAAGTGCGCCCCGCTAAAAGCCAGCAAGGGCTTGAGCCACTGAGTAGTACGCCTCGCTGGCACGAAGCTCACCAGCCCACCCGCACCCAGCACCGCTCCGGCCAACAAGAGTATCGCAATCCACATAAAACGGGTCGAAACAAGCGCAGCCTTGTTGCTTTTGTAAAAGCAACAAGGCTGCAAAGATAAAGTGCAGACCCTAAAACTGTCTGGCGGGTCAGGCAGGCACTTAATGTTTTTATTTCATGCCCGTTTGACCTTGTCCCTGGCCTTTTCCCTGACCCTGGCCCTGACCCTGGCCCTGACCCTGGCCAGTTAGCCCGCCCTGGCTTTGATTCTGGGCCGAGCCTGCGCCGGGCGAGCCAGCCGACACGCCATTTTTGCTTTTGCCCTCGCCTGCCCGTTCGGCGGTGCCGTTTTGCGTATCAGCCGACATCACGGCGCCGGCCGTGGGCGCGGGGCGCTTTTGCAAGCGGGTGCCTGAGCTGACGGGCTCGGTGATAGCGGCACCCTTAGCCTGGTTCGGGGCCGCGTCGGTGGCCTGGTCGTAGTTGTCACTGGCCCGGGTGCCGGGCGCTACCAGGTCGAGCGATACCTTGTTCTCGGGTCGCCAGTCGGAAGGCTCGGCGCTGCACGCGGCCAGCAGCAGGCCAGCGGCCGGCGCGAGGTAAGAAAGCAGCTTTTTCATGGGTTTGGTCGTCATAAAGCAAAAGCCTCTAAGCGCGAGGCGATTAAAAAAATTTAGTTGTCAGCAACGGTTGTACGGCGAGCGGCGCTAGACGGACGGCCCGGTCAGCAGGCCCTTGCGGCGCAGCAGGGCCTCGAACAGCTTGCGGTCGTTGTCGGAGTTGAACAAGCGCAGCGGCAGGTGCAAAAACACCGGCACGTCGAAGGTCGTCGCCACCCAGCGCCGCCAGGCGGCGAGCTCAGCGGGCGGCGCGGCCGATTTGAAGAATAGCAAGTACGCGCCCTCGTGCAGCTGCACCCGGCTGAGCTGCTCCCAGGGCAGGGCCATGGCTTTTTGCTCGGTCTGGCGCATGACGAGCTGGCGTTGGTCGGCCTCGAAGTTCATGCGCTCGAACAGGGGCTTGCTCTGCTCCATCTGCGTGACGCCGGTGATGAGCGACGAGCGCACCAGCACGAACAACAGCGCGAATAACACGCCCAGCAGAATCCACCACCAGGAATGCCAAATCAGGGCCGGCAGCAGGCCCACGGCCAGCGGCACGGCCACGTACCACCACTCGCGCTTCCACACCTGCGTCATCGCCAGGCGAGTGTACGTGTTCGTGTCAAACTGATATTTCTTGGTGCGGATGGACCCCGGCACCGGCTGCGCCGACTGCTGCTGCCGGTAGCCGCCCCCTCGCTGATTAGGCTGATTCATTTTTTAATGGTTAATTTTTTAGTGATTAATGGTTAATGGCTTTGCTTCAGGTTTAAATCTGATTTTCAACGACTTGATGCTTACTAAATAATTAACCATTAATCATTAAAAAACTAATCATTAACCTAATATGCTTTCAGGCTCAGGTCGAGGATTGGGGCGGAATGGGTGAGCGCGCCGACCGAGATGTAGTCTACGCCGGTGGCGGCGACTTCGGCCAAAGTGGCTTCGGTGATGCCGCCGCTGGCTTCGAGCGGCAGGCGGCCGGCGACCAGCGCCACGGCTTCGCGCAAGACGGCGGGGGGCATGTTGTCGAGCAGAATGCGCGTGATGCCGCCGGCGGCCAGGGCGGCTTCTACTTCGGCCAGGGTGCGGGTTTCGACGATGATGGGCAGCGCGCGGCCCAGCTGGCGCAGGTAAGCGTGGGTGGCAGCCACGGCCGGCCCGATGCCCCCGGCGTAGTCCACGTGGTTGTCCTTGAGCATTATCTCATCGAACAAGCCGAAGCGGTGATTGACGCCGCCGCCGATGAGCACGGCCCACTTCTCACAGAGCCGGAAGTTGGGGGTCGTCTTGCGGGTGTCGAGCAGGCGGGCGCGGGTGCCGGCGAGCAGGCCCGTGAGGCGGGCCGTGAGCGTAGCGATGCCGCTCATGCGCTGCATACAATTGAGCACCAGACGCTCGGCGGTGAGGATGCTGCGCGCGGGGCCTTCTACGGTGAAGGCCACGTCGCCGGGCTGCACGCGGGAGCCGTCGGGCAGGCGGACGCTCAGCGCTAATTCGGGGTCGGCCTGCCGGAAAATCAGCTCGGCCAGCGCCACGCCGGCCAGCACGCCGGGGTCTTTCACCAGTAGCTGGGCGCGGTTACGGGCCTCAGCCGGAATGGCGGCCAGGGCCGAATGGTCGCCGTCGCCCACGTCCTCGGCCAGGGCCGAGGCGATGAAATGGTGAAGGGCTTCCGGGGTGAGGTAGGGGGCGGCGGGCACGGCGCAAATTTACGGCGGCCGGGGCAAGGCGAGGCGCGGGCCAGCGCTTATTGTTTGTCGTTGCCCGCCTGGTCATGGCGGGCAACGCTGAGTTTCCGCCCGCGGGCTTGCACACGCACTTGAATATTCCTCCCCTACTCGCGCGTAAAATCCAGCGTGTCAATCACCGGGGCGCTGGTTTTGGGCTTGAGCTTGATAAAGACGCGGTAGGTGCCGCCGGTGCGGGCCACGTAGCTGCCTATGGCGTAGGGAATGCCCTCGTTGCTGGCCCCCTGATGCACGATATCGAAGCTCACGGGCGGGTTTTTGACGAAGAAATTACGCATCACCAGCTCGGCCTGCGTGGCGTTGTAGCTCTGCTTGTCGTCATCGAAGCCGACTTCGACCGAAGGGGCCAGGAAGCGAGCCAGCTCGCGTGAGGAGCCGCTGGCCAGCGCCGAACGCACGGGTGGCAGTTGGTCGGCGGCTTGCGCCCGGCCGGGCGTGGCGGCCAGCAAAAACCAGCCGAAGAGCACTAGTTTAGTTAAAATTAATTTCATGGGTTGCGGGCCGCACCGACCGGGCGCGGCGTGGGCGGCGCGGCAGCGAAAATTATGCCAGAAGACAGGTTTTGGGTGGGCATGAGCCCGCCGGACTGCTTACGGCCAACAACCGCATCGGGGTGCGAGCCGTACTTTTGCGGCATGAGCAAACAGGTTTTACTGGTCATTCTCGATGGATGGGGCATTGCCCCGAATGCGGCGGTTTCGGCCGTGGATGCGGCCCAAACGCCGTATTTCCACGAGCTGCTCCGGCGTTTTCCGCACGGCAAGCTCCAAGCCTCGGGCGAAGCCGTGGGCCTGCCCGAGGGCCAGATGGGCAACTCCGAAGTGGGCCACATGAACATCGGCGCGGGCCGCGTCGTGGACCAGGAGCTGGTGCGCATCGGCCGGGCCGTGCGCGAGCGCAAGCTCGGCCAGGTGCCGGCCCTGAAGGACGCGCTCGCCTACGCCAAGCTCAACCACAAAACCCTGCACCTGATTGGTTTGCTTTCGAATGGCGGGGTGCATTCGCATATCGACCACGTGAAGGCGCTCTGCACCATTGCCCACGAGGCCGAGCTGCCTCGCGTGTTCGTACACGCCTTTACCGACGGGCGCGACACTGACCCAAAAAGCGCCGTGCATTTCATCAACGAGCTGGAGAAGCACAACGAGCGCACGGGGGCCAAAATCGCGAGTGTCGTGGGTCGCTACTACGCCATGGACCGCGACCAGCGCTGGGAGCGGGTGCAGGTAGCCTACGACCTGCTGGTAAACGGCGTGGGCACGGCTTCGCAAAACCTGATTCAGAGCATTCAGGAGCAGTACAAGGAAGGCATCACGGATGAGTTTCTGAAGCCCATCGTGAAGACCGGGGCCGACGGACAGCCGCTGGCCGTCATTGAGGACGACGACGTGGTGCTGTGCTTTAATTTCCGCACCGACCGGGGCCGCGAAATCACGGAAGCGCTCACCCAGCAGGATTTCCACGCCTACCAGATGCACCGGCTCAATCTGCGCTACCTCACCATGACGAGCTACGACGCGACGTTCGTGGGCGTCACGCCGATTTTTGAGAAGGACAACCTCGACCGCACCCTGGGCGAGGTGCTGGCCGCGCACGGCAAAACCCAGCTGCGCCTGGCCGAAACCGAAAAATACCCGCACGTCACGTTCTTTTTTTCGGGCGGGCGCGAGGTGGAGTTTAGCGGCGAGCGGCGCATTCTGCGGCCCTCGCCGAAAGTAGCCACCTACGACCTGGCCCCCGAAATGAGCGCCTACGAGCTGCGCGACGCGCTGCTGCCCGAGCTGGCCGCCCGCACGGCCGATTTTATCGTGCTCAACTTCGCAAACCCCGACATGGTAGGCCACACCGGCGTGTTTGAGGCTGTGGTGCGGGCCGTCGAAACCACCGACGCCTGCGCCCGCGACGTGGTGGAAGCTGCCCTGGCGGCTGAGTACGCCGTGCTCGTCATCGCCGACCACGGCAACGCCGAGTTTATGCGCAATGCCGACGGCTCGCCCAACACGGCCCACACCACCAACCTGGTGCCCTGCATCCTGGCCGATGCCGACTACCACGGCACGCTGGCCAATGGCAAGCTGGCCGACATCGCGCCCACCGTGCTGGCCCTGATGGGCCTGCCCCAACCCGCCGAAATGACCGGGCAAAGTTTGCTGCGGGCCTGATTCCGAGCTGCCAGGAGGACGTTCTACTTGAAATAATGAGCTGTAAAACAGTTATCTACTTACTGAGCACAGCTCTCTTTCTCCTGGCCGGCTGCGAGCGGCCTGCCACTGGTCCGGCCGCTGCGTCCGCCACCGGCCCATCGGCACCGACCGGGCCGTACTTCGACGTGCGGGGCTTGCTCGACGGGCAGGTGCGGCAGCTTACGGCCGGCCGGCCGGCCGTGGAAAAGCGCGTGAGCCTGCGCGGCGGCGCGCCCGAAACCGTGCAAGTGACCCAAGTGAAATGGGCCGACGAGCTGCAGCTTTTCTACCAGGCCGATATCAACAAAGCGGCCCTGCGCGGGGCCTACGCCCTCGACTCGGTGCGGCTGCCTGACGGGTCGCTGCGGCGCACCTACACCTTGAAAACGGGCCAGGAAAACGCCCCGGTGCGGCGACTATCGGTGCTGAGCCGGGGCGGGCGGCCCGAGCAGCTCGACGCCACCCTGCGCCAGGACAACGTGCTGTTCAGCGCGCAGAAGCAGCTCAGCCTGACCTTGACGAACGGCCGGCTGCGCGCCTACGCGGTGCGCGGCGCGCAGAAGCTGGTGCTCTTCGACACGCTGCGTTACCAGACTGCGGCGCGGGTACAGTAGCGCTACTCGCCCAGCAGCGTGGCCACTACCCAGCGGCGGCCGCCGTGGCGGCGGTGCTCGCCCAGGCAGAGGCCCTGCCAGGTGCCGAGCAGCAGCCGGCCTTCGCTAATCGGCACCGTGACGGACGCGCCCAGCAATGCCGCCTTCAAGTGGGCGCTCATGTCGTCGGGCCCTTCCGAAGTGTGCTCGAAGTAGGGCGCGCTGTCGGGCGCGAGCCGCCGGAAATACTGCTGGAAGTCGCGCCGCACGGTAGGGTCGGCGTTTTCGGTGATGAACAAGCTCGCCGAGGTGTGCTGCAGCAGAAAGTGCGCCGTGCCCACGCGCAAGCCCTCCAGCTCGGGCAGCTCGGCCACAAGCAGGTCGGTGATGAGGTGAAAGCCTTCGGCAAGAGCGGGCAGGCGCAGGCGTTTCTGAAAAAAGCGCATTTTTTAATGTGCTGTTGGGGTTAATGTGCTGATGTGGGAGATGCGCAAATGTGCTATGCTCCCAATTGCTCGAATCGCCTTATTTGCACATCTCCCACATCAGCATGTCAATCACGTCAGACGCATTATTTGCCTTTGTACGCGCCCAGGTCAGGCGCGCCGGGGTTGCGCGGCAGGTTGAGCAGGTCGCGGGGCAGGAACGAACCGCGCGCCTGGCGGCCCAGTGCAAGCGAGCCGGTGCCGGGGCGGTAATCGTCGCGGTTGCCGCTGTTGGTGCGCGTGAATTTGGGGTCTACGTTGAGCACATTGAACAGAGTCTGGTTACCCAAGCCGGGCTTGCCGGGCGCGTCGGTGGCGGCGGCGTAGAGGGCCGTGCGCAGCAGCGAGTTTTCGACCGTTACGCCGTTCTTGTACTGGTCGTATTTTTCAAAAGAGAGCTCGTCCGCGAGCGAGCCCCACACGATGGAATTGCGCACGTCCACCTTGAGCGGGTACGCGACGGCCTGTCCGTTCAGCGTGATGGTATTGTTGAAGGTGAGCGAGGCCGACGCGCGAGGTGTAGTGCTGGCCGGGAAATTCGCTACGGTGCAAAAGTTCAGCGCGTAGTCGCCCCCACCTATGCCCAGCACCGCGTACTCGTAGCAGTCGCTGAGCAGCACGTTTTCCAGGCTGGCGCGGCTGGCCACGCCCAGCACCGCCGCGCCCGGCAGCCCGAGGCTGCTCGCCACGCCGGCAAAGCTTACGCTGCTGCCCGAGATGTAGCGAATGACCGAGTTTTGAAGCAGCAAGTCCGGCCGTGGCTGCTGATTGAGCGGGTTGTAAAGCAGCACGCCCACGGCCGCGTTCTGAATAAGCGCGTAGCGGATGACATTGCTCCGGCTGCTGGCCCTGAGCACGATGCCTGCCCATTGGCCGGGCGCGGTGGCGTACTGCGCCTCGCCGCTCCGGTCACCGGCGAAGCGCACGATGCTCGGGTTGCTGGCCTTCACGGTATCGGTCGGGCCAGCACCGGGCTGGTAGTCGGCGGGCGCGTTCACGAGCAGCGTGCCGTCCACGACGAGCACCGCCCCGGCGTGGGCGAACACGCGGGTGCCCGGCAGCAGCCGCAACGTGCAAGTGGCCGGCACTGACACCGTGTTGTAGAGCACGTGCGGCCGGTCGTTGCGCCAGACGGTCCCGCAGCGCAACGTCTCGCCATCGTGCAAGTAAATGTTTTGCCCAAACGAGCGCAGCAGCACCCGCTGCGGCTGCCCGTTGGTCAGAAAATTGAGCTTCTCCTCCAGCACATAGGCTTTGGCCGGGCCGTTTTGCTGATTATCGGGCAGCTTGGCGCGCACCAGAATCAGCAGGCTGTCCTGGCCCCGAATGGTGAGGTCAGCGGCCGTCTGCTTCAAATCGCCGTTGATAATGAGCGTGTAAGGCGAGGTGGCCGGGTTATCAAGGTTAATCAAGCTGACCGACACCGCCCGCGGGTTGCGGTTATACACCCAGAGCCGCTTCGTGACGGTGCGCAGCGTCGTGAACACGGTGTCGAACTTGACCGTGTCCACGGAGAATTCCAGTGCGCCGGTGGTTTGCAGCCGCTCCTCGCGCAGCTTGCAGCCGGGCAGCGTCAAACTGAGCAGGGCGCTGAGGCAGACGAGCAGCAGCGAGATGTAACGGAGTTTCAGCACGGCGAGGTAACGTCTAATAAACGCCCGTCATTGCGAACAAAGCGAAGCAATGACGGGTGGGGGTAAACAGGTGATTACCCCACCCCCTCGCGCAACCGCTCGGCGCTCTCGGCCAACCTTAATTTCTCCACAAAGTCGTCGATGTTGCCGTCCATCACGCTCGGCAGGTTGTACACCGTGTGGCCGATGCGGTGGTCCGTCACGCGGCCTTGCGGGTAGTTGTAGGTGCGGATTTTGTCGCTCCGGTCGCCGCCGCCAATCATGCCTTTGCGCAGCGCGCCCTCGGCCTCGTTTTTCTTGGCTAATTCAATCTCGAAGATGCGCGAGCGCAGCACGGCCAACGCCTTATCGAAGTTTTTGAGCTGCGATTTCTGGTCCTGGCACTGGGCCACGATGCCGGTTGGAATGTGGGTCAGGCGCACGGCCGAATACGTCGTGTTCACCGACTGCCCGCCGGGGCCGGAGGACATGAACAAGTCCTTGCGGATGTCGTTCATATCGAGGTCGATGTCGAATTCCTCCGCTTCGGGCATCACCACGATGCTGGCCACCGAGGTGTGGATGCGGCCCGCAGTTTCGGTGGCGGGCACCCGCTGCACCCGGTGGACGCCGCTCTCAAATTTGAGCTTACCGTACACATCCTCGCCCTTCACGGCCAGAATAATTTCCTTGTAGCCGCCGGCCGTGCCGTCCATCGCGTCCACCAATTCCATTTTCCAGTTCTGCTTTTCGGCGAAGCGCAAATACATGCGCTGCAAGTCGCCGGCGAAAAGGGAGGCTTCGTCGCCGCCCGCCCCGGCCCGGATTTCCATGATGACGTCCTTCGAGTCGTTGGGGTCTTTGGGCAGCAGCAGGTCCTTGATGGCAATTTCGAGGCGCTCGGCTTCGGGCTGTAATTCTTCCAGCTCCAGCTTGGCCATCTCGCGGAAATCCTCGTCTTTTTCGGTCGAGATAACCTGGCGAGCATTCTCGATGTTGCTCAGCACTTGTTGGTAAGCGCGGTATTCGACCACGATTTTACCCAGGTCTTTGTATTCTTTGTTGAGCGTTTTGTAGCGCTTCATGTCGCTCATCACGTCGGGCTGCATCAGCTCGTGGTTCACGGTCTCGTAGCGCTCGCGGATGGCTTCTAACTTGTCCAGCATTAGGGTAGGCGGATAAAACGGGCAGTAAGGCGCAAAGATACGGCCGGGTGGGGCGGGCTACTTTTGCCAAGTCAGGGTTGAGCGGCGAGGCGGGCGGGCGGCTTTTTTCGCCGCCCGCCCGCTTATCGTTGTTCAGCCGACAGGAAACGAAAACCGAGCTGATACCAAGCAGGCGGGTGGCAAGGATGCCGCTGCCGCGATAGGCCAGGAAACGAAAACTGAACAACGCCAAGCGGGCGGGCGGCAAAAAAAGCCGCCCGCCCGCCCCACCGACCAACCCCTGGCCCGCTTTCAACAACAAGCGAAAAACAACAAGCAACATATAAAATGCAGGTCCTTAAATTAGGCGGCACGTCCGTCGCCTCCGCCGAGCGCATGACCCGCGTGTTGGCCATCGTGGCCGACGCGCAAGC
>JANXNW010000356.1 GCA_025353905.1 Hymenobacter sp.
GGGGGGACTAGTTTTAGAGCCTAACTTACTAGTTGCTAGATTTCTAGGGCTAGAAACTAGTCCCCCCTCTCTTTTGGAGAGGGGGCTAGGGGGTGAGGTTTACGGGCGACGAGCAAGCACAGGAAAGTGAATTCCGCTTTAGTAGCCGTATTTCTCCGCCCACCAGCCACGCAGCCGCTCCCGGATTTTGGCCTCCGCCGGGTTGTTGCCCGGCTCGTAGTAGCGGGTGCCGGCCAGCGCGTCGGGCAAAAACTCCTGCACCCGGAAGTTGCCCGGCGCGTCGTGCGAATACTGATACGCCGCGCCATAGCCCAATTCCTTCAGCAGCTTGGTGGGCGCGTTGCGCAAGGGCACCGGCACCGGATGCACCCCGGCCGCCCGCACCTGGGCCTGCGCCGCCCGAATGGCCACGTACGCGGCGTTGCTCTTGGGCGAAGTGGCCAGGTAGATAACCGTCTGGCTCAGAATCAGGTCCGATTCGGGCAGGCCGATGGCTTGCACGGCCTGCCAGCAGCCGGTGGCCAGCAGCAGGGCGTTGGGATTGGCGTTGCCAATGTCTTCGGAGGCCAGGATGAGCAGCCGCCGGGCGATGAATTTGAGGTCCTCGCCGCCTTCGAGCATCACGGCCAGGTAGTAGAGCGCCGCGTTGGGGTCGGAGCCGCGAATGCTTTTGATGAAGGCCGAAATCACGTCGTAGTGCATCTCGCCGCCCTTGTCGTAGCGAGCGATGGGCCGCTGAGCGGTGCGCTGCACGGCCGCGTCGGTGAGCTGCACCCGGCCGGTCTCCAGGTCGGGCGGAGTGCTTTGCACCACTAGCTCCAACAGGCCCAGCAGCTTGCGCGCGTCGCCACCGCTGAGCGCCAGCAAAGCGTGGTCTTCGATAATGTCCGTTGGGATTTTACTCAAAATCTCGTCCTCGACCAGCGCCCGCCGCACGATTTCGCGCAGCGTATCAGCCCCCAGACTTTCGAGCGTATAGACCTGACAGCGAGAAAGCAGCGCCGGAATCACCTCGAACGAGGGGTTCTCGGTCGTGGCCCCGATGAGCGTGACCAAACCCCGCTCCACGGCCCCGAGCAGCGCGTCCTGCTGCGCCTTGCTGAAGCGGTGAATCTCGTCGATGAAGAGCACCGTGCCCGGCTGAGTTTTTGCTCGCTCAATCACCTCGCGCACGTCCTTGACCCCTGCGCTGATGGCCGAGAGCATGGCAAAGGGCCGCTTCAATTCCTCAGCCAGCAGCAGAGCCAGCGTGGTTTTGCCCACGCCCGGCGGCCCCCACAGCACGAGCGACGGCAGCCGTCCCGCCGCCAGGTAGCGCGTGAGCACGCCGTTTTCACCCAGCAAATGGGTCTGCCCGGCATAGTCGGCCAGGCGGCGCGGGCGGCGGCGCTCAGCGAGCGGCGCGGCGGCGGGGTTGTCGAAAAGAGAAGGCATGAGAAGTAGCGCGGACTCTGCGAGTCCGCCCGTAGAGGCACCGCCGAGGGAAGCGACCTTTGCGCCCCCAGTCATTCCACAAAGGTGAATGAAACGGGGCCCCGCAAATTTCGTCCAGCAACTACCCACGCGCGGACTCACCGAGTCCACGCTACTGCCCGCCATGTCCACCAAGCTCCGCGTTCACGCGGCCCTGTTCGTCGTCGCCCTCATTTACGCGGCCAACTATTCGCTCGCCAAAGATGTCATGCCGCGCTACCTCGGTCCGCTGGGCATCGTGACGCTGCGCATCGGCGGGGCCGCACTGTTCTTCACTCTCGTCAAATATTTCGTCGCACCCAACGATAAAATCCGGGGGCGGGCCGATAACCTGCGCGCGCTGGCTTGTGGAGTGTTGGGCATCGGTCTGAACCAGCTGCTGTTTTTTTCGGGCCTGAACTGGACTTCGCCCATCAACGCGTCGCTGCTGCAAACGCTGGCCCCGCTGGTGGTGGTACTGGCTTCGGCGGCGCTGCTGAGCGAGCGCATCACGCTGCCGCGGCTGCTGGGCATCTGCCTGGGCGCGGCCGGCGCGGCGGCGCTTATCCTGCACCGGCCGAGTGCCGGGGCGCTGGTTTATCCGCGGGCGCTGCTGGGTAATTTGTGCATCCTGGCCAACGCGACGGTATTCGGGCTGTATTTGGTGCTGGTGGCGCCGCTCATGCGCAAGTATCACGCATTTACGGTCTTGGCGCGGGTGTTTCTGGTGGGCGCGGTGGTGGCCGTGCCGGTGGGCGCGCCCCAGGCGCTGGCCGCCGACTACGCCCACTTTCCGGCCTACATCTGGGCCGAAGTGGCCTACATGGTGTTCTGCCTCACCATCCTGGCGTATTTGCTCAACAATTGGGCGCTGAAATTCGCGTCCCCGGCTTTATTGGGCGTGTACATCTATTTGCAGCCGGTGCTGGCCGTGCTGATTGCCGTAAGTCTGGGCCGCGACCATTTCACCTGGGAAAAAGCCGGGCAGGCAGCGCTGATTTTCGTGGGCGTGGGGCTGGTGAGCCGGCGGGCGCGGCCGGCGGCGACTGAAGCGTTGGGCAAACCGGTTTCACCGTAACTTAGGGCCAGCATTCAACCTTAATTATCTCCATGGAAACCCTCACCATCAACGTCCCCAATGAGCACGCCCGCCGCTTGCTCGAAGAGCTGCAAGCGCTGGGCGTACTCAGCATTCAGGCGGTGGCTCAAGTCGTGCCCCGCCCCCCCGCCACGTTCAACGCCATCAGCGTTTCGACCAAAGGCTTCAAATTCAATCGCGATGAAGCAAATGAGCGGTAGCGTATTCTTCGACACCAACGTGCTGGTTTATGCTTATTCGAACGACGACCTGGTAAAAAAAGCCACGGCGCTCGTCTTGGGTGCCATACCTGACCGCTGGCTTTCCACCCAGGTCTTGATTGAGTTCGTGAATGTGCTTACTCGCAAGCTTAAAACGGGTTGGCCCGACGCACAAACCGCCATGCTGGAAGTGACGCAGAATCACAACGTCCACCAAACCTCGCCCGACACCATTCTCGCCGCTACCCGGCTGGCCCAGCGCTACGGCTTTTCCTGGTTCGACGCGCTCATCGTGGCCGCCGCGCTCGAATGCGGCTGCGAAACGTTGTACTCCGAGGATTTAAACGCCGGGCAGCTTATCGAGGGGCGCCTGCGGGTGGTCAATCCGTTCCAGGTGTAGCAAACCTTGGCCGGGGCCGGCAGTTTGTCAGGCTCCACTAATACGGGAGCCGCGGCTCGCCCCTCATGACATTTTCCGGTAAAAACATCCTCGTCGTCGGCGCTTCGTCGGGCATCGGCCTGGCCACGGCCCAACGGCTGAGCGCCGACGGCGCGACCCTTTTCACGGCCTCGCGCTCGCTGTCGGCCGAGTTGGCCGCGCTCGGCGCTACCCACCTCACCTACGACGCGACCCAGCCCGTGGGCACGACCTTTGACGCGCTGCCCGACGTGCTCCACGGCCTCGTGTACTGCCCCGGCTCCATCAAGCTGCGGCCCTTCGAGCGGGTGCCGCTCGACGATTTTCGGGCTGATTTCGAGTTGAACGTGCTCGGGGCGGTGCAGGTGCTGCAAGCCACGGCCAAGCGCCTCAAAAAAGCTGAGGGCGGAGCCTCGGTGGTGCTTTTCAGTACCGTGGCCGCCGCCGTGGGCATGAGCTTCCACACGAGCATCGCCACGGCCAAAGCCGCCCTCGAAGGGCTGACCCGCGCGCTGGCCGCCGAGTACGCCGCCAGCGGCCTGCGCGTCAACTGCCTCGCCCCGAGCCTGACCGACACGCCCCTGGCAGCCGCCCTGCTCAACACGCCCGAGAAAGCCGAAGCCGGGGCCAAGCGCCACCCCTTGCAGCGCGTCGGCCGGCCCGATGATTTGGCCGCAATGGTCGCGTTTCTGCTCTCCGACCAGGCTACGTTCATCACCGGGCAGGTGCTGGCCGTGGATGGCGGCATGGGGAAATTGAAGTAAAATTTTAGTTGTCGGTTGCTTGTTGTCAGTTGTTAGTTTCACGTACTGAACGTTGAAAAGAAGTGGCCGCCAGAACTGCGCAGCATCCGCCCTGACAACTAACAACAAGCAACCAACAACTAAAACATGAAAATCGCCCTCTTCTGGCATCGCCGCGACCTGCGCTTTCACGACAACGCCGGGCTGGCGGCGGCTTTGCGTAGCGGTCTGCTCGTGCTGCCGCTGTTCATCTACGACTCGGACATTCTCGAAAAGCTGCCCGAGCGGGCCGACGCGCGCCTGACCTTCATCTACGACGAGGTGGAGCGGCTGGCCGGCGAAGCCCAGGCGGCGGGCGGCGGGCTGATTGCTCGCTACGGCAAGCCGCTGGAGGTATTCCGGCAATTGCTGACGGACTATGAAATCGGGGCCGTGTTCACCAACGAGGACTACGAACCCTACGCCACCCGGCGCGACGGCGAAATCGGGGCGCTGCTGGCGGAGCACGGCATCGCGTTCAGCTTGCTGAAGGACCAGGTGATTTTCGCCAAGAGCGAGGTG
>JANXNW010000364.1 GCA_025353905.1 Hymenobacter sp.
CGCTTGGCGTTGTTCAGCGCGCGTGAAGGGCTACGTAACAACGCCCCTTAACAACGCCAAGCGGGCGGGCGGCGAAAAGCCCCCCGCCCGCATCGCCCAAAAACAAGAAACATCAAGTCACTTCCACCCGCGAGCAGGGCGGGGCGCATTGCACATACTGGCTCAGTTTATCAAGCAGCGCGTAGGGCAGCCAGGCCAGCGTCGGCACGACAAACGTGGCCTCGGGCGGGTTCGAATAGCCCTTGAGTTGAGTCAGCAATTCAAGCGAGGCGGCCCGGTAGCCCATGCGCCAGTCGGCGAAGCGGCGCCGGTCGAGCGGCTCGTCGGCCAAGGTGCGTAGCTGCTGGTGGCGCGGGTCGTGGGCAATGTGGTTGTGGTGCAGGGCGTGGATGGTGGCCCGCTCGCCTTCGAGCACCTGCACCATGCGCCCATCGGAGGCGTAGAGCAGCAGCCCGGTCAGGCCCCGGGCGGCGTTGTGGACGCGGGCGCGTTCGAGCAGCCCAGCCAGCTCGGCTTCGGTGAAAAGGCGCGTGGCCCGACTCTCATAAATTAAATAATGTAGTGGCATAGTGCGGCCACTACGTATTTGCCGCGGAATGCGTTGGTAAAAACCCCTAGAAAAATGCAGGAAAAACGCGGCCCACTCAGGCTAACTCAATCTCCGATACCGGCAATACATCGCTCGTTATCAGGTCTTTCTCCAGGCGCAAGTTAGAGAAAATAAGTTTTTTAAAATCGAAAGTCTACAGCCAAGCTTTGTAGCAGAGGCACCTTTTCCCAATGACGCTTCAGGGCCTGGGGATGGCCAGGAGGCAATAGCGTCGCTATTTCGTCAATGTTCCAAGCTTTCAGAATCCTACCAAGAGTTTCGTTCACCAGCTTTTCGACCTGAGCCGGGTTACCTCCACTAAGTTGGGTCAGCCGGAGGAAGGCCGCCATATCCGTCTTTTCCGGGCGCTTGACCCCCGCCATCTTCAGCGCCCACTCTACGTTTATTCCAGGTTCACGCCGTGGCCAGGCTATTACCGCTACTTGGTCGTAAAGCGGCGTAAGTCGCGGGCGAATAGTATCTGGATACAGCAAAGACCAGTTCTTTAAATGCGCGTCGGTGTTGCCAGACGCGACCATGAACACCAGCCGCCGGATAAATTCTTCGAACTGCGCTTCTCCGCAGGTTTCGCGGACAACAGTCGCACAGTCTTCGTATGTCCACTGGTCGTACTTTTTTTCCGGCCGCAAACCAGCTACTTGTGCAAAGTCCTCTTGGTGAATACGCTGCCCAGCCGCCCTATCGTAGCGCCGTATCAGGAAGACTTGCTGCCCCGCTACCACCTGAGTACGTAAGGCTGAGGGCAGTGAAGTCAGCGGGGCCAGTTTACACTCCGGCACCTCAAACCCCGCCGTTCGCGCCCACTGCATAATTCCATACTCGTTAGCTGGCAGGTTTGGGTAATCAGCCGAATCAAACTTTACTATCCAATCGCCCAACTCGTCGCGCATGGGAAGCCGCAGTTTGTCCGCTTCCAGAAGCACAGAAAACTTCATCTGTACCCCGGCCAACGAAAAGCGAAAAACCGCGTCGCTATTCCCTACTGACTCAGCAGCAAGGCTAGTTTCTGTTGGTTGCGTTGCATCCAGTAGATAAGCGCCACCTGTGCCGGGCCGCACCTCTACCGCACCCGGTAGTCCTTCCCCCAGCGCCACCAATAAGGCTAAGTCATCGCGGGAGGTAAAGCCAAGTGAACGTTCAAGTAGTCGCTTGAGAGGTCCTTCTTCCGGAAGCAGATTGGCGAAAAAGGCTGGTAACTCTGCTGCTACACCCGAGTACCTCGCTCGTAGCTTATCCTCAAACTGCTGTCCCAGCACAGGTCGCTGGGGCAGTCGGCGGTATTCCTCAACCAGTTGAAACTCCACCGGCCGCCGGGGAGGCTTACCAATTTTACCAGCCAATACTCCATTGATGAACACGTCAAAAATCTGCATCATTCGGCTTCGTGAACTGCTGCCTTGAGACGCGCGATTGATACCCGGTCGGACTGACCCCAGGCGGCCAATCGGTCGCCCAATTGGCGAACAGTAGTTTGCAGGGAATCAGCGCGTCGCTGCAAGAAAATATCCGTGTCGCCTTGTTGTAAAGCCAGAAACGCGCGAGCATCAATGGCATGCGACGCAAAAAAACGCTCATTAGTGCGGTAATCAAGTTGCAACAGCCGCTCGTAGGAAATGCCGAGTTGAAATTGCTCTTCCACATCTTCTTCAAACAAGGCCTCTTGCTCAGGAGTAGGTCTAGCACCTGGCAGCAGGATGCGGTTGGCCGGGCTGGTCAGGAGGTCATTGTGACGAGCCGCTGACGGCACAATGGTCCGTAGTCCTGCTTTGCTCCGACTTACCAGCAGCTCGGCCAGCTTGACCGGCTCCCCGGTGTCTAGCAAAGGCCGCAACGCATACATCCCCAGCAGGGCTAGCCGGGTTTCAGCGGCCCGCGCGTCGAAGCGAGCCGGTACCTGATAATGAAGCTGTTCCGACAGCACGGTAGGTATTAAATGTACTAGTTGCTGAGCTTGCTCCTCGTCGTTACCAGCCCGGAGCGTGAGTACGCCGCGTCGAAGAATGGTACGCTCATCGAATAAAGCGCCCCCCAGCAACACACGCCATGTCCAACGCACTAGCAGTTGTAGGCTACGTTCGGAGGGCTGGGTAAACAAGCTGAAGTAGCGGGTGAGCACTGCCATGGGCAACGCCAGGGGCAGCAGCTTTAAATGCGGAATTTCCGCCTCATCTCGTAAGAAGTCCAGCACTCGCTCGATGATGGGCAAGGCATCGTGTGTGGCCCCGTTCATTTTGTCCTCCTCGCCACGGCTCTCATATTCAGCTAGTGTGCGGGTAGGGTCGAGTCCGCGCGAAGCCGTCACGTAGGTCAGCAAGTTGCGCTGAGTTGGGCTTCCCATCCCCTTCACTTCCAAGGCCTCGGCTAGCGCCGAGAGGGTGGATGGATAGGCTCCTTTGTAACCGAACAGAGCAGTGTTGACCTCTGGCCAACTCATTTTTGACCCGGAGGTATTCGTACGGTTAAAAATATCCCGCACTACGTCCTCATCTTCGGTTTCTATCGTGTAAAGCGGCACGTCATACTCCCGCAAACGCTTTCCGGCTTCGAAAACGGCGGCTCGCAATTCGGCATCCCGTCCGTGCTGCCACTCGTGCACCCACTCACTGAGCACGGCCGAATCAAATAGCTGAGCCACTGGCACCCAAGTGGTCGGAATAATACCACTGAATGGCGGGGCGGTGAACGTTCGCTTTTGCGCATCGAAGTACACCACGTAGGCATCAACTGGCCGCTCCGGCACCGGCATCGGGCGAGCCAGTCCCGCCGCCAGCGAAGCAAGTCGCTGCTGCCCATCAATTACCCAATACGCAACTGGCATATCATGGGCAACGATTTCCAAAGGACCAATCAAAAGCTTTTGCGCGACGGCCGCCCTTTTTTGCAACAGCAGCGAGCCAATCGGGTAGCCCTTGTAAACGCTGTCGAATAGCGCAACTACTTGCGCGGCCTTCCACCGCAAGGGACGTTGGAAAATTGGAATTCTCACTTGTCCGCTCATAACCCGCCCAACTAGGCGTTCAACGGTTAACGTGCCAGCTTCGGGCCTAATAACTAGTTTCTTTTCCATCTGTAAAGTCGCTCACTTAAATCGCCGATTAAATTTTTTTTCTACACCAGCTCGATTTCCGCCACCGGCAGCACGTCGCTCGTTATCAAGTCTTTCTCCAGGCGCAAGTTGTCGATTATAAATTCCTGGCGGGCGGGTGTGTTTTTGCCCATGTAATAGGCCAGTACCTGCTGCACCGAGCGGTCGGATTGCAAAATGACGGGTTCGAGCTTGATGTTCTCGCCGATAAACTTGCCGAACTCGTCGGGCGAAATCTCGCCCAGTCCTTTGAAGCGCGTCACCTCCGGGTTGCGGCCCAGCTGGCGCATGGCGGCCTGCTTCTCCGATTCGTTGTAGCAGTATATCGTCTCCTTCTTGTTGCGCACCCGAAAGAGCGGCGTTTCGAGAATATAGACGTGGCCGTTGCGGACGAGGTCGGGGAAGAATTGCAGGAAAAACGTGAGCAGCAGCAGCCGGATGTGCATGCCGTCCACGTCGGCATCGGTGGCCACGACCACGCGGTTGTAGCGCAGCCCCTCCAGCCCTTCCTCGATGTTGAGCGCGTGCTGCAAGAGGTTGAATTCCTCGTTCTCGTACACGATTTTCTTCTTCAGCCCGAAGCAGTTCAGCGGTTTGCCGCGCAGGCTGAACACGGCTTCCAGCTCCACATTGCGGCTTTTGGTGATGCTGCCGCTGGCCGAGTCGCCCTCCGTGATGAAGAGCGTAGTGAGCGGCTCTTTCTCGGCACCGTCTTTCGCGTTTTCGCCGAGGTGAAAGCGGCAGTCGCGCAGCTTGCGGTTGTGCAGGTTGGCTTTTTTGGCGCGCTGATTGGCCAGCTTTTTCACCCCGGCCATGTCTTTGCGCTCGCGCTCGCTCTGCTCGATGCGCTTGCGCAGGGCCTCGGCCACGAGCGGGTTCTTGTGCAGGTAGTTGTCGAGCTGCTCCTTGACAAAATCCAGGATAAAGCCGCGCACGGTCGGCCCGTCGGCCCCCATGTTAATAGAGCCGAGTTTGGTCTTGGTCTGCGACTCGAATACCGGCTCCTGCACCCGCACCGAAATCGCCCCGATGATGCTCGCCCGAATGTCCGAAGCGTCGTATTCCTTCTTGTAAAACTCGCGCGCCGTCTTGACCACTGCCTCCCGAAACGCGGCCAGGTGGGTGCCGCCCTGGGTCGTGTACTGCCCGTTTACGAACGAGTAGTATTCTTCGCCGTAGTCGTTGCCGTGGGTCAGGGCCAGCTCGATGTCCTCCCCTTTCAAGTGAATGATGGGGTAGCGCAGGTGCTCGATATCAGCCTTGCGCGAGAGCAAATCGAGCAGGCCGTTCTCGCTCAGGTATTTCTGCCCGTTGAAGTGAATTGTGAGGCCCGCGTTGAGGTAGCAGTAGTTCCAAATCTGGTTTTCCAGAAACTCCGGGATGTAGCGGTAGTTCTTGAAAATCGTCTCGTCGGGCTGAAACGTGATGAGCGTACCGTTGCGCTGGCTCGTCTTGGCGGGCGCGGAATCGGCCACGAGCTGCCCGCCCGAAAACTCGGCTCCTTTCACCAGGCCTTCGCGTACGCTCTGCACCAGAAAGAATGAGCTGAGCGCGTTCACGGCCTTCGTGCCCACGCCGTTCAGCCCGACCGACTTCTGAAAAACCTTCGAGTCGTACTTGCCGCCGGTGTTGATTTTGCTCACCACGTCCACCACTTTGCCCAGCGGAATACCGCGGCCGTAGTCGCGCACCTGCACCCGGGTGTCGGTTATTTTTATCTCAATCGTGCGCCCGTAGCCCATTACGTGCTCGTCGATGCAGTTATCGATGACTTCCTTGACGAGCACGTAAATGCCGTCGTCGTAGGCCGAGCCGTCGCCGAGCTTGCCGATGTACATGCCCGGCCGCAGGCGGATGTGCTCGCGCCAGTCGAGCGAGCGGATGCTGTCCTCGTTGTAGTTGTGGGCCGGCGGGGCGGCGGTAGCGGGGGTATTCATACAGAAGATAAAAGGCAGCGGGCGCGGAGTGGCCGGGTAAAGTAACGCCAAAAGTAGTGGGTAAATGACCAAAGACCTACCAGCCGGATTAGTTTTGTTCAGCCAAATAATTTAGCTAATAGTGCCTTTCGTCTCCGGGTTCGCTCGGTTTGGTCGGGGAAGTGCGCCAGTCGGCACATCGGGCCGCGCCCCGGCCCGAAAACCCCGCTCTACCTCGGCCCGTAAAGCTCGGCAAGCGGCGCGCTTCGACGCGGCCGATTATTCACTCCCTCATTTAATTATTCCACCAGATGACCAACGAACCCATTGCCCGCGCCCTGACCGGCCTGCTCAATATCAACCGCACCTCGGTCAAAGGCTACCAGGAAGCTGCCGAAGCCGTGCAAAACCCGCAGCTCAAGGCCCAGCTGAGCCAGTTTTCGCAGCAGCGCGCCGGCTTCGTGTCGGTGCTCGAACAACACGCCCAGCAGTACGGCATCGCGGCCGATGCCACGGCCACCGCGGAGAGCCTGGCCACCGACGCGGCCGCCGCGCTGCACCGCGGCTGGCTCGACGTGAAATCTCTGTTGACCGGCCACGACGACTCGTCGGTGCTCGAAGCCGCCAAAACCGGTGAAGCCGCCGCCCTCAAAGCCTACGAAACCGCTCTCGCCACCAGCGGCCTGCCCGCCGGCGCCCAGGGCGTATTGCAGCAGCAGCACGGCCAGATTCTGGAAGCCAAAAACTGGCTGGAAATGCACAAAGTGAGCTAGATTTTTTGCGGATGGCTGATAGCTTCGCCCAGATAGTGCCGTGACCCGCGTGGGTCGCGGCACTATTTCTTTAGGCCCTTCCCGCTGAACTTGGGCGCTAAGCAACTTAGCCTCGCCGTAGCTTTGTTAGCTTCCCGCCCCGGCCATTGGCCTCTGGGAAAAGCCACCAGCCAACCGCTATCAGCCAACAGCCAGAACCGACTTGTACGCCATCATCGACATTGAAACTACCGGCGGGCAGCCGGCGCAGGACCGCATCACCGAGCTGGCGATATTCGTCCACGACGGGCAAAAAGTGGTGGACTCGTACACGACGCTGCTCAATCCGGGGCGCAGTATTCCGCCCTTCATTACCCAGCTCACGGGCATCACCAACGACATGGTAGCCGACGCGCCGCGCTTCCACGAAGTGGCCCGGCGGGTGGTCGAAATGACGGAAGGCTGCGTGTTCGTGGCCCACAACGTGCGCTTCGACTACTCGTTCGTCAAAAAAGAATTCGCCGACCTGGGCTACAACTACTCGCGCAAAACGCTCTGCACGGTGCGCCTGAGCCGCTCGCTCATTCCGGGCCAGCCTTCGTACAGCCTCGGCAAGCTCTGCCGCAGCATCGGCATCCCGCTCGAAGGGCGGCACCGGGCGGCCGGCGATGCCGAGGCGACGAGCATCTTGTTCGACAGGCTGCTGAAAATCACCCAGGCCAGCGACGACGCGGCCGCCAGCGCCGATGAGGAGGCCGCCCGCCTGGCCCGCGTCGATGCGCTCGCGCCCGCCGGCCGCCGGCCCGATGGCACGGCCAGCGCCAAAAAGCCCAGCCCGCGCCGGGTGGCGGCGATGGCCGAGGCCATCAAAACGGCCCTGCTGCCGCCGCTGCTCGCACCCGCCACTGTGGCCGCTCTGCCCCAGGAAACGGGCGTGTATTACTTCCACGACGAGGCCGGGCAGGTTATTTATGTGGGTAAGAGCATCAACATTTACAAGCGCATCCAGCAGCACTTCGCCGTCGATGTGAAGTCGCGCAAGAGCCTGGATTTCAAGAACTCCATTGCCGACATCACCTACGAGCTGACCGGCTCCGAGCTGGTGGCGCTGCTCTACGAGTCGCACCTCATCAAGGAGTTGAAGCCGGCCTACAACCGGGCGCAGCGGCGGAGTGTGTTTCCGGCCGGCATTTACCTCAAAACCAACGAGGACGGCTACAAATGCCTGTACTACGGCCGGGCCGACGCGCGCAACTCCGAGATTCCGATTATCGCGCTCGGCAATCAGTACAAGGCCCAGGGCTTTCTCTACCACAAAGTAGCCAAGTACAACCTGTGCCAGAAGCTGTGCGGGCTGTACAAGACCCAGGGCGCGTGCTTTGATTTTCAGGTCCACCGCTGCCTCGGCGCGTGCGTGGGCCAGGAGCCGCCCGAGAGCTACAATCTGCGCGTGGACGAGGCCATCGACTCCATTACCTACGAGCACGAGTCGTTTGTCGTCATCGGGGCCGGCCGCCGGACCGACGAAAAGTCGCTGGTCGTAGTCGAAAACGGCCGCTACGTAGGCTTCGGCTACGTCGATGAGACGTTCACGGCCCGTAAGCTGGCCGATTTCCGCGAGGCCGTGCGGCCGTATGCTGATAATAAAGATATTCAGCAGATTATCCGCCTGCATTTGCGAAGCAAGCACACGGGGGAGAAGGTGAAGATATTCACGTAACGCCAAGCTCCAGCTGCCACCGGAGGGGTGAACGGTCGGCGGGCTTGGTTGAAAA
>JANXNW010000370.1 GCA_025353905.1 Hymenobacter sp.
TTTTTCCCGTCCGGAGTGAAGAGGCTTGTCATACCGATTTTTTTACCGATGATGCCAGGCATTCGAGTGTTCTTAAAATGACACAAAAAGAAAAGGCCCGAGTGGCCTTTTCGCTAAGGGAGGGCAAAGGTAGGGTTTTTAGTTGGTAAAAACCAACTGGCGCGGGAAATTATTTTCGGTCAGCCCGTTACGGTGGGTGGGTGGCGCGCAGCCTTTGCTGCGTGTATCCCCGTGCCAATGGAACGAGACGCTGCTTGAGATACGCGCAGCGAAGGCTGCGCGCCACTTAAACCGTGGCGGCACCGACTGGCACAGCTTCCTCCAACACAACCGGTTTGGCGACATCAGCCACTGGCGCGGCGGCCAGCAGCACGAAGAACAGCCCGGTAATAACCCCGATTTGGGTTTCGAGCGTGTACTCGACCAGAAACGACAAGGTGACAATCAGGTACACGAGCAGCAACCGGATGTTGCGCGCGCGCCACGCGCCCCAGAGCGGCAGGTAGAAACCCACCAGGAACAGCGACAGCCCCAGAACGCCGTAAGCGGTCAGGTTGTATATGAACTGATTGTGCGGCAGGATGTAGCGGTCGGGCGCGATTTCGGGGTATTGGTAGGCGTACTGCCCGGCCATCGCCTCGGAAAGGCCAAGCTTGCTCACGCCCAGCCAGGGGTGCTGCTGAACGAGCGACCACGCGGCCTGGTAGGAAAAGACCCGCGCCGTAACGGAGTAGTCGTTGGCGGCGCTCACCCGGCTCACCTGGGCCGCGTCCTCGCGGGTGTTGGTGACCCGGTTTTGCAGGGTCGGGAAGGTTTGGAGCGCGCCGAAGCCCAGCGCGGCCACCAGCACTACGCCGCCCAGCGCCGTCCGCCAACGGCCCTGCTGCCAGGCCAGCCACAGCAGCCAGAACGCCCCACCGATGTAGAGCGTCCCCAATCCGCTGCGCCCTGCCAACAGATGCTGAAACAGAAACAGCAGGCACAGGGTCCCGAACAACAGCCCTCGCGCCCGCTGGGTGAGCTGCTCAGTAACCAGCAGCACGGCCCCCACCAACACGGCCATGCTGATGAGCAGGCTGAACCGGATGTGGTCCGGCTCGGTAGGCATCACCTTCGAGTGCAGGTACAACTCGTTTATCGTGCTTTGATGCAGCAGGTAGTTTAGCGTGGCCGCGCCCGCCGATACCAGGCAGCAGCCGATGAGCAGCAGCCACAGCGCCCGCACGTGCGTCGGTCGCCAGGTCGGCAGCAGCCAGAATGCCACCGGCAGCAGCACGAACGGCGCTTCGAGCAGCAGGTCTTGCCCCAGCGTCGTGTTGGTCGGCAGACCATGATATAGCAATCCGCTTACCAGATGCACCACATAGACCAGCACGAACGGCAATAGTCCGGCCCAACGCGCCCGTTGCGCCACGCAACGCTGTCCGAGCGCGTAGGCCACGCCGGTCAGAAACAAACCGGCGATACCCACACTCGGCAGAATGCGCACCCAGGTGGACACGAACAGCCCGATGATAACGAGCGCGCTCCAAAACACGCTCAGCTGCCGGGTGCGGGCTTCCGAAAAAAAGTGCTTCATCTGGTAGCGCGGTCGCCCGGGTCGGGAGGTGATGATGGGTGATGAATATAGGACTTACGCACTCCGGTTTGCGGGCAGCGAAATTGGTGAAATTCGGGCCATTTGCGTAAGTCCTAGAATAATTACCTACCGCCCAAGTCATAGGCAGACAAAGGTAAGCTCGCTCTCCACGGCACCAGTTTTAGCTATTTGAAACGAAGCTGACGCGACGCCCTACCCTCTAATTTTGCGCTTACGTTCCCTCCGGCCCTGGTACACAGGGTGTATTTCAACGCTGTGTTTGCTTCCTCAATAGCTGAGCTTTCGCCGTGTCGCGCCCTTTTTGGCTTTAGCTTATCGCAATGATACTGGTTGTCCTGGTCAATTACAACTCGGCGGCTCACACGCTCGCCTGCCTCGACTCGCTACGTCGCCACACGCGTTCCGGCACGGCTTACCACGTCGTTGTCGTGGATAATGCCTCTACCGCGACGGACCAGACGGCGTTGCGCGCGGCCGCCGGGTTTCCAGAAGTAACGCTGTGCTTTTCCGACCTGAATCTCGGTTTTGCGGGCGGCAATATGCTGGGCTACCGCACCGTAAGCGCGCGCTGGCAGCCGACGCACGTTTTTCTGCTCAACAACGACACGCTGCTGCAAACCGACTGTCTGACTGAGTTGTCGGCTCTGCTCACCGCCGACCCCGCCATCGGACTGGCCGCGCCCCAAATGTTCGGCGCGGAGGGCGAATGGTTGGAAAGCTACGGCTTCTTCCCCACGCTGGCCGACAAGCTGCTCGGCCGCGGCTTGTGCCGGCTGCTTGGCCTGGGTCGCCATCCCCCGCGCCGCGCACGGATGGCCGAGCACCCCTACCCCGCCGATATGGTGACGGGCGCGGCCATGTTTGTCGATGCCGCCCTGTTCGAGCGTATCGGCGGACTGGACGAACGGTATTTTCTCTACTGCGAAGAAGAGGATTTAGCCTGGCGGGTCTGGCAAGCGGGCCGGCGGGTGATTGTCGTGCCAGGCTCCCGGTTCACGCATTTGGGCGGCCGCAGCAGCGAGCCAAGCTTTGGTTTGCTCCGCGAATTCTACATCTCCCTGGCCTACTTCCTGCGCAAAAACTTCAACCCGGTTCACGCCTGGGCCGTGCGCTGGCTGTTCGTCGTCAAACTCATTTTTCGGGCGCGTCGCGGGCGACACTACCTGCGCCTGGCGCGCTTTCTAGCTCAGGACGCACCCATGAGCTTCTCCATCCGACCCGTGGCTGCGGACGCATCGCTGTCGTCTGACCAGCCATTCTGAGCCTGAATGCCAAATCCCGTGAACGCAAAAAAGCCCCGCCAGCAACTAGCTGACGGGGCTTTTCACTTTACATTCCTAACGGCCTCAGACTTTGATTTCGACATCCACGCCGCTCGGCAATTCGAGCTTCATGAGCGCATCTACCGTCTTGCTGCTCGTGGAGAAGATGTCCACCAAGCGCTTGTAGGTGCAAAGCTGGAATTGCTCGCGGCTCTTCTTGTTCACGTGGGGCGAACGAAGCACCGTGTAGCGTTCCTTCTCGGTGGGCAGCGGGATGGGGCCGCTCACGATGGCACCGGTCGCCTTCACCGCTTTCACGATTTTCTCGGCCGAGTTATCGACCAGCGTGTGGTCGTAGCTTTTCAGCTTGATTCTGATTTTTTGGTTCATGGTGAGATGGAGCCGATTGCCCCAGGGTTAAAAATTTGGCTGTTAGCTCGTGGCCGATGGCTGTTGGCTGGCAGCGTTTGGAACAAGTGAATCGCGCTGTTTGAAGGCAAACAAGATTTTCTAAGGCGGCCCCGGCAAGGAAGCCATCAGCCGATAGCCATCAGCTAAAAGCCAAACAAAACTATTTACCGCCTTTGGTCTTCGCCACGATGGCATCGGCCATGTTCTGGGGCACCATCTCGTAGTGCGAGAACGTAAGCGAGGCCGAGGCGCGGCCCGAGGACAGCGTCCGCAAGTCCGTCACGTAGCCGAACAGCTCCGAGAGCGGCACGTCGGCCTTGATGACCTGCGCGCCGGCGCGGGTGTCCATGCCTTTCATCAGGCCCCGGCGACGGTTCAAGTCGCCGGTTACCGGGCCGGTGTACTCGTCCGGGCACAGCACCTCGACCGACATAATCGGCTCCAGCAAGCGCGGACCAGCTTTGCGGGCGGCTTCGCGGAAACCACCGCGCGCGGCGAGTTCAAAGGACAGCGCGTCCGAGTCCACGTCGTGGAATGAGCCGTGGTACAGGCGCACTTTCATGCCCTCGATGGGGAAGCCAGCCAGCGGACCTTGCTTCATCGCTTCCTCAAAGCCCTTCTGAATCGGGGCGATGAATTCGCGCGGAATCACGCCGCCCACGATGGCATTGTCGAACTCGAAGCCAGGCTTTTCCGGCTCGGTCTCTTTCGGGCCGAGTTCAAACAGGATGTCGCCGAATTTACCGCGGCCACCCGTCTGCTTCTTGTAGGTTTCGCGGTGGTCCACTTTCTTGGTCAGAATCTCCTTGTAAGCCACTTGCGGGGCACCCTGGTTGATTTCGACTTTGAATTCGCGGCGCATCCGGTCGATGATAATCTCCAGGTGCAGCTCGCCCATGCCGCGCAGCACGGTCTGGCCGGTTTCCTCGTCCGTGTTCACGCGCAGCGTGGGGTCTTCCTCGATGAGCTTGGCGATGGCCATGCCCATTTTGTCCACGTCGGCTTGCGTTTTCGGCTCAATCGCGTAGCCGATTACCGGCTCGGGGAAGCTCATGCTTTCGAGCACGATGGGATGCTTCTCCTCGCTGAGCGTGTCGCCCGTCTTGATGTCCTTGAAACCCACGCCGGCGGCGATGTCGCCCGCCTGGATTTTGTCAATCGGGTTCTGCTTGTTGGAGTGCATCTGCATCAGACGCGAGATACGCTCCTTCTTGCCGGTGCGGTTGTTGAGCACGTACGAGCCACCGTCGAGCACCCCGCTGTAGCAGCGGAAGAAGCACAAGCGGCCCACGTAAGGGTCAGTGGCAATTTTGAAAGCCAGGGCCGTGAACGGCTCCGTGTTGTCGGGGTGGCGCTCAATCTCGGCCCCGGTGTCGGGGTCAGTGCCGATGACGGCGGGCATATCGAGCGGCGAGGGCAGGTAAGCCATTACCGCGTCGAGCATGGTTTGCACACCCTTGTTCTTGAAAGCCGAGCCGCACAGTACGGGCGAGAACTTCATGTCAATCACCGCTTTGCGGATGACAACCATCATTTCCTCGCGGGTGATGCTGTCCGGGTCGTCGAAGAACTTCTCCATCAGCGTGTCGTCGTACTCGGCGACGCTCTCGACGAGTTTCTCGCGCCACTCGCGCACGGTGTCCACGAGGTCGTCGGGCACGGGCACTTCGTCGTACGACCGGCCTTCCGTCTTGTCGTCCCACACGATGGCTTTACCGGTAAGCAAGTCCACCACGCCCTTAAACGTGTCTTCGGCCCCAATCGGGATTTGCAGCGGCACAGGATTCGCGCCGAGCTTATCCTTGATTTCAGTTACGGCCTTGAAGAAGTCGGCCCCGGCCCGGTCCATCTTGTTCACGAAGCAGATGCGCGGCACCTTGTACTTGTCGGCCTGCCGCCACACCGTTTCCGACTGCGGCTCCACACCCGACACGGCGCAGAACAGCGCCACGGCCCCGTCGAGCACCCGCAGCGAGCGCTCCACTTCCACCGTGAAGTCCACGTGGCCGGGGGTGTCAATGAGGTTGATTTTGTACTGGTGCGTGTCCGGGATTTTATTGCCCTGCTTGTCGGTCGGGTAATCCCAGAAGGTGGTCGTCGCGGCCGAGGTAATGGTGATACCCCGCTCCTGCTCCTGCTCCATCCAGTCCATCGTGGCCGCGCCGTCGTGCACCTCCCCGATTTTGTGGGTTTTGCCGGTGTAGTACAGAATGCGCTCCGAGGTCGTCGTTTTGCCCGCGTCAATATGGGCCATGATGCCGATGTTGCGCAGGTATTGCAGCTCTTTATTAACAGCCATTTGGGGTAGTGATGAGGTAATGAAGTAATGAGGTGATGAGGAAATCAAGCGGGCAACAATCGAGCAGCCTACTTAATTACCTCATCACCTCATTACCTCGTCACTGATAATTTAGAAACGGAAGTGCGAGAAGGCTTTGTTGGCTTCGGCCATGCGGTGGGTGTCGTCTTTTTTCTTGACGGCGGCCCCTTCGCCCTTGGCGGCGGCGATGATTTCGCCGGCCAGCTTGTCCTTCATGGTTTTTTCGCCCCGGCGGCGGGCGTACTGAATGAGCCACTTAGAGCCGACGGCGATGCGACGGTCGGCACGCACCTCAATCGGCACCTGGAACGTGGCCCCGCCCACGCGGCGGCTCTTCACCTCCACGGTCGGCATGACGTTGTTGAGCGCCTTGCGCCACAGCTCCAGCCCGTTTTCCTTGGTGCGCGTCTCGACTTGCTCGACGGCATCGTAGAAAATGGTGTAGGCCAGGTTTTTCTTCCCGTCATACATCATGTAATTGACGAAGCGGGTAACGAGCGTCTCCTTGAACTTGGGGTCCGGCAGCAGGATACGCTTTTTGGGTTTGGACTTGCGCATGGTTTATATAGTTGTCAGTTGCTAGTTGTTCGTTGTCAGTCGTTGATGAGGTTTAGGCCTTCTGACAACTGACAACAAACAACCGACAACTAATAAATTACTTCTTTTTAGCGGGAGCGCCTTTACCACCTTTGCCGGCGGCGGCGGCGGGTTGGCCGGGCTTGGGGCGCTTGGCCCCGTATTTCGAGCGGCGCTGCAGGCGGCCGCTTACGCCAGCCGTGTCGAGCGCGCCCCGGATGATGTGGTAGCGCACACCCGGCAGGTCTTTTACCCGGCCTCCGCGAATGAGCACGATGCTGTGCTCCTGGAGGTTGTGGCCTTCACCGGGGATGTATGCGTTCACTTCCTTACCGTTGGTAAGGCGCACACGGGCCACTTTGCGCATAGCCGAGTTCGGCTTCTTAGGCGTGGTGGTGTACACACGGGTGCACACG
>JANXNW010000409.1 GCA_025353905.1 Hymenobacter sp.
GCTTTTCGCCGCCCGCCCGCTCGGCGTTGTTGGGCAAGTTAGGTTTGACCACTGTGCAGGGCGCACTAAACAACGCCAAGCGGGCGGGCGGCGAAAAGCCGACCGCCCGCGTCGCCCCTGTTTAATCGTACACCGGCCCTGAAACCGCTCTAGGGTAGCAGTGATACGAGGTGAATCTCAGAAGGGGCTTCATGCAAACAAACTATTGGCTTCGGTTTCAGGGTCGGGCGTGCGGCGCACGGCCGCGCGGGTGGCGGCCTGCACGTGGGCGGCCGCGATGCGCTCCCAGTGTCCGGCCGGGTCGAAGAGCAGCACGTCCTCCTGCCCGTCGGGGTTGAGCCGGGCGCTCATTAATCGCGCCAGCAGCGGCAGCTCGGTGGCGAAACCGGCCGGCAGCAGCAGGCCCGCGCTGCGCCAGTATTCCTGGCCCGGCAGCGGCGGCAGCGGCGCACCCAGCAGCAGCGCCTGCCCGCGCCCCGACGCGGCGAAGCGCAGCCGGGCCAGCCGGCTCGCCGGGGCCGTATCGGCGTAGGCGCGCCAGGCGGCCCAGCGCGTAAGCAAGGCGGCGGCCGGCCGGGGCTGGCTCGCGGGCACCAGCCGCACGGGCACGGGCGCGGGCACCTGGCCGGGCAGCGCGGCCGTGGGCACGGCCCGGGGCCAGAACTCGGCCAGCGGTTGCCAGGCCAGCAGCGGCAGCCGGCCGGTGGGCGTGGGCTGGCCCCCCGGAAACAGCCGCCCCTCGGCATCGGCGGCATACGCGGCGCGGGCCGGCAGCTGCCGCAATGCCAGCGGCAACGGCCCGGCGGCGGGCAGCCCCCGCAGCCAGATGTCGCTCCCGGCGGCCCCGTCGGCGGCGGCCCGCAGGCCCGGCAGGTCGCGCACCGCGCCCAGGGCGGGGCGGTAGGCGGCGGGCAGGACGAGGATGCGCTCGGCGAGCATGGGAAGTGGGACTTTGGGAGGTGGGAAGTGAGAGTCTGGGAAGTGAGAGGTGAGAGGTTGGGAGGCGAGAAGTGAGGCGCTCGCCATTGAAAATCTCACTTCTCACCTCCCAAAGTCTCATGTCTAAAATCAACCCGCTCCCAAAGCGCATCGAGCGGGGCTTGCACGTAGCGGCGCTGCTCGTCGTTGCGCAGCCACTGGGCGCGGCCGTGCAGGTAGCGCAACTGGTCGCGCAGGGTGGCGCGCTCGGCGGGGGTGGTGGCGGGGTCGTCCCAGCGTCGGGTCAGGTGGCTGACTTGCTGGTAGATGAGGTCGGCATCGGGCACCAGGTCCTGGGCGGCGCGCGGATGAGGGGCGGGCGACGCATCAGTGGCCACGACGGTATTGACCAGCCCGGCCAGCACCTCGCGCTGCTCGTCGGTGTCCCAGACGTGGCGCAGCACCCAGGCATCGGAAGTGGTGGCTTCGGCCCGGCCGCTGAGCAAGGCGCTGGCCGCTAGCAGGCGCTGGAGCTTCACGGCCCGGCGGTCGGAGAGGGCCAGGCCGGCGGCCCGCAGCTGGCCCACGAGCGCGACGTAGGCCGGGCGCACGGCCGTCAGGTCCACGGCCGGCACGGCGGCTTGCAGCTCGGCCACCTCGGCGGCCGAAATCGTGGGCAGCTCGGCGGCAGCGGCGGGTTGCTCCAGTTGCCAGCCGGCGCGGAGCACGGCGTTCAGCTCGTCGGGCGACACGTTATCGGCCCGCACCCGCACCAGAAAGCGGTCGAAGAGCGCGCCGAGGGTTTCGTCGTCGGGCAGGTGGTTGCTGGCCCCCACGATGAGCAGCGCCGGCAGGGGCCGGGTTTCGCCGCCGCGCCGAAACACGCGCTCATTAAGCACCAGCAGCAGCGAATTGAGCAGGGCGCTGTTGGCGTTGAGCAGCTCATCCAGAAATATCACGTTCGCCTCGGGCAGCATCCCGGCCGTGTTCGTCACCAGCTCGCCCTCGCGCAGCCGCCGAATGTCGAACGGCCCGAACAGCTCGTTCGGCTCGGTGAAGCGCGTGAGCAGGTAGTCGAACGTGCGCCCCTCGACGCGCGCGGCCAGCGCCTGCACGAGCGCGCTCTTGGCCGTGCCCGGCGGCCCGAGCAGAAACAGGTTTTCGCGCGCCACCAAACACAGCAGCAGCAGGTCGATGATGTCGTCCTTGCCCACGAACATGTCCTTGAGGTGCCGCCCCACGCGGGCGAGCTTTTCCACCAGCAGAGCGGTGGCGGGAGTAGGAGTAGCGACAGGGTCGGACATGCGTTTTTAGCTAGTTATTAGGGGTTTGAGTGGTTTTTGAAGCCGATGTGCGCAAAACGATACCAGCCGCTAAAGCTACTCCGCAGAGGCCAGCGGCGCGGCCGCTTCAGGCAGCTGCACGGGCGGCGCGAAGCCCGGCCAGAGCAGGTCCGCGTGGTCGCCCAGCGCTTCGCGGATGCCTTCGGCTACGGCGGGCGGGGCAGCGCGCGGCCGGTCACGCCGCTCGATGACGCGCTCCACGTAGCGCGCCCGCAGGGTGGGGTGGGCCAGCACACTGGCCAGGCCGTTTTCCGGGGCTTCAACTGGCTCGTTGGTCGGGGCTTCCGCTGAGTCGTTGGCCAAGCTGTTGGCCGGGGTTTCGGCCGGCGCCGGGGCTACGCCCACGAACGAGAGCGGCCACCGCTCGGCCACGGCCCGCAGCCGCCGCACGAGCGGGTCGGCCGGGGCCAGGCCCCGCGCCAGGGCCAGCAGCGTGGGCAGGTAGCGAAAAAGTAGGTCCACCGAAAAAATGACTTCGGCAGTCAGCCTTCCCGGCCAGTCGGGCAGGTGCGCGGCGATGGCCTGCTCGTCGTAGTCGCGCAAGAAAGCTAGTTGGGTGGTGCGATACAGAAACTCCGCCGCCCAGCCAGCGGCAGCCGGCTCAAAGGCCGGCGCGGGGCCGGGCGCATCGAGCGCGTCGGCCGCGTGGTAGTCACGCAGCAAGTCGGTGGCGGCGGCCTGGTCGTCGTCGGCGAAGGGCGTGAGCTGGCCCGCCACGGTTACGTGCCCGGTGCGGAGCAAGTCATCCAGAAAATCGGTGAGCGGGTGCATCAGCCGGCAAGATAGGGCCGGTGCTATCCGGCCGGGTAGCAAAAGCAGCGCGGGGGCGGCGCGGCTGCTCCCGTGGCCAGGGCCGCCCGGTAGCCGCCGCTCAGCTCCACGCCGTGCAGCGTGGCCCCCGCTAGCGCCGTCAGCACGGGCCGCCCGCCCGCCCCCGGTGTCAGCACCGCAAACGTGCTGAATGGCATTCCCACGCCCCGGCCCAGCAGCTTGGCGTAGGCTTCCTTGCGGGTCCAGATGGTGAAAAATAGCGGCCAGTAGTCGGCCCCAGTGCCAGTTTGCTGGGCGGCTCGCAGGGCGGCCTGCTCGGCGGGCGCGAACAGCTCGCGCACGAGTGCGGCCGCCTCGGCCAGCGGGCGCACGAAGCTCGACATCCACGCCCACCGGGCCTGTCTTGCTCAGGGCTAGCAGCGCCCGGCCGGGGCGGTAGCTCAGGTTGAAGTGCAGCCCCGAGCCAGGCAGGGTGGGCTTGCCGTTCGGCTCGGTTTCAAACGTTAGCGCGCTGGCGGGTTGGCCGGTGTAACGGCTGAGGATGGCGCGCGCGAAGCCGTGGGCGCGGCCGTAGGTTTCGCGCAGGATGGGGGTGCGCAGGCGGGCCTGGCGGGCTTTTTCTTCGGCCGATAAGGCAGCTTCAGCGGCGGGCCAGGCGGGGTGGGGGGCAGCGAGGTCGGCTTGCCAGAGGTGGAGGTAGGGCGCGGCGGAAGCCGGGTGGGCGGTTTCGGGTGGCGCGTGAGGTTGCTGGGGTGCGGCCGACGACATACTTTTTATGAGTAGCAGTTAGCTTTTAATCTAACTGATAAGCTGATGCAAGCAAGACTTATTTACTGATGTTACGCAGCCATTTTGTTCAGCGCGTGGTGCATGGCTTTGAGTCCGCGCAAATAAAGTTGTGCTTTGAGGCGAAAATGACCGATGCCTGATTGCCGGGTTATCTTCTCTAACTTGATGTAAGCCAGAATGGAAG
>JANXNW010000379.1 GCA_025353905.1 Hymenobacter sp.
AGCAAGCTGTTGGCGCTGGGCAGCGGGAGCTGATTCTGGTTATTGGCAAAGCGCAGGGCGCCGGCCGCATCGACTTGGTTGAAGCCGAGCCGGTCGTTGCCGCCGCCAACCAGGGATACGTTGTAGGTGATGGTCGCCCCGGTGCTGGTGGGAAAGATGTTGAGACCGTATTGCGTTACGTAAACCACGGTGGGCGGCGTGCGGTAGGCTACCACCGTGGGCCGCGCCCACTGCGGCACGCCGGCCGCGCTGTAGAACTGGCAGCGGATGGTGTCGCCGCCGATGCTGTACGCGCCCTGCACCCAGGCCACGAGCAGCCCGCCCTGCCAGGCCACGGCCTTCATGCCCCAGATTTCCTTGCCACTGGTCTGAAACAGCCGCACCCCGCCCGCGGCCAGCTGCGGCACGCCGGCCGCGTTCACGCGCTGGGCGTAGAGCGCCGTGCCGGGGCCGGAGTTGTTACCCCCGCGCTTGTCCGTCCAGACGGTGTAGGCCCCGCCCGCCCCATCGGCGAAGGCTTGCACGCCAAACTGGTTGCCGGGCGCGTCGCACACGAACCGTGTTTGGGAGGGCACGGCCGGGAATTGCGCCCGCGCCGCCTGAGCCAGCAGTCCCAGCAGCAGGGTCAACAGCAGGGTCAGCCCCGGCAGGACGCGGCTAGGTAGAATCCGGCCCAGGGCCGGCGGAAAAGTCAGGTTAGTTTTCATAGCGTCAGAAAGGGAAGAATTGGACCCGCCGGCCAGCCGTCGGCGGGGCAGAAAGCAGCGAGCACAAAACTATTAACCGCTCAAAACGAGCACAATCCCCTAATTGGGGGAGTAAGCGCGGCCATCGCGGCGCATCAAAAGGAGGTTCTGCTGGTAAAGCGGGTAAAACGGGTAGTTGGAGAGAGCTACCTGGCCACCATCAGCTCTTTCGGGCGCTGGGGCCGGGCAAACTCCTAGGCCAGGGCGGCGGTGGTTTGGGCGGCCTCGGCCGGATGACGGAGCACTTCGCACAGGGCCTGGTCGAAGCGGCGGCTGGCGCGGCGGGTGCGGTGGCAGTGGCGGGCCAGGTCGAGATAGACCTTATCGAGACGCACTTCGGCCAGCGGCTCGTGCTGTCCGTTACAGAAGCGCACCGTGGTGTAGTCGCGGGTAGCACAGTTGGATTAGATGTTCCAGTAAGCGGGCTGCGGGCCAGTCGAGGTAGCCGCCCCAGTCTGGGCGTGGGCGTGGGCGTGGGCGGTGGCCAGCAGGCCGGCGAGCAGCACGAGGCCGAGGCGGACGAGGGCGGAGGTTTTCATGGCAGTAAAAAGGATAAATAAGGGCGGTGAAAAACGATGGGTTACGGGGCCGGACAAAGGCGGCGGACCGTGGAAGTACCCCAAGATGGTGTTTGGCGCGGCCCTTGGCTTGCTTTTTCGCCCAGCGCCGGGGGCGGGTCGCCTAGCCGGCCCGGGGCCGCCCCGCGTACCCGAATACCTTTGCCGTATGCAAATTCTGCTGACCAAACGACTCGGGTAAGGCGCTTCACTTGGCGGCCGTTGGCTGAGCATGATGTCTTCTTTGAATTCAGAATCAATACCTTACTGCCTCCTCCTCGATGGAAGACTTGCCGCCCCCCGCCGCCGACCCCGCGCTGCCCACCGCGCCCGAAGCGCGGGCGGCTTACATCAAGAAGGCCCCGACCACGGGCGACTTTGCCGGGCTCTGGCGCTTGTTTCGGGCCGGGCTGCTGGTGCTGCCCGCCTGTGTCGAAGCGACGGCCCCCTACCTGGCGCAAAGCCCGCCAGCTTTGTGGCGTATTTCGACGCGTGGGACTTCTGCGCAATGGGTAAAGCCAGGCTCACGCCTGAAAAAAAATGAAACAGAAAACCGTTTTGATTACCGGCGGCACCAGTGGCATCGGCCAAGCCACGGCCCTGCGCTTTGCCGCCGCCGGACATATCGTCTTCCTCACGGCCCGGCACCTTGCCGACGGTAATCAGGTGGTCGCCGAGATAATCGCCCGCACCGGCAACCCGCACGTGCGCTGCCTGCCCGCCGACTTATCCACTATCCGTAGCTGCCAGCAGCTCGTGGCTGCCGTCATCCAGGAAATACCCGGTTTGCAGCTACTGATAAATAACGCGGGGGTTTTTATGACCGAAAAAGTACTGACCGCGGATGGGTTCGAAACCAATTTTATGGTTAATTATTTGGCCCCGTTTATTCTATCGACGGGCCTGGCCGACTTGCTCGCCCGCAACGCGCCGGCCCGCATTCTGAGCGTCAATACGGGGCTGCATCTGCGCGGCTATTTTGACCTGAAAAAAACCCCTTATGGTCTTGATTTCGGCTCGCGCGCCAGCTACCGTAATACCAAGCTGGCCAATGCTCTGTTTACGGTGGAGCTGGCGCATCGGCTGGCCGACAAGCACGTCACGGTCAACGCGTTCAGCCCCGGCTTGTACAATACCAGAGTACTGAAAGTGAAAGGGCTGGAGCGCCTTTTTTATAGGATAGTCGGGGCTTTTTACGGCCTCTACCGGCCGATTTCGCAATCGGCGGCGGCACCCTATTATTTGGCTACCGATAACGAATTAATAAACACGACCGGCGCTTTTTTCTACCGAAAAAAACTCGCTGCTTTTGCGCCGCAGGCAGCGGACGCCGACTTGCGCGAAAAGCTCTGGGACGAAACCCTGGCCTGGATTACCGACGCATCCCGGGACGGCTAAAACCCCCCATCGTCGGCCCTGCTCGTCGGCCCCGCCGAATACCTTTGCCCCATGCAAATCCTGCTCGCCACTTTCACTACGCTTTTCTCGGTCGTGAACCCGTTCAGCGCCATGCCGGTGTTTCTGACCCTGACCGATGCCGAAAGTCAGCGCGAGCGCACCAGCGTGGCCCTGCGCGCCTGCACCTACATGGTCTGCATCTTGACCATCGCCTATTTCGGGGGGCAGTACGTGCTCAACTTCTTCGGCATCAACATCAACCATTTGCGTATCGCGGGCGGCATCCTGCTCATGCGCGCCGCGTTTGAGCTGCTCACGCCGGGGGCCAACCGCGACCGCGTCGGCCCGGCCGCGCTGGCCGAGAGCCGCCTCAAGGACGACATCAGCTTCGTGCCCCTGGCCATGCCCATGCTCAGCGGCCCCGGCTCGATGGCCGTCTGCATCGGCCTCATCCGCCCCACCGTGCCCGACAAGCTCTTTACCGTGCTGGGCTTTATGCTGGTGGCGGCGGCCAGCTTCGCCATCCTCGTCTCGTCCCTGCGCCTCACCAAGCTGCTCGGCCGGCCGGGCATGGCCGCGCTGGCCCGCATCATGGGCTTCATCACGCTGGCCATCGGGGTCAATTTCTTCGCCTCAGCCGTGGGCGCGCTGTTTCCGGGGCTGACGCGGTAGGTTTTGGGGTAGGAAGGTTTTTAGAGTAGGAGGGTAGGATTTTTGTTCTTAACTTCCCTATTCTTACCCTCCTGCCCTGAAAAACCCATCCCATGGACGTGCAAATTCACCAGCCGGCACCGGGGCTGCGGCCGTTTTTCAAAAGCTATTTCACCATTGTGGGGGCGGCCGGCGCTCCCGTCACGGTGCCGGTGCTGCCCTGCACCTATACCGTGATGCAGCTCAGCTTTGCCGAGCCGCCGCATCTCGACGGCCCGGCCAACGGCAACGGCCCGCTGCCAGGGCTGATGGTGTGCGGACAAACGGCCCGGCCCTTTGCCATGCGCTTCGCGGGCGAGGTGGCCGCGTTCGGGGCGATGGTCGAGCCGGCAACGTACCGGCTGCTGTTTGGCGCGGCCATGAGCGACCTCGTGGACCACGTGCACGACGGGGCCGCGCTGCTGGGCAGCGCCCGCGCCCGCCGCCTCTACGCCGAGCTGGAGCGCCACCGCCACGCGCCGGCCGCGCTGGTGGCGGCCTTCGAGCGGTTCTGGTACCGGGCACTGTCGGCTAAGCTCAGCGTGCCGGGGCCGGTGGCCGGGGCGCTGGCCGCCATCCGGGCGGGGGGCGGGCAGCAGCCGGTGGGGGCGCTGGCCCGCGCGCTGGCCACCGGCCGCCGCACTCTGGAGCGGCGCTTCGCCGAGCACGTGGGCCTGAGCCCGAAAGGCTGGTCGCGGCTGGTGCGCTTTAACGGAGCACTGGCCACGCTGGCCACTCGCCCGGTTTTGGTGCAGGCCGCGCTGGCCAGCGGCTACTACGACCAGGCCCACTTTCAGCACGAGTTTCGGACGCTGGCCGGCTTCACGCCCCGGCAGTTTCTGGCCGCCCTGCAGGCGCGGGTGCCCCACCCGCTCGACGGGTTGATGGCCGCGATGCTTTGACTTTGACTTTGATTTTGACGCGTTTTTACAAGAACGCGGGCGGGGGCGGGGCGAAAATTTGCAGTTGTAAAAGCTCCCGCTCCGGGGCTGGCAAACCCTTAGTCTTCCTTAGCTATGCTGCAACTCGCGTTTTATTCGCCCCGCGTTGGTCTGCTCGCCGCCGGGCTGCTGGGCAGCCGCCTGCTCGCGGCCCAGCCGGTCGGTGCCCCAGCCCCAACGGGGCCGGTCGCCGCGCCCCTGGCCACCGCCGCCGCGCCCGTTCGCCTGGCCGTGGGCCAACCGCTGGCGGGCACCGTGGCGGGAGACGAAACCCGGACGTACGTTTTCCCTTTGGAGGCCCGGCAGGTGGCCCACGTGGTGGTTGAGCAGCAGGGGGTTGATGTGGTGCTGACCGTGCTGGCGCCCGGCGGCCAGCCGCTGGCCGAAATGGACAGCCCCATCGGCAACCAGGGGCCGGAAAGCGTGTGGCTGGCGGCCGCCGCGGCCGGCGACTACCGCGTGCGGGTGCGCCCGTTCACCAAAGCCGGCGCGGGGGCCTACACCGTGCGCTTGGCCGCGGCCCGCGATGCCACCCCGGCCGACGGGCAGCGCCTGCAAGCGCAGGGGCTGGTGGCCGAGGGCCTGGCCCAGCGCCAGCGCCTGACCCCGCAGGCCGGCCGGGCCGAGCGGCAGGCCGTGGCCGGTAAGTTCGAAGCGGCCCGCGCGCTGTGGCAGCAGCTCGGCGAGGCCGGCGATGCCCACCTGGCCGGCCGCCTGGCCACTGCCCTTGACCCGACCAGCATCCTGCGTGCGGCTGGGCTGCCCACGATTGCGGGCAACATGAGGGCTTATTACAGCCGCGGGGCCGAAGCGCGGGCGCGGGCTTGGCGGGCCGACTTCGAGCAGGGCGCGGCGTTTTTCAGCGCCTGGCTGGGCATCAAGCCGGACATCGACCTGGCCATTCTCAACGAAGCCGACTGGCAGCTCATCAGCCCCAATATCCCTTACGGTGGACCCCACAGCCTGGCCGGCCTGGTGGTGCTGCCCGCCACGTCGGACTTTAGCCACGGCGCGGCCGCACTGCTCAGCCGCGGCCTGACCCCGGCGCAGCGACAAGCCGCCGAAGCTGCCAAGACTGGGGGCCGCACGGTGGAGCAGCGCCTGGACGATTATTTCCACGACCTCGGCTACCATGAGATGGGGCACCTCTACGAGCGGGCGCTGGGCCTGGGGCCGTCGGGCCACTGGCTCAACGAGTTTTTTGCCAATTACCTGCTCTACGCCTACCTGCGCGAAAAGCAGCCGGCGCGCGCCGATAACCTACTGGTGGCAAGCACCTTGTTTCAACAGGGCGTGCGGCCCAATTACACTTCGCTCGCCGACTTCGACCGGGTGTATATGGATATGCCGCCTGGCAACTACGGCTGGTACCAGGGGGCATTTACGCGCCAGGCCGCCGCCGTGTACGCCACCGAAAAGCGCGGCTTCATTGCGAAGCTCAAAGCTGCTTTTCCGCCCGGTGCCCCGCCCCAGCGCCTGACGACCGACGAGGTAGTACAGCGCCTGGAAGCCTTCTCGCCCGGCTTCGGGGCCTGGGCGTGGCAGCTGGCAGTGCCCACCGCTGCCTCCGGCCCGGCAAAGTAGCCGCGGGCCGGCGCGGAATAAGAACCAAAAATTGACGCATTTTTCCAAGAATGACGAGCCGGCGGGGCCGGAAGTTTGCGTCGTCTCACCTGACTCTCTTCCCCCTATGAAACTGTTTTCGCTGCTACTGACCCTGGCGCTCGGCGCGCGGCTGCTCGCCGGCCTGGCCGGGCAATGAGCTGCTCATTATCCGAAAATGACTACTGGGTTTTGGTCACGCAGACGGGCGGGCTGTGGCCCTGGCATCCGTTGCGCCCGTCGGCGCGCCTTCAGTTGCGCCCCAGCACGTGGTAGATGATATCCTCCGCGTCCTCGTCGTCGCCCATCGCCTGCAGCCGGCCGACGATGGCAGAATACTCATCTATCTTCATTACGTCGAGCCGGCCGCCCCAGCGCTCGTACTTCAGGCGCTGCTTGTCGGTCAGGGCCTTGACTGCCGCCCAGCCAAGGGCTTCCGTCGCATACCGCCCCAACACCTGGCCCGCGTAGTACGGGTTTACCGCGACCCAGTGCGGGGTATCGTTGGTAGCTTCCATGTTATTTGGTGCCTTTGAGCGTTGAATACCGACGTGGCCGCACGGGCGGCTGACGCGATAAATAAGCGGGTGCCGCGTTGGTTGGCCACCCTCATTACCCCAGCAGTTGCGCCGCGTGGGCCTTCGTGTCGGGCCGCTTGATGACGCGCTCAATCCGCCCTTCGGCATCAAGCAAAAACGTGGTGCGCACGGTGCCCCAGTACGTTTTGCCGTAGTTTTTCTTCTCCTGCCACACGCCGTATGCCTGCACGATGGCCCGGTCCTCGTCGGCGACCAGCGGGAAATTCAGCCCAAACTTGCCGGCGAATTTCTGGTGCGAGGCCGCGCTGTCGGTGCTCACGCCCACCACCCGGATGCCCTGAGCGGCGAGCTGATTCTCATTGTCGCGCAAGTCGCAGGCCTGGGCCGTGCAGCCGGGCGTGTCGTCTTTGGGGTAGAAATACAGCGCCACGCGCTGCCCGCGCAAGGCGCTGAGCGTGAAGGGCTGGCCGTGCTGGTCGGGCGCGGTGAAGTCGGGGGCGGGGGTACCGGGTTCGAGGAGCATGGGGCGAAGGTAGCGCCCGACCGGCTGCTACGACAGCCCCGTAATCACGCCCTCGTCGCTGATGTGCATCCCCGCCGAGGCGGGCACGGCGGGTAGGCCCGGCATCCGCAGTAGCGTGCCCAGAATAGGAATGACGAAACCCGCGCCGGCCGCGATTTCCAGCTCGCGCACCGTCACGCGGAAGCCCGTGGGCCGGCCGACGAGCTTCTCGTTATCCGAAAACGACTTCTGCGTTTTGGCAATGCACACCGGTAAATGCGCCAGCCCGAGCCGGTTGATGCGCCGGATGTCAGCTTCCGCTTTGGCGGAATAATCCACGCCATCGGCTCCGTACAGCTCGCGGGCAATGGTTTCGATTTTCGCCTTGATGGGCAGGCTCCAGTCGTAGAGCGGGCGGAAGTTGTTGCTGCCGCCGTCAATGCTGGTCAGCACGGCCGTAGCCAGGTCGGCGGCCCCGCGACCGCCTTCGGCCCAGGCCCGGCACTCGACGGCCACCACGCCCAGCCCGGCGCAGAGGCGCTGCACGAGCGCGATTTCCTCGGGCGTGTCGCTCAGAAAGCTGTTGATGGCCACGACCGGCTGAAGGCCGAATTTGCGCATGTTCTCCAAGTGCTTTTGTAGATTGGCGAAGCCGCGCTCGACGCGGGCCGGGTCGGGCGTATTGAGCTCGGCGGCGCTGGCCCCGCCGTGGTGGCGCAACGCGCGAAGGGTGGCCACCAGCACCAGTGCCGCCGGCCGCAACCCCGCGTAGCCGCACTTGATATCCATAAATTTCTCCGCGCCCAAGTCGGCCCCGAAGCCGGCTTCGGTCACCACGTAGTCGGCCAGCGACAAGCCCAGCCGGGTGGCCAGCACCGAGTTGGTGCCCTGGGCGATGTTGGCGAACGGCCCGCCGTGCACCAGCGCCGGGTTGCCTTCCAGCGTCTGCACCAGATTGGGCAGCAGCGCGTCGCGCAGCAAAATCGTCATCGCTTCTTCGGCTTGCAACTGCCGGGCGTACACCGGCTCGCCGCCGTGAGTGAAGCCCACCAAAATGCCGCCCAGCTTCTGCTTTAAATCAGCTAAACTTGTGGCTAAACAGAGAATAGCCATTACTTCTGAGGCGGCTGTGATGTTGAAGCCATCGGCCCGCATCACGCCGTTGCCCCGGCCGCCGAGGCCGATGACGAGCTCGCGCAGGCTGCGGTCGTTGAGGTCCATCGCCCGTTTCCAAAGGATGGCGCGCGGGTCGAGGTCGAGCGGGTTGCCGGGCAGCTGCAAGGCGTTGTCGAGCAGGGCGGCGAGCAGGTTATTCGCTTTTTCGATGGCGCTGAAATCGCCCGTGAAATGCAGGTTGATGTCGGCCATCGGCCCGATTTGCGCGTGCCCGCCGCCCGTCGCCCCGCCCTTCGCTCCAAACACCGGCCCGAGCGAGGGCTCGCGCAACACCGCGATGGCCCGCTTGCCGAGCTGATTCAGCCCGTCGGTTAGGCCGATGGACATAGTCGTCTTGCCCTCGCCGGCCGGGGTCGGCGTGAGGGCTGTCACCAGAATAAGCTGGCTCTGGGCCGTTTTTTCGAGGTCGATGAGCCGCAGCGGCAGCTTCGCTTTGTAGCGGCCGTAGAGCTCTAAATCGTCCTCCACGAGACCAAGCCGGGCGGCGATGTCGCGGATGGGACGCAGGGCCGTGGCCTGGGCAATGGCAATGTCAGACATGGGTGGGGCGGGATAGGGGTGGGAATAAGCTGGACGTGTAACAGTCGGAGGGTAAGCTTGGCGCTGTCGGGTAAGTAAAACGGAGTGGCTCTCCGTTTTACTTACCCGACTTTTGCGGCATGAAGTCAGTTGCGTTCAAGAATTGGAGCAAGGTAGCGGTACTTGGTTTCTTGCTGGCGGCGCCCATGCCCGCCGCCGCGCAGGCCGTGGTGCTCAGCGGCCGCCTGGCCCCCGCTTCGCAAGCTTTCAAAGGCCCGGCTCGCGTCATCAGCTTGAGCTATGGCCCCGACTGGCGCGGCCAGCCCACGCGCACGGCCACGGCGGCGTTGAGCGCGGGCGGCGACTTTCGACTGGTAATCAACGCGCTGCCAGCGCCCGTCGAGGCGCGACTGAAGTACGCCGAGCAGGCCGTGAGCTTGTACCTCGCGCCCGGGGCCCGGCTCCGGTTGGCGTTCGACCCCGCCCGCCTCAACCAAACCCTGCGTTGCGCCGGCCCCGGCGCGGCAGCCAGCAACTACCTGCTGCTGAGCAATCGGCAGGCGAGCCAGGACGACGAAGCCGGTCGTACGCCCGAGAGCCGGGCCGCCCGCCTCAGCTCCGGCCAAATGCGCCAGGCGGCCGACGCGTACCGGGCGGCGCGGCGCGGCGCGCTCGCCGCCTACGCCCGCGCCCATCCGCTGCCGGCCGCTTTCCAGCGTCAGCAAGCGCAGGCGCTGGATTACGAGTGGGCCGCCGCGCTGCTCAGCTACCCGGCGCGCCAGCCTGACCCCGCCCGCCGCGACCCAGCTGCGCTGCCACCCGGCTACGACGGTTTTCTAGCCGATTTACAACTTGGTAAGCGGGCGGCCGCTCTGCCCGAGCCAGCCTTCCAAAACTTGCTGCTCACCTACGGATTCACCCGGCTCAACGACGCGGCCGGCAACCTGCCCGCTGGCGCGGAAGCGGGCCGGCAGCTGTACGCGCGCGCCACCGCCGACCTCGGCGCGGGCCGGGTGCGCGATGTGGCCGTGGGCGCGTATCTGCTCAATAAGGTCGAGTACGAGCACACCGACATCCGACCCGTGCTGGCTGACTTTCAGCGCTCTAACCAGGACTCGACCATCGCCCGGACGCTGCGCCAAGCCGTGCGCGCCCACCTGGCCCTGGCCACCGGCCAGCCCGCGCCCGACTTCACCCTGCTCGACGCCGAGGGCCGGTCCGTGCGCCTGAGCGACTTTCGGGGCCGCGTCGTGTACCTCGATTTCTGGGCGAGCTGGTGCGGCCCCTGCCTGGCCGAAATGCCCGCCAGCGCCGCCCTGCGCCAGCAGTTTGCCGGCCGCGGCGTGGTCTTTCTCTACGTCTCGCTCGATGCCCGCCCCGCCGACTGGCTGCGCGCGCTGGCTGCCCGCCCCGCGCTCAGCGGCCCCGGCGCGACGCACCTGCACGATGCCCGTGTGTTCGACAGTTCCGCCGCCCGCGCCTTTACCGTGCAGGCGCTGCCCAGCTACTGGCTCATCGGCCGCGACGGCCGCCTGCGCACCGCCACCGCACCGCGCCCCTCCACCAGCCCCGCTATCGACAAAGCGTTGGAAGAAGCACTTTTACAATGAACAATTATCAATGAGCAATGAGCAATTCCTCGTCGGTCATTGCGAGCATGTTGCGCATTGAGCAAGGGACGAAGCAATCCCACCTGTTCAGTCCGTTACTCAGCTCGTCAGACGCGCTTAACAGGTGCGATTGCTTCGTCCCTTGCTCAATGCGCAACATGCTCGCAATGACCGACGGGGAATTGTTCATTGCTCATTGATAATTGTTCATTGACCCGAGTTGCTCATTGAAATCCGGTCGAGCTTGCCCGAGGCGGTTTGCTGAAACTTCGGCAGGAACTTCAACGCTTTCGGCACCTCGTATTTGCCGAGGCGGGCGCGTAGCAAGCCTAGCAGCTCTTGCTGCTGAGCTTTGGACAGCGGCGGGCCTTCCACGTAGGCCGTTACGGCTTGGCCGAGGCGCTCGTCGGGCTGGCCCGCTACGAAAGCCCGGCGCGATTGACCGATTTCGGCCAGCGCCACGTCCAGCACCAATTCCACCTTTTCAGCCTGCACTTTGACACCGCCCGAATTGATGACAAAATCAGCCCGGCCCAGCCAGTCAAAGGTGTGCTCGTCAAGCAGCTCGATGTGGTCGTTGGTCACGACGAGCGCGTCGTTGGTCACGTCGCCGCGCACGGTGAGGCAGCCGCGCGCGTCCTGGCCCAGGTGCAGGCCCGGCAGCATTCGGTAGTGCAGAGTAGCTTGTGGGCCGTTGAGTCGCCGCAGGGCTACGTGCGAGGCTGTTTCCGTCATGCCGTAGGTCAGGTAAACCGGCACGGTTAGCTGCGCAATGGCAGCTAGTAAGCCCGGCTCCACGCCCGCGCTGCCCACCAGCACGGCCTGCATCTGGTTGAGCCGGTCGGCGCGGCCGGCCGCCAGCATGGCCCGCAGCTGCAAGGGCACGAAAGCGGCGAAGTCGAACGCCGCGTCGGCGGCCACGCGCTCGAATGGGTCGGCCACCGGCTCGACTATCGTCAGGTGCATATTGCGCTCCAGGCCGCGTACAAGCATCATTTTACCGCCGATAAATTCACAATTCAAACCCACCAGCGCCCGCTCGCCGGGGCCGAGGTCGAAGTAGTCGCCCGTGCGCCGGGCCGAAGCCGCGAGTTGCTGCCGCGTGAGCGTGACGGTTTGCGGCTCGCCGGTGCTGCCGCTCGTGCGCTGCGCGAACTCCTGACTGCCCGTCAGCCACTGCCGCACGAATTCGAGTACCCGCGCCTCGTAGCCATCGAGCATGGCAGGCGAGCCGGCGGGGTATTGCGCGAGGTCGGCGTAAGTGAATTCGCGGCCGTTGAGCAGCAGCGAGGTCGGCAGCGTAGTAGTGGCCATGCGGCAAAGCTACTTCCGCGTTATTGGGCTTCGCTACTGGGTCAGTGTACGTGTCCGGTCCGGTCAGAATCGTTCGACCAAAAACAAATACAGCGGCATGCCAAGCGTGATGTTAAACGGAAATGTCACGCCGAGCGCCATCGGCAGATATAGCCCAGGGTCGGCCTTAGGGGCAGCCAAGCGCATGGCGGCCGGCACGGCGATGTAGGAGGCGCTCGCCGCGAGCACGGCAAACATGAAGCGGTTGCCGACATTGCTCGTAATAAGCTGCGAGGCAAGGGCCATGAAGCAGCCGTTGAAAACCGGCACGACGAGCGCGAACACCGTCACGAACCAGCCGTAGCGGGCAAAAGCCGCGAAGCGCCGGGCCGCGACCATGCCCATCTCCAGCAGGAAAATCGCCAGAAAGCCTTTGTAAATATCCGTCGTGAAGGGCTTGATGCCTTCGGCTTGCTTCGAGTCGGCAAGCAGCCCGACGACGAGCGAACCGAGCACCATCAGGACGCTGCCATTGGTGAAGGAGTGGCGCACAATGAGGCCGAGCTTGCCCGAGCTGCTGGCTGAGTTGCCGGTTGAGGCGGGGGCCGCGTCGGCAGTACCGATGACGACGGCCGTCGGGTCGTAGCGCCCGAGCAGCAGCACGCCCACGATGATGGCCGGCGACTCCATGAGCGCCATCACGGCCACCATGTGCCCGCCGAATTTGAGGTGCTGCCCCTCCAGAAAGCCCGTCGCCGCCACGAACGTGACGGCACTCACCGAGCCGTAGGTCGCGGCGATGGCCGCCGCGTCGGACACGCTCAGCCGCCGCTTGAGAATAAAAAACGTGTAGAGCGGCACCAGGGCCGACAGGGCCAGCCCGGCCAGCAGCGAATACACGATTTCGCTTGTGAACGGACTGTGCGTCAGCTCCTGCCCGCCCTTGAAGCCAATCGAAAACAGCAGGTACAGCGCGATAAACTTGCTGATGGATTCCGGGATTTCCAGGTCGCTCTTGACTACCGTAGCGATGATGCCGAGCAGAAAAAACAGCAGCGTGGGGTTGGTCAGGTTGGTTAGTAGCAGGTGATAATCCATACGCGTTGGGTTGGGAGGGTCAGGAGGAGCCAAAGGTAGTGGCCGGCACAAGCGGGGGCCGCGTGCCCGGATGTGCCATTACGCCGCCGCCGGCCGCCACGCGTAGCGTTGCCAGAGGCTGTCGGGTTTCTTCAGCAGCGTCCGCACCACTTCGCCCATATCGTCGTGCGACGGGTTTTCGGGTTGCCACATCACGCGGCCGGCCAGAAATCCGTTGGCGAAGCTCTCCCAGGAATCGTAGACTTGCCGAGAGAGGGCCGTGCCAGCTTCAATAAATGGCCAGGCCTGCTCCCAGCTCAGGTAGTTCAGGTCGTAGCACCAGCGGGCCACGTTCACGAGCCGGGCGTAGTCCCAGGCCGCGATATTGAGGTCGGCAGAATACCGGACGAATTTGTTGCGCGCGAATTCAGTCCGCCAATACGTTGGCTCGTGTCGCAGCTGCTCGGCATAGTCGTGGCGATGGCCTTCGTGGTGGAGCCAGTTCAGCGTGTCGAGCGCTTCGGCCGGGCTGCTGATGCCCCACCATTCGGCCAGCTGGGTTTTGTGGCGGCCCCGGCCCAGCCACGACAGCGGGTACAAGCCCGTCATGGGCTGGTCGGCGGCGTAGAATAAGATGCCCCCGGTAGCCAGCGCCCGGATTTGTTCCGCGTCGAGCACTTGCGTTGGCTGTTTGAGATTGAAATCTACGGGGTCGGTTACGCCGTACGCGCGTACGTTTTCTTTTTGCTTTTCCTCACCCGCTATTCCTTTGGTAATTAAAATACCGGCGATGTAAGCTATGTCACGAAAGGCCATAACGATTGAAAATGACGCACTTTTTGAGTCGAAATAGCTGACGTAGCGGCGATAAATCAGCGCGGCGCTGCCACCCTACGGAAACTTCGGAAACTGCTCGAAATTCGGCGCGCGCTTTTCCAGGAAAGCGTTCTTGCCTTCCTTCGCCTCCTCGCTCAAATAATAAAGCAGCGTCGCGTTGCCAGCCAGCTCCTGAATGCCGGCCTGCCCGTCCAGCTCGGCATTGAACGAGGACTTGAGCAGCCGCAACGCGAGCGGGCTTTTCTCGAGCATCTTATGGCACCAAGCTACGGTCGTTTCTTCGAGCTTATCGAGCGGTACTACTTTATTTACCAAGCCCATATCGAGCGCTTCCTGCGCATCGTACTGGTCGCACAGAAACCAAATTTCGCGGGCTTTTTTCTGCCCCACCACGCGGGCCAGATACGAGGCTCCGAAGCCGCCGTCGAAGGAGCCGACTTTCGGCCCCGTTTGCCCGAAGCGGGCGTTGTCGGCGGCAATGCTCAGGTCGCATACCACGTGCAGCACGTGCCCGCCGCCGATGGCCCAGCCCGCCACCATGGCCACGACAGGCTTGGGCAGCGAGCGAATAAGCTTCTGCAAATCAAGCACGTTAAGGCGCGGGACGGTGTCCTCGCCCACGTAGCCGCCGTGGCCGCGCACACTCTGGTCGCCGCCCGAGCAGAACGCGCGCCCGCCCTCGCCGGTCAGAATAACGACCCCGATGTCGGGGCGGTCGCGGCAGACGTGCATGGCCTCAATCATTTCCTGCACCGTGAGCGGCGTAAACGCATTGTGCACCTGCGGCCGGTTGATGCTGATTTTGGCAATTCCCCCGTGCTGGGTAAACAGAATTTCCTGAAATTCTTTAATCGGGGTCCAGGTGATGGGAGTGGACATAGGTAATGATGTTTTAATCAGCGCCTTCTGTGCAACCCTCTGCGCCCTCTGCGGGCTAAACTCGCCGAACGAAGTTGCCCGCAGAGGGCGCAGAGGGTTGCGCAGAAGGCGCTGAAAAGGTTAAGAGAAAGCTTTTTTCACCGCTGCCCGGTATTCCTCAAAAAACGCGGCGTTGGTCCGCGAATCGGTGAAAATTTCCAGCACCGCCGCGCCGGTTTCGGCCGCAAAGAAAGCGGGCAGCGCCGCATCCAGCGCCGCGAAGTCCGTAACGGGGAAGTAGCGCATCCCAAAATCGCGGCACGTATTCTCGGCCGTAAGCGCTTGCCGGGTCTCGAAAAACTCGTCCAGCTCGGGCTGTTGGCGCGGCCCGTCGATAATCCGAAATATACCGCCGCCGTGGTTATTGAAGAGTACGACCCGCAGATTGGGCAGCGGGTAGTTGTGCCAGAACGCGTTGCGGTCGTAGAAAAAGGCCACGTCGCCGGTCAGTAATACTACGGGGCGCTCGGGCCGGGCGAGCGCGTAGCCCACGGCCGTGCTCGTGCAGCCGTCGATGCCGCTCGTGCCCCGGTTGGCGAAAACTTCAATTTGACGGCCGGGCCAGATGCCCAAAATATTGGCATAACGCACGGCCATGCTATTGGCCAAGTGTAAGGCAGTAGTTTGCGGTAAACTTCTCAGGCAGCGGGCCAGTGAGGCAAACTCGCCAAAAACAGTTGGCTTGTAAATTAAATTGTTCTCGTCTAATAAGAATTGGGTTGATTTTCCCATCACCGCGTCCCAACTCAGCCGATATACGGCCCGCATACTTTGCTTGTTTTCGGGAAGTAGATGTTCTGCGGTTACAGCTTCCATCAGCATTAAAATGGCCTCTGCTGGTTCAGCCCTGATAATTTTAGTTAAACTTTTAAAAGTGTCAGCTACTTCCCCAGCAGGTTGAATATGCCAGTGTTCTTGCGGAGCATGTTGACGCAATAATTGCTTGAGTGATTTAGAAATTAAAGATAAACCAACAGTAATGAGTAGCTCGGGCTTAAGCTCTGATTTCAGTTCTTCTGAACTATCAGCTAAGCCCACATCCTGTGAATAATGCGTTACGTCGAAAAAGCCTTCTTCACGACTGATATTCTCACTAGTTACATTGCTAATGATGTCGCCAACAAATACGGCACCCGTTATTTCTTCCAATGTATAGTCAGACCACCCCTTATCGAGAAGCGTTTGCCAAAGCTGATGCTGTTGCTGCCCAAAAACAAAAAGAATTCGCGAATAGGAATCAAAGGCTACCCCTAATTCTTTTATCGCTTCTGATGTGGGGCGCAGAACATTTTTCGTCTCCCGAATGATTTTCACATCCTGCTCAAACGTAATTTTCTCCCCCGCTTTCGGATAAAACGGCTCGCGCAACGGCACGTTCACCTGCACCGGCCCGGCCGGCGCGGCTTGCGCTAAATTGATAGCTTCGTTAATAATTCGCTCCGAAAACCACTTTTCGTCGGGATGCGTGGTATTGACCGGAAAGTCGAAGCTGCCTTTCGCGTGGCGGCCGTAGAGATTCTGCTGACGAATGGTTTGGCCGTCGAGCTGGTCAATCCACTCGGGCGGGCGGTCGGCGGTGAGCACGAGCAGCGGCACTTGCTGAAAAAACGCCTCCGCCACGGCTGGCGCGTAGTTCAGCCCGGCCGAGCCGCTGGTGCACACCAGCACCACCGGCCGCCGCGTGGCTTGTGCGATGCCCAGCGCGATAAAAGCCGCCGCCCGCTCGTCGGGAATAACCCGCACCTTGCCCACAAAGGCCGGATGGCGCGCGAAAGCTATCGTGAGCGGGGCCGAGCGCGAGCCAGGCGAGAGCACGACATCCGTCAGGCCGTGGCGAGCGCAAATTTCGGCGATATTATAAACGGCCTGCATATTCATTGCTCATTGTTCATTGCTAAATGGCTCCCGCTACGGTTTGCATTTTTAATTCTGTTTCCTGCCACTCGCGGGCGGGGTCCGAGTCCAGGGTGAGGCCGGTGCCGGCGTAGAGTACGGCTTCGGAGCCGCGCACTTGCAGGCAGCGCAGATTGACGAATAGGCGCGCTACGCCCGGGGCCTCTACGTTTACTGGCCCCAGAAAGCCGCTGTAGTAGGCGCGGTCGTAGCCCTCGTGCTGTGTCAGCCAGGCCAGGGCGGCGGTTTTGGGCATGCCGCCCACGGCCGATGTCGGGTGCAGCAGCCGTAGCATGTCGGTGCCAAGGCGCGGAAACGGCACCCGGCGCAGGTCCACGTCGAAATCGGTGCGCAAGTGCAGCAGCTGCCCGGCCACGACGGTGCGCGGGCCGGTTTCGTGGTACTCGCGCAGGCGTAATTGCTTGAAGCAGTCCACGATGTAGCGCGCCACGAGGGCCTGCTCCTCTATCTCCTTCTGGCCCCAGACCGCCGCGTAGGGCGAGTGGTCGGGGCGCAGGACTTGCGTACCAGCCAGGGCCATCGTCCGAAACTGACCATCGGTCCCAATTTCGGCCAGCACTTCGGGCGTAGCCCCGAGCCAGGTGCCCACGCCAGGTGCGCTCACCAGCGACACGAATGCTTGCGGGTATTGCCGCCGCAGCCGCGCCGCCGCCCGCAGCGGGTCGAAACCCGGCGGCAGCGCCCG
>JANXNW010000388.1 GCA_025353905.1 Hymenobacter sp.
AAGCGCTGCTGCCACTGGGGGGCGCTGGTTTCGCGGGCCAATACCACGTAGCCGGCGGGCGCGGGGCCGCCCTGGGGGGCGAGCCAGCGGAGCTGGGTGCGGTTGGTCAGCTCGGCGGTGAGTACCTCGACCTGGCGCGGGGCGGCCGGGGCCAGGGCCAGGCTGGCGAGCGTGGCCAGGTTCACTTGCGCCGTGCGGGCCAGGTAGCGGTAGTCCACGAACTCGGGCCGGTCGCCGAATACCGTCCCATTCTCGGTGCGCAAGTCCTGGTGCTGGTGGCGGAAGTCCTCGTTCATTTCCGTGAAGCGCACGGCCGCGTAGCCCTGCTGGTTGAAGGGCGTGTGGTCGCCGCCGCGCAAAAAGCGGTCGGGCCGATACTCCAGCACCACCTGGTAGCCGCCGGCGCTGGCGTAGCGCTGGGCGGTGGCCACGGCGTAGCGGGCGAGCTGGCGGCTGGGAGCGTCGTTCTCGGAGCTGAGCGTGCGGCGCTGGCGGGCCTGCTCGGGAGTTTCGGTGGCCGGTACGCCCTCGCTGAACACGCGCAAATGCAGCGAGTCGCGCCGGTCGGGGTCGTGGCCGCGCGAGTTGCCCACGATGTCGTTGTTGAGCATGGCAACCAGGTTCCAGGCCTCTTTTTTGGCGCGCGCGGCCAGGTGCGCCGAGCCGTACAAACCCTGCTCCTCGCCCTGCACGGCCACGAGCTTGATGGTGCAGGGAAACTTCTGGCCGGCCAGCAGCCGCGCCACTTCGAGCACGGCCGCCACGCCCGAGGCGTCGTCGTTGGCTCCCGGCGCATCGGCCGTGGCGTTCATCACGTCGGTCACGCGCGAGTCGAGGTGGCCGCTCATCAGCAGCACCCGCGTGTCGCTGGGGTCGGTGCCGGGTAGCGTAGCCAGCACGTTGGCCATGAGCACTTTCTGGCTGATGCGCCGCCCGTCGGGCCGCACCGTGAACGTGTCCATCTCCACCGTCAGGCGCCCGCCGCCGGCCTTGCCGTATTTCTGAAACTCACTCATCACCCAAAGCCGGGCGGCCCCAATGCCACGGGTCTTGCTCTGGGTGTCGCTCAGCGTGTGGCGGGTGCCGTAGCTGACCATCTTGCGGATGTCGGCTTCGAGATATTTACTCGACACCTGGCTGACCAGCCGCGCGATGGCCGGGTCGGGCGCGGGCAAGTCGGCGGTGGAGGCAGGGCTGGGCGTTTGGGCGAGGGCGGCCAGCGGCAGCAGGGCGGGCAGGAGCGAGGCGAGGTGTTTCATACGGCCCGCAAGAAACGACGAGCAGTTGGTTTTGGCGCTCGCTCCCATCGCTCTCGAAGTCAGCACACGCACCTCGCCGACCGTACGCCACCGTAGCCCCTGCCATGAGCGCCCACCAACCTACCCCGCCACCGTAGCCAGCGCGGCCGTCACCTGAGCGTCGAGCAGGCGGGTGACGAGGTCGGCTTCTTCCTCGCGCGAGACGGCATACTGCCGGGCGGCGGCCGTGTCGGGCGAGTCTTCGTAGCCGGCGAGCGCGGCCAGCGTGTCGAGGCGGGTGAGCGAGCGGTCGAGCTGGTCGTAGAGCTGCCGCCACACCGCGCCGGCCTGCTCGGGGCGGCGGTGCAGGGCCAGGCGCAGGTCGAGCAGCTTCATCACCACGCCGGCCAAGTCTTGCAGGCGGGCTTGCTCGGGGCCGGCGAGCTGGCGCGGCTCGCGCCCCATCACGCACAAGGCCCCGATGTGGTAGCCGGCGGCGTTGCGCAGGGGCGAGGCGGCGTAGAAACGCATGTCGAGCGCCTCGGCCACTTCGGGCCGGGTCAGGCGGCACGGCTCGCGGCGCAGGTCCTCGAACACAACCGGCGCATCCTGCAAAATGGCCACCGAGCAAATGCTCTGGTCGCGGTCCACGCGGTCGGCAGCCGCGTCGGGCAGCCCGAAATTGGCCTTGAACCAGACGCTGCCTTCCTCCACGAGCGAGACTAAGGCGATGGGCACGTCGAAGAGCTTGGCCGTGAGGCGCACCACCTCGTCGAACACCGCGTCGGGGGCCGGCCCCAGCATCAGGTAGGGGGCCAGCGCCTGGAGCCGCTCGGCATCATTGGCCGGAATGAGCGAGTCGGGTAATGAAGAATTCATGGAGCAACTGCGGCAGAAAATAGTTGAATCACCGCAAGTTATAATCAGTTTTCCGGCCCGCGAGTTCAGTTTGCCCGCTGCCGCTGAGCCTAAACGCTACCCCATCGTGTGGTAAACTGCCTGAACGTCTTCATCTTCTTCGAGCTTGTCAATCAGCTTTTCGACTTCCTCAATTTGTTCGTCGTTCAGGCTCACCGTCGTGTTGGGCACCCGCTGCAAAGTTGCGCTGAGCACGTTCGCGCCCTTGGCGGCCAGCGCCTGCTGCATCTGCCCGAAATCGGTGAACGCGGTCTCGACCACGATGTAGTCCACCGAGTGGCCGTGCTCGTCCTCCTCGCTGGTTTCATAGACGTCCTCGGCTCCGACATCTATCAGCTCCAGCTCCAGCTCGTCGCGGTCCAGGCCCTCGGCGGCGAGCTTGAAAACACCCTTGCGGGTGAAGGTGTAGTCGGAGGAGCCGGCCGTGCCGAGCGCGCCCGCGTTGCGGTTGAAGTAGAGGCGCACGTTGCTCACCGTGCGGGTGGGGTTGTCGGTGGCCGTTTCGACCACGATGGCCACGCCATGCGGGCCGTAGCCTTCGTAAACTACCTCTTGATAGTCTTTCTCGTCCTTGCCGGTGGCCCGCTTGATGGCGGCTTCCACCCGGTCTTTGGGCATGTTCACGCCCTTGCCGTTTTGCATGGCCGTGCGCAGGCGGGCATTGGTGTCGGGGTTGGGGCCGCCTTCCTTGACGGCCATCACGATTTCCTTGCCGATGCGGGTAAAATCCTTCGACATGCGGTCCCAACGCTTCATTTTGCGGCCTTTCCGAAATTCAAACGCGCGTCCCATCCTGGTTAGTTATGAGTTATGAGTTAAGAGTTATGAGTTAGGGGACGCTGGTGGGGCGTGGCCAAACGGGGGCGCAAGTTAGCGCGGACGGGCGGCGGGCTGCTGGGCGGTACGGGGCCGGACGGCGCGCCTGGCCGGGCGGGCGACTGACTTGACCGTGGGCTCGGTAATGGGTTTGACTGTGGGCACGACGACGGGCTGGGCGAGGCTGTCGGGCGCGGCGCTCAGCTTGTAGATGCCCGCGTTGCCGGGCGGGTAGCCGGCGATAGTGACCTGCAAGAGCCGGGTTTCGGGCTGAAAGCGGAACTGCCCGCGCTGGGTGTCGGCCCCGTTCTTATCCGCGAAGCGAAAAAAAATACTGTCGCCGAGGGTTGTAAACTGCCCTTGCTGGTCGAAAGCGCGCGGTGGGCCGTCGCCGATTTGCAGACGCAAGCGCTTGTCGTAGCTGCCGTCGGGGCGCAGGGTAAGCGTACCGCTCGCGCCGGGAATCTGCGCGGGCGGCTCGCCGCTGGCGGGGTTCACTACGGTGTAGCCCTGGTAGCGGTAGGTGGCGTAGAACGTCGGCGGGGGCGAAGCAGCCGGGGCGGGTTGGGCCGCGCCAAGTTGGGCCGCCGCGCTGCTTACGAGCGTCGCGGCCAGTGGCAGTAGTTGCCGCCAGCGTCGCGGGGCCGGGTCGGTTTTTGTTGAAATCATGTTTGTCAAAAAACTACTTTCCGCAAAAATACCCGCCCGCGCCAGCCAGCCCACAACCCCGGCCGCCGGGCGGCGGTTGTAGCCCCGTTTCCGTACGGCTGTTTTTCTGATGACTGTTCCCGCTTCTTCCGCCCCTTCGCCCGTGCTCAGCCCCGACCGGCTCGCTGCGGCCTATTCCTACGCCGCCTACCGCCAGCTCATCGACGAGCTGCTGACCCAGGGCCGCACCACCGGCCCCTTGCAAACCCCGGAGCTGAATGAATACACCCATCTGAACGTACAGCGGATGCAGCGCCTCGACAAAACCGTGGAGCTGGTGCCCGAGCTGGCCGCCGTCGCCGCTGGCTTGCCCGAGAAGTATATCTGGCTGACGCTTACCGAAGGCTGGTGCGGCGACGCGGCCCAGCTCGTGCCCGTGTTCGAGGCCGTGGCCCAGGCCAGCGCCGGCCGCCTGCGCACGGCTTACCTGCTGCGCGACGAGCACCCCGACCTGATGGACCGCTACCTCACCGGCACGAGCCGCGCCATTCCGCGCCTGCTCATGCTGCGGGCCGATACGCTGACCGAAGTGGCGCAGTGGGGGCCGCGCCCCGCGCCCGCCCAGGCCCTGCTGCTGAGGCTGATAGCCGAGGGCGTGTCGCACGAAGACTACGCCCGCGAAGTCCACACCTGGTACGCGCAGGACCACACTCAGACTACCCAGATGGAATTGCTGGCGCTGCTGCAAGGTGTGCGGTAAGCTTTGGCCGGCCGCCGTAGCGTGGACTCTGGGAGTCCGCGCGTCGTGAGGTAAGCTTTTGCGGACACCACAAACCCACTGAATATTCTGCTGATTGACAGCGCGTACAAGCCACTCTACGGCACCGTCGCGGTGCCCACTGAGGCTTGCTGCTTAATACCTTACGTACGGACTCGCAGAGTCCACGCCACTTTCTTTATGAATCTCTCCTCCAATACCATCCTGCTCACGGGCGGGGCGACCGGCATCGGGTTGGCGCTGGCCGAGCGCTTCGTGGCGGCCGGCAGCACGGTACTCATCTGCGGGCGGCGCGCCGAGCGTTTGCGCGAAGCCCGGCAGCGGGTGCCGGGCCTGCACACTTACGTCTGCGACCTGGCCTCGGCCGCGGCCCGCGTCGAGCTGGCGCGACAGGCCGTGGCCGATTTTCCGGGTCTGAACGTGCTGCTCAACAACGCCGGCGTTCAGAACCGCTTCGCCCTGGCTGAGCTGCCGGCCGACCTCGTCGCCTGGGAGCGGCAACGCGAAGAAATCGCCATCAACCTCGAAGCGCCCATGCACCTGGCCGCGCTGCTCATTCCGCACCTGCGGCGGCAGCGCGAGCCGGTCATTATCAACGTGTCATCGGGGCTGGCCTTTTCGCCGATGGCCGCCGCGCCGCTCTACAGCGCCAGCAAGGCGGGGCTGCATTCGTTCACGCTCTCGCTGCGGCATCAGCTGCGCGAAACCGGTATCCGGGTGCTCGAAATCGTGCCGCCCGGCGTCAATACCGACCTCGGCGGGCCGGGCCTGCACGACTGGGCCGTGCCGGTGGCCGAGTTTGCCGATGCCGTGCTGCCGCGCCTCGCCGCCGGCGAAGAGGAAGTCGGCTACGGCACGTCCGAATTCGGCCGCCTGGCCTCGCGCGCCGAGCTGGATGCCAAGTTCCGGCAGTTCAACGCTTGACCGCTACCCTGTTATTTCTGCCCCCGGCTCCGAACATCAGGCAGACGAAAATGCTTGACAAGAACGTTCGTGTCTAACGCGTTCACCTCAACCCATTTTCGTATGAGAACAGCTTGGTTTTCCTGTCCGAAAAATGGTCGAACGAGTTGGGTAGTTCGCCAGCCCGGCCGCGGTTGGGAGCTGCTCGCTGCCTCGCTCGCCGCGCTGCTTCTTGGCCTGGGTGGCGGCCGGCCGGCGGCGGCTCAGCTGCCCTACGACACCGAGACGGGCGGGGTGCGGGTGCGGGTGGTGGTGCGCGACAACGCCCCGCAAATCAAGCTGCTGTGGTCGGCGGCCAATGGGCAGGCGGCTGATTACCGCATCTGGCGCAAGGCCAAAACTGCCGCCGCCTGGGGCAGCCCGCTGGCCACGGTGCCCAGCGGGGCCGCGCTCGAATACGCCGACAACACCGTGGCCCTGGGCACGGCCTACGAGTACCGCGTTCAGCGGGGCACCGACGGGCTGGGCGGCAACGGCTACGTGTTCGCGGGCATCGGCGTGCCGGCCATCGAGCGCCGGGGTACGCTCCTGCTGCTCGTGGCCAGCACCCACGCCGCTTTCCTGGCCCCCGAGCTGACCCAGCTCGAAAGCGACCTGCGCGGCGACGGCTGGCAGATAGTCCGCCACGACGTGGCTCCCAGCCTGACTCCGCCCCAGGTGAAAGCCCTGGTTGCTGCCGACTACCAGGCCGCGCCCACGCAGGTCAATACCGTCTTCATCATTGGGCACGTGGCCGTGCCGTATTCCGGCAACCTCAACCCCGACGAGCACCCCGACCACCAGGGTGCCTGGCCCGCCGACGTCTATTACGGCAGCCTGAGCGGTACCTGGACTGACTCGCAAATCAATAACGCGGGGGCCGACCGGGCGGAAAACCGTAACGTGCCCGGCGACGGCAAATTCGACCAGTCCGAAACCCCGGCCCCGCCCGAGCTGGCCGTGGGCCGGGTCGATTTGAGCAACCTGCCGGCCTTTGCCCTGCCCGAGCGCGAGCTGCTGCGCAACTACCTGCGCCGCGACCACGACTTCCGGCACCGGGTGTTTGCCGTGGCCGAGCGCGGACTAGTGGACGACCACTTCGGCTTTTTTTTCGACTCGCAGGAGTCGTTCGCCAATAACGGCTGGCGCAATTTCGCGCCCCTGGTGGGCGAGGCCAACGTCAGCGACAAGCCCTACCGCGCCACGCTGGCCACCGACGACTACCTGCTGGCCTACGCCTGCGGCCCCGGCTATTACCCCCAGGCCGGCGGCGTGGGCACTACCGTCCAGCTGGCCGGCCAGCCCGTCAAGGCGGTATTCAACATGTTGTTCGGCAGCTATTTCGGCGATTGGGACACGGAAAATAATTTCCTGCGCGCCCCGCTGGCTTGCAGCGGCTACGCGCTCACTAATTGCTGGGCGGGGCGGCCCAACTGGCAGTTTCACCACCTGGGCCTGGGCGAAACAGTGGGCTACGCCACCTTCGTCACCCAGACCGCGCAAGCCCTCTACCAGCCTTCGGCGTTTGGAGCC
>JANXNW010000429.1 GCA_025353905.1 Hymenobacter sp.
ACATGGGACTGTGAGACATGGGACTGTGAGACATGGGACTGTGAGACATGGGACTGTGAGACATGGGACTGTGAGACATGGGACTGTGAGACATGGGACTGTGGGAACCTCGTCCGGTAATTACATCTCCTCACTATCTCACAGTCTCATGTCTCACAGTCCCATGTCTCATAGTCTCATAGTCTCATAGTCTCATGTCTCACAGTCCCATGTCCCGAACCGCCCTTTTCATCTCGCCTCACCTCGACGACGTGGCTTTTTCCTGCGGCGGCACGCTGGCCACGCTGGCGCAAGCCGGCTGGCGCTGTGTGCTGCTGACGGTGTTCACCCGTTCGGTGCCCGACCCGACCGGCTTCGCCCTGGCTTGCCAAACCGACAAGGGCCTGGCCCCGGACGTGGACTACCTGGCCCTGCGCCGCGCCGAAGACACGGTTGCCGCCCAGTGTTTGGGTGCCGCCGTGCGCTGGCTGGATTTGCCCGAGGCCCCGCACCGCGGTTACCAGAGCGCACCCGCGCTGTTTGCCGGTTTTGTGGCCGACGATGCCGTCCTGCCCGATTTGCAGCAGCGACTGTTAGAAGCTATCGCCGCCGAGCAGCCCGCCGTGCTGCTGGCCCCGCAGGGCCTGGGCGCGCACGCAGACCATCGCCGTGTGATGCAAGCCGTGCGCGCCACGGCCGCCGCCCGGCCCGTACTCTGGTACCGCGACACGCCCTACATCATCCGGCAGCCCGCTGCCGCACCCGCCCCGGAGCTGCCGCCCGGCCTGGCCGAAATCTCCGTGTCGCTGTCTGAAACCGCGCTGGCGGCTAAAATAGCCGCTTCGCAAGCTTACACCACCCAGATTGAGTTTCAGTTTGGCGGCGCGGCGGCGGTGGCTGAAAAGCTGACCCGGCTGGCCGTCGCCGAAGCCCAGGCAGTGGGCGCGGCGGGTGCGGTCGAGCGCTTGGCTGTGGCCCCCGCGCACCGGGCGGGACTGGCGGCCATCGGCTGGCCCGACTTCAAAACCGTCTAGCGCGGCTACGAGGCCAGCGCACGTCGTGAACGAATTCGACGCGGGCAAGCGGCTTTTGCCGCTCAGCCGCGTCGAATTACACCTGGGAATACAATCAACAATCAACCAAAAGCAACCAACCTAATCCACGTTATCGTGCAGGAACCGGTTGTCGCCCAGCAGCTCGTTGTCGTCGGATAGATTAAAACGCGAAATCTGCTCGGCGCCGCTTGGGGCGACGGGCTCCAGCTTCTGGCCGCGGCGCAGGTAGGCGGGCGTGTCGAGGTGGGTGGTGGCGTCGGGCGGCAGGCCCTGGCTGTGGGTCTGGCTGAGCTGCTGCAAGCGGCGGCGACGCTCCTCGGCTTGCGCTTCGAGCAGCACCGGGCGCGGACGCGGCGCGGGCGGGGTTTGGCCGGCCGGCCCGGTCAGCAGCACCGGCTCGCCGGGCGCGGTGATGGGCGCGCCGACCAGCCCCGTTTGGCCGCTGGGTGCGGTCGGGCCGTTCAGCTCGTAGGTCACGCGCGCCGGGGTTTCGGCGGCGGGCGCGCTCGTGAAGCTCGGCACGAGCGGAGCCGTGGGCGCGGCGGCCGGGGTTTTGTCGGGCTGCGACGCGTCGGCGGCGGCTGGCTCGGTTGCCGCGTCGGCCAGCGCGCCCACGCTAATCGTGTGCGGCTCGCGGGCAAAACCCGTGGCGATAACCGTCACCCGAATGCTCTGGCCCAGCGTGTCGTCGGTGCCGTGCCCGAATATCATCTCCGCGTCCTCGCCGGCCTTGCCCTGGATGTACTCCGTGATTTCCGAGAGCTCGTCCATCTCCAGCTCGGCTTGGTCGCCGGACATGATGCTGAGCAGGATTTTCTGGGCGCCCTGAATGTCGGTGTTGTTGAGCAGCGGCGAGTTAAGGGCCTCCTCGGCGGCGCGGCGGGCGCGGTTTTCGCCGTCGGTAATGCTGCTGCCCATCACGGCCGCGCCCGAGTCCTTCATCACCGTTTTCACGTCCTCGAAGTCCACGTTCACGTCGCTCGTAACCGTGATAATCTCGGCGATGGATTTGGCCGCCGTCGTCAGTATCGTATCGGCCTTCGCAAAGGCCGCGCTCATGGGCAGGTTGCCGTAGAGCTGGCGCAGCTTGTCGTTGAGAATGACGAGCACCGTATCGCAGTGCGCGCTCAGCTCCTTAATGCCCTGCTCGGCCTGCTCACGCTTTTTCTTGCCCTCAAACAGAAACGGGGCCGTCACGATGCCCACGGTCAGAATATTCAGCTCCTGCGCCACTTGCGCGATGACCGGCGCCGCGCCCGTGCCCGTGCCGCCGCCCATGCCCGCCGTGATGAAGAGCATCTTGGTGCCGTTGCTGAGCAGCTCCCGAATCTGCTCGCGCGATTCCAGGGCGGCCTGCCGGCCGCGCTCGGGCTTGGCCCCCGCCCCGAGGCCTTCGGTGAGGTCCACCCCAATCTGAAGCTTGTTGGGCACCGAAGAGCTTTCCAGCGCCTGCCGGTCGGTGTTGCAAATAATGAACTCCACGTCCTTGATGCCCTGCTTGTGCATGTGCTTCACGGCGTTGGAGCCCCCGCCGCCCACCCCAATCACCTTGATGATGGAGCGGTTCTGGCTCGGTATGTCGAATGTGAAATTCATAACTTTTTGAGTTAAGAGTTAAAAGTTAAGAGTTAAGAGTTGGAAGTTTTCGCTAATTGCAACGAGCAAAAACTTCTAACTTTTAACCCTTAACTCTTAACTCAACTAGTATTGCTTGTCGTCGAAATCATCAATCAGAATGCCTTTCAGCTTGCGCGTCATCTCCCCCAGATACGAGCCGAATTTGCTCGGGCCTTTCGGCTCTTTCGGGGCGGTGGGCGTTTCGGCGGCGGGCTGGGGCTGGGTGGGCGGCGCGAAGCTAGGCACCGTGGCGGTGGGCGCGGCCGCCGGGGCGGCGGCCTGGTAGCCGTAGGGCGAGGCTTCCTCCTCGCCGTAGCCGGGCCGGGCCAGCGCGCGCTCGTCCTGGGCCTGGTAGCCGGCCAGCACGAGGCCCACGCCGGTGGCGTGCATCGGCGACTTCACCGCCTCAATCTTGCCTTTGCCCAGGTGCTGGTTCGGGTAGCCGATGCGCGTATCCAGCCCGGTGAGGTACTCCACCAGCTGCTCCAGATT
>JANXNW010000011.1 GCA_025353905.1 Hymenobacter sp.
CGGATTAGTCGGATTTTGGTGTCGACTGGTAGAAGGGCGAAGAGAGTCCTTGATATTCAACACCAAAATCCGACTAATCCGACCAATCCGACTAATCCGCGGTTCAGACAGCCTGACCCATTGCGCCCACTAACCTCACCTTTGCGTTCTGCGTTGAAGGCGGTCAGGCGCTGGCCTTTTGCTGCTGCTCCTTTCTTAACCGCTTGCTCGTGCCCGTTTATCTCCGCCGGATTCTGTATTTTTTGCTGGGGCTGCTGGCGCTCATTATATTGTTGGTGGTGGCTGTGGTGCTGTATTTGCGCACTGACAGCGGGCAGGATTTCGTGGCCCGCAAGGCGGAAGGGTATTTGCGCGACAAGCTCAAAACGGAGGTGCGCATCGGGCGCTTTCGGACGGATTTCCGCCACGCTATCAATTTTGATGACGTGTTTCTGGCCGACCAGCGGCGCGACACGCTGCTGAGCGTCGGGCATTTGGGCGTGAGCGTGGACATTTTCGCGCTCCTCAAAAAGCAGGTACGGGTGAGCGAGGTCGAGCTAACCGACGGGCGCATTCGGCTGACGAGGACGCTACCAGATTCGGCGAATAATTACGATTTCATTATCAAGGCTTTTAGCTCCGGGCCGGCGGTGCCGGCTGACACGGCGAAGTCGGGGCTGAAATACGACATCGGGCGGCTGCGGCTGGCGCGGGTGCTGCTCACGCAACAGGACGCGGTGGCGGGGTCGGATTTGCGGGCGCGGGTGGGCGAGGCGCTCGTGGCGATGGACGAGGTAGATGTGGACCGCTCAATTTATCGGGTGGATAAAGTGGCTCTGCGCCACTCGGCCGTGCGTATGAGCCAGACTAAAACCGCTCCTCAGCTCGATGATAATAAACCCACCGAGCCGCTCAAGCTCACGTTCGGGCTGAACCAGGCGACGCTGGAGGATGTCGGCTTTACCTACAAAAACGACCCGGCGGCGCAATTCATCGACACCCAGATTGGGCTGGCGGACATCACGGCCAAGAACATCGACCTGGCCGGGCAGCGGGTAGATTTGACCAAGCTGACGCTCCAAAACACGCGCTTCGCCTACGCCCAGAACACGCTGGTGCCGGTGGCGCAACGGCCCGTGAACCCGGCCGAGGCGGTGCGGACCGTGAACGAGGCCACGCAAAAAGCCAATCCGAATGCGCCCGGCTGGCGGGTTACGCTGGGCGAGTCGGCCATCAGCGGGCTGGCGGTGAACTTCGATAATTTCAACTCACCCAAGCTCAAAAGCAAGCTGCCGGCGCTGGATTACAGCCACTTGCACTTCACCGATTTGGTGCTGAACTCGCGGGCGCTGGATTTTACGGCCGACCGCACGACGGTGCAGCTCGACAAGCTGGCCGGACGCGACCAGAGCGGCTTTGCCATTTCGGCGGCGCGGGCGCGGGTGCTGTACTCCAATACTCAGATTCAGCTTGATAGCCTGGATTTGATAACGCCCAACTCGCGCATCCGGCGGAGCCTGGGCCTTGGATTTAAGAGCCTGGGCGGCATTGCCGACGACCTGCCCAATCTGAAGCTGAGCGGCGAGCTGCGGGAGACGCGGCTGGGGCTGCGCGATATTTTGTACCTGGTACCGAGTTTGGCGACGACCCCGCCGTTCAGCAGCGGGCCAAACCAGAGCCTGCTGCTGAGCGGGCTGGTGAGCGGGCGGCTGGGCGATTTGCTGGTGCGCGACCTCGACGCGGTGGGCTTGCGCAACACGGTGGTGCGGGCACGGCGGGCGCACATCGTGGGCTTGCCCAACGTGGATGGCCGGCTTTACACCGACCTCGACATTCAGCAGTTCAGCACCACGAAGGCCGATATGCTGAGCGTGTTGCCGAAGGGGACACTGCCGGCGGGCATCGACCTGCCGCCGACGCTGGCGCTGAGCGGCACATTTCGGGGGCGGCCGGTCAGCTTGCAGTTCGATACGAATCTAAAACTGCGCTCGGCGTACGGCAACGTGGCTTTCAATGGCAAGCTGGGGGCGGCGCAGGCGAGTGGGCGGCAGCCGCTGCTGGGCACGTTCGCGGTGCAGGATTTTCAGGCGGGCAAGCTGCTGAAAAACCCCGCGCTGGGGTCGATTACGGCCAGCGGGCGCATCAACGCGACGGGTAATTTGCAGGACCCGGCCACGCTGCTCGGGCAGGTGACGGCCACGGTGCAGAGCGCCCGTTTCAACGGCTACACGTATCGCGGCCTCAACGCGACGGTGGGCTTGGACCGCAACCGCTACGTCATCGCGGCCAGCTCGAAGCGCGACCCCAACCTCGACCTGGATTTGAACGCGGTGGTGAACCTGCGCGACCCGAAAAACCCGAGCTACGAGGTGTCGCGGCTCAACGTGCGGGCGGTGGATTTGACGAAGCTCGGCTTTTACAAAGGCGGCGACTTGCGGGTGCAGGGTAATCTGACGGCCAGCTTGCGCGGCAGCGACGCAAACTCGCTCAACGGCTCGTTTGCGGGCAATAATGTGGCCGTGGTGCGCGACAATCAGCCGTTCGCCATTGACTCGATTCGGGGTAATATAGTGCAAACGGCCGGGCGCACGGCGGTCGATTTCAACTCCAACATTCTGGCCCTCAACCTCGACGGTAACGTGCGGCTGGGCAACCTGGCCACCGAGCTGCAACGGCACGTGAGCCGCTACTTTCGGCTGGCGGGGGTGCGCGCGTTTGGGGCGAACGAGGGCGGTAATCAGCGCTTTACGTACCGCCTGCAAGTGAAAAATCCGCGCCTGCTGAGCAAGCTCGTGCCGAAGCTGCGGCGCATCACGCCCTTCACACTGGCCGGCGACTACGACCGGGCCGCCGCCCGCCTCACGGCCCAGACCCGCATCGCGCGTGTCCGCTACGACGTGTACCGGCTGGATTCGGTGCGGCTCGATATTACGTCGGACCCGCGCAAGCTCGACTACGCGCTGCGGCTGGAGCAGGCCCTGCAAAGCACCCGCACAGACACAACTTTCCGGCTGCGGCGGCCGAGCATCATCGGCGACGTGGCGAATAACGAGGTGCGGACGCGGGTGGCTATTTTGGGCGATAGCAGCAACCGCGAGCGGCTGGCGTTGGCCGGCACGCTCGACGTACTGGCCGGGCACGGCGGCGATGCCTACCAGTTCGTGGCCGCGCCCGAGCAGATACTCAACTACGACACCTGGACGGCCGGCGCGGGCAACTACCTGCGCTACAACCCCGACGGGACGATTATCGCCAACGCGCTGCGGCTCAGCAACGGGCGCTCGGCGCTGGTGGTGCAGAGCCAGAACCCGGCCGACGGGCGCTCGCCGCTGGGTGTGCGCTTCGAAGCGTTCGAACTGGGCCTCGTGAGCCGGGCCATTGGGCAGGCCGATTCGACGCTCGGCGGGCAGCTCAACGGCGAGGCCGTGGCCCGCAACCTGGGCACCAAGCGACAGGCGTTCACGGCTGATTTGACGGTACGCAACCTGCTGCTCAACAAAGTAGTACTCGGCGATGTCGCCCTGCAAGCCAGCAACCCGGCCGCCGACCGCTACGAGCTGACGGCGCGACTGACGGGTGGCGATAAGGCGGGCGGCGACAAAGCGGGCAGTGGCAGTGGCGGCAATGACGCAACTATTCGCGGCACGTACCTGGCCGGAGCCAAGCGCCCGCTTGATTTTGTGGCCGACGTGGCGCGGCTCAACGTGCGGACCGTGGAGCCATTTTCGGCGGGCCAAATCAGCCGCAGCACGGGTTACCTGAGCGGGCGACTAACCGTGGCCGGGGCCGTAAGCGCGCCCGAGGTGCGCGGCCGGCTCACGACTTCGGCCGACGCCTCGTTCGTAGTGCCGCAGCTCGGCTCGCCTTTCCGGCTCGTAAGCCAGCCGGTGGTGTTTGATGAGAAGGGATTGGCGTTCAACAATTTTACGGTGCTGGACTCGGCCGGTAATAAGGCCGTGGCCAACGGGTACCTGCTGACTAAAAACCTGACCGACTACACTTTCGACTTGCGGGCGACGACCGATAAGTTTCTGGCCATCAAGAACACGCGCAAGAATAACACGTTATATTACGGACGGCTGGTGGTGGACTCGGATACCCGGCTGACGGGGCCGCTCACGCTGCTCAAAATTGACACCCGCGCCACGGTGGCGCAAGGCTCCAATTTGACGGTGGAAAACCCGGCTTCGGACCCGAGCGTGGTGGCCCGCGAGGGCATCGTGCAGTTCGTGGGCAAGAGTACGAAGCTCGACCCCCGGCTACGGCAGCGGGCAGCCGTGGACTCGACGGCCGCGCCGGGCGGCTTCGCTTACGACCTCACGGCCCAGATTACGCTCACTGACCGCACGCCGTTTACGTTCGTCGTGGACCCCGCCAGCGGCGACAACCTGCGGGTGCGGGCGGCGGGTACGCTCAATTTCGCGCAGGACGCGGGCGGCAACCAGACGCTGACCGGGCGGCTCGACGTGACGCGGGGCAAGTACCGGCTCTCGCTTTATGGGCTGGCTACGCGCGAG
>JANXNW010000021.1 GCA_025353905.1 Hymenobacter sp.
AATTAAAAATTAAAGGTGAGGACTCGGAGTCAGCAGCTCCCATTCTTAATTCTTAATTCTTAATTCTTAATTCACATAAAGCCCTTCCAGGCGCTGGCCCATGCTGCGGAAGCCGCGGCCGGGCAGGCGGCCGGTGAGGCGCGTGGCCAGGGCCTGGGCTTCGGGCGTTTCGAGCACGGCCAGCTCGTGGAGCCAGGCCAGGCGGCGCAGCTGCGGCTCGATGAGGCCCAGCGGATTGATGGGGGCGTATTCGCGGCGCAGGTAGTCTTTGGTGCGGGCTTCGAGGTTTTGCACGAACACGCGCAGCTGGCGGCGGTCGCGGGGGTGGTCGGCGAGCACCACGCGCAAATTGGCCGTGTGCAGCACCGCCTGGTGCCACCAGTTGTGCCAGGCGTAGAGCAGCAGCAAGGCCAGCAGCGCGGCCGTGCCGAGCGTTCCCACCCAGAAATCCTCGCTGGCCGACCGGAAGCTGAACACGTATTCGCGCGCCAGCACCGACGCCAGCCAGAGGCCCAGCAGCAGCCAGCGCAAACCCTGCTGGGGCACGGTGCGGCGGTATTCGAGCCGAATCGGCAATAATTCTTCGTACGGAATCTCGGTGGCCAAATCTACCTGCCCGCGCCCATCGCGCTGACTCACGAACAGGCCGTGCTCGCGCAGGGCGAAGTGGGTGGCGCGGGTGAGCTGACGTTGTTCAAACTGCATAAATCCTCTTAATCTTTTCGCTTTCGCAAGCTACGACCTCTGCCACGACCACTACGGTAAGCCTATGAACGGCCCCGGCGTGAAGCAGAGTAAAAACAACCCGACCAGCGCCCAACCCAGCACCCGCCGACCTACGGAAAGCGGGCGCTCGTCGGGCGCCGATGGGTGATAAATGCCCGCGAGCCGACCCAGCAGCAGCCCGAACACGAGCCAGCCCGGCTGCCCCAGCGCCGCCGGCCACACCGAAGCCACCGCCACCTGCCCCGCCCAAATCAGCGCCCCCACCGCCAGCCCCCAACTTGGGCGCGGCAGCAGGCGCCAGCACACCAGCCCCAGATACAGCGCATAAGCCGGCGCGCCATAGGCCCAGGTTTGCCAGCCGCTGCGCGTCGAAAACAGCCCCAGCCCGGCGTAAAAAATGAAGCTCACGAAAAACAGCGCCGACAGCCGCCCCGCCCGGCGCGGCCCCAGCAGCCCGTACAAGATGTGCCCGCCATCGAGCTGGCCGATGGGCAGCAGGTTGAGGGCGGTGAAAAACAAGCTCAGCTCGCCGGCCACCAGCAGCGGGTAGCGCAGCAGCTGATTGGGCGGCGGCAGCCGGTGCGGGTCGGCAAATAAGTATTCGAGCAGCTGATAGAGCAGCGGCCGGGCCAGGGTAAACTCCGACAGCGGGTACTGGGCCAGCCCGCGCGTGGTAACGAGCACGTACTCGGCCGGGTCGGGCAGGGTGTGGAAGGCCCAGGCCAGCAGCGGCACGGCCACGAGCAGCCCTGCCAGCGGCCCGGCCAGCCCGATGTCGAAAAACACTTGGCGCGAAAGAATCCGGTCCTTTATTCGGATGACGGCCCCAAACGTGCCCAAGCCCAACGGCATGGGCAGAAAAATCGGCAGCGAAGTCCGCACCCGGTGGTAGCGCGCCACGAAATAATGCCCCAGCTCGTGCACGGCCAACACCCCCAGAAACGGCCCCGCGTACAGCAAGCCCAGCGTCAGCTGGAGCCGCCGCGCGCCGGCCGGCAAACTCAGCACGTCGAAAGCCAGCAAGTCGGGGCCGCTGCGTACCATGGCCACGCCCGCCAGCCAGGTCGTGAGCAGCGTCAGCAGAAATAGTCCGCCCGCCAGCGCGTAGCGCCAACCCGGGGCCAGCGGCGGCCGCTCGTAGCGCCGAAACAAGCCCCGCGCCCAGGCCCGGCGCACGGCCGGAGCCTCAGCGGTTAAGTGGGCCAAGTGGGCCAAGCCAGTCAAATGGGTCAAGCCAGCGACAGCGGTATTTTCAGCAGCCGGAGCCGCGTCGGCCAGCGGCCAGGCCGACGAGTTTTCCAACGAGTCGGGCTGAGCGGGCGGCAGGTTAGGCTCCGGCAAGGGTGTCGGCGGGGTATTCTTCGGGAAAGACACGCAGGGCTTCGGGCAGGGCGGCGGTAAGAGTCAGAGGCGGGGCCAGGTGCAGCACCCGCAGGCCCAGCCGACGGGCCGTAGCCACGTGCTGGGGACTGTCTTCGACAAATAACACGTCGGCCGGCTGCCAGTTCATTTCGCGCAGCACATGCTCAAAAATCGCCTCGCCCGGCTTGCGCAGGCCCACTTCCTGCGAATAAAACACCCGGTCGAGGCAGTCGGCGATGCCGTTTTTCAAGCCGTACTGCCGGGCCAGGCGCTGGTTGATTTCCTGAATGTGCAGCACGTTGGTGTTCGAGAGCAGCGCCGTTTGGTGGCCGCGCCGCCGCAGCTCAGCCAACAGGGCGAGCCGCTCGGCGGGCACGTCGAGCAGCATCGCGTGCCAGGCCGCGTCCAGCTCGTCGTCAGTGGCCTCCAACTCGTACGCCGCCCGCAGCCCCGCCCGGAACTGAGCCGTGTCGAGGTGCCCGGTTTCAAAGTTATCGAACAGCTCCGTTTGGCTGGCCTGGGTGAATTCGGCTCCCTGTCCGCGCCGGCTCAGCTGCCGCACCGCCTCCACGGTGCGCTGGTAGTCGATGTTGATGAGTACGCCGCCAAAATCGAACAGCAGGTGGGGAAGCAAGGGCATGGCTGGGGGTGGAGTTGGCGGAATTTGAAGCGGGTTGAGTTTAGCGAGACATGAGACGTTAGACACGAGACATGAGACGCTCGCCGAGAAAGTCTCATGTCTCGTGTCTAACGTCT
>JANXNW010000028.1 GCA_025353905.1 Hymenobacter sp.
GAACGAAAGATACGCGGCGGCCGCGGCAAAGGTGCCCGGCTTGATTAGCCGGGTTTCCAACGTCCCAGCCAGGAACGGCTACACCTCGGCCAGCATTTCCCAGCGGTCGTTGAGCCGCGCCAATTCCTTTTTTACTTGCTCAAATTTCACCGTCGCGTCTTTGAGCTGGGCGGTGTTGTCGTAGATTTTAGGGTCGGCGAGCTGCTTCTCATATACCGCCAGCTCCTTTTCCAATTTGTCGATGTTAGCTTCTACGTCGGCCAGCTCGCGCAGGGCTTTTTTCTGGTCCGGCGACGGGGTTTTATTGACCGTGGGCGTGGTTTCGGGCTTGGGCGCGGCTTTGACGGCGGGGGCGGCGGGAGTGCCATTTGATTTGGCGACGCGGGCGCGGTCGTCCTGCCACTGCTCGAATTCATGGTAGGTGCCGGGGTATTCTTTGAGCTGCAAGTCCTCAATGTACCAGATTTTGGTGGCCACGTTTTCCACGAAATAGCGGTCGTGGCTGATGACGATGAACGTGCCCTCGTACTGCTCCAGGGCCTGGATGAGGATGTTCACCGACTGCATGTCGAGGTGGTTCGTCGGCTCGTCCAGCAGCAGGAAGTTGGCCTCCGAAATCAGGGTTTTTGCCAGCGCGACGCGGCTTTTCTCGCCGCCGCTGAGCACCTTAATCTTCTTGTATACGTCGTCGCCCGTGAACAGGAACGAGCCTAATATCGTCCGCAATTCCATGTCGTTGCGGCGGGAGCCGGCGGCGTTCATCTCCTGCAAAATCTCGTTCTCGACCGACAGGCTTTCGAGCTGATGCTGGGCGTAGAAGGCCATTATCACGTTGTGGCCCAGCTGATGGCGGCCGGCCGTGGGCGGCTCGTGGCCGGCGACGAGGCGCATGAGCGTGCTCTTGCCCTTGCCGTTGGCCCCGATGAGGGCAATTTTGTCGCCGCGCTCGATGTGCAGGTGCGTGTCGCGGAATATCTTTTTCTCGCCGTAATTCTTGCTCACCTGCTCCATCCGCAAAATATGGCGGCCGGGCTGCTGCGTGAAATTAAACTTGAAATTAACCTTCGCGGCATCCGGCGCAACGGCATCAATACGCTCTAATTTATCGAGGGCCTTAACGCGGCTCTGGGCCTGCTTAGCCTTGCTGGCTTTAGCCTTAAACCGCTCGATAAAGCGCTCGGCCTGCTTGATGGCTGCCTGCTGATTGTCGTACGCGCCCTGCTGAATTTCGGTACGCAATACCTTTTCTTCCTGATAAAATGAGTAGTTGCCGGCGTAGGCATTGAGCTTGCCGCCGCTCACCTCGACGGTCGTGTTCGTGGTACCGTCCAGGAACTCGCGGTCGTGGCTCACGATAATCACCGCGCCCTCGTAGCCGGCCAGATACGTTTCTATCCACTTGATGCTGGGCAAGTCCAGGTGGTTGGTTGGCTCGTCGAGCAGCAGCAGCGAGGGTTGTTGGAGCAGGATTTTGGCCAGCATGACCCGCATCCGCCAGCCGCCGGAAAACGTTTTGAGCGGGCGTTGCAGCTCGTCGGTCGAGAAGCCCAGCCCTTCCAATATTTCCTCCGCTTTGGCTTGCATCGTGTAGCCGCCCAGCGCCTCGAAGCGCTCCTGCAAATTGGCGAGCTTGTCGGCCAGCTCGTCGCGGTAGTTGGTTTCGAATTCGAGCAGCACCTCGTCAATCTTCTTTTGCAATTCCAACGCCTCGGCGAAGGCTTGCATCGCCACGAGCAGGATGGACTCGTGCGAGTCGTAGCTGAGCAAATCCTGGTTGAGAAAGCCCAGGCTGACGTCTTTGCTCATGGAGATGGAGCCGCCGTCGGGGCGGTACTCGCCCACGAGCAGGCGCAAGAGCGTACTCTTGCCGGTGCCGTTGAGGCCGACGAGGCCGATTTTGTCTTTAGGCTTGATGTGCAGGCTCGCCCCGTCGTAGAGGGTGCGCGAGCCGAAGTGAAAGTCGAGGTCGGAAATGGAAATCATATAGCAAAGGCGTACAGCCCGGCAAAGGTACGGCGGGGTGGGGGCGGGCGGGATTTTGGGCGGAGTGGAAACGGAGGTTACGGGTGTCTGCCGGAGCACCTGCCAGCGTCAGAGACGGAGGCGAGTCGTTTTGACCAGGCCACCGGGTCAGGATGACCGGGGCGGGGGGCGGGGGCGGGGCCAAAAAAACGGTTTAAACGCTGGCAGAGCCGCCGCCCGGAGTTTGGCCGCTGACTTGGCTACGGCGGGGGCAGTGGCCGCACAAGAGCCGCCCAATCTGCTATTCTTCCATGAAAAACCTCTTCTTAATGGCCGCGCTCGCGGCGGCCGTGTTCGCCGGTCCCGGCCGCGCGCTGGCCCAAACCACCGAAACAGCTGCCGCCCAAAACCCGACCGCCGCGCCTACTGATGCTAAAATTCCCTTTGACGGCTACGACCTGAGCTGGGTAAACGGGCAGAACCGGCAGCAGAATTTCCCGCTCGTCTTCAAAGACGCGGCCGGCGAGACGGTGCTGACCG
>JANXNW010000034.1 GCA_025353905.1 Hymenobacter sp.
GAGCGCGTGGGCGGGGCCGAGGAAATCGTGCGCCGCTACGTCGAAGATGTGGGGGTTCAGTCGCGACGCGACGCGCCCGAGGCGACATATTTCGACATCAGCCTGCTGCAGCGCACCGCCGCCACGGCCCTGGTGCTGCACGAGCTGCTGCGGCCGTTCGGCTTTTCGTGGGCCGTGAGCAAGGACATCGTGGCCAGCTTCAACGGGCTGGCCGGCAAGCAGTTCGACTCACCCACTCATCGCCTGGTGAAGGACCGCGCCCAGCTCGTCATCACCCCGCGCCGGCTGGCCCAGTACGGCACTTACCAATTAGCTGAGGGCCAGACTGAGTTGGCCGCCGACGGGGGCCTGCGCCTGCTCGCGGCCGAGCACGCCGCCGCTGGCTACGAAGTGCCTCGTAGCCGCGGCACGGCCGCGCTCGATGCCGACCAGCTTCAGTTTCCGCTCACGCTGCGCCGCTGGCGTGCGGGCGACAGCTTCGTGCCGCTGGGCCTGAAGGGCAAAAAGCTGGTCAGCGACTTTCTCATCGACCAAAAAATACCGCTCAACCTCAAGGACGACGTGCGGGTGCTGACTTCCGGGGACGGTAAAATCTGCTGGCTCGTGGGCTTCCGGGTCGATGAGCGCTTCAAGGTAAGCGAGGACACGGCGCGGGTGCTCGAAGTGCGGCGGGTGTAGAACGGAGTGGCACTCCGTTTTGCCGCGAAGCGGCAAGTCAAGGTCGGGCGCGATATTGCGGTTGTGGCGCGGTCCTACACCCTTTGTAACCGAGCCAGGCGCGGTAATTAGGAGGCGGCCCCCGTACTTCGGGCCCGCTCCACCCAGCACCTGAATTCGACTCGTTATGTACACCTTCAACGGCATCGGCACCACGCTCTACGGCCGCCGCGAGCGGCAGCCCGACGGCTCGCACGTTGCCACGAAGTGGGTGGTACTGTTTTTCTTTCCGGTGCTGCCGCTGCGCTCGTACCGGGTGTGGCCGCAGGGCACGGAATACAAATTCCTGCGCACCGTCGAGTATTACCGCCTGGAGCCGCAGCGGCTCAGCTGGCGGCAGGTGCTGAACTGGTATTTGCTCACCGGCTGCCTGGGGCCGATTATGCTGTACGCGTTTGGGGGCGGACTGCTGATTTGGGCCTGGCAGAGCTGGCGCTGAGCTGAATGAGGCGGCAGGTCAGGAAACGATACGCAGGGCGGCGCTCGGCGGACCAACTGCTGCTCACCGGCCCGCTGACGCATCAGGTTAGAGCGATGACAATCGTTCAAAAACTATTTCCTACTGAATGACAGTGGCTTAGGCTTACATACGAATAATTTCGTAATCCGTTCTTGCAATTACGGTTGCTACTAGGTCACCTTTGTTCTACGAAAATATTCGTAACGCTCGTATTCCATTTCCTAGCTCGCTGTCTGTGGTTTCTAACCCGCGACTGCCGAGCCGCTTACCTAACTCGCGCCACTGACTAATTCTGTTTATCTTGCCTCCACAACGCGCGCATCCTCCCCTTCCGCACATGCTTCGCTCCTTCCTAGCTCTGGCCCCGCTCCTGCTGCTGACCGTAACCGCCGCCCGCGCCCAAACGCCCCTGCCCGCCGCCCCGGAGCCGGTACAGCTCGTCGCCACCTATCAGCTACGGTTCCAGCCCGACTCGACCAACCCGGCCTCGGCCCGCACCGAGCGGCTATTTTTGGAGATGGGTAAGTCGTTTTCGCGCTTCGAGAGCGAGGGCAAGCGCCTGAGCGACTCGCTGACGGCTGGAATGGGGGATGCTATAAAAAATTCCAGCCCATCCGATATGCAAGACCAAATACAACGCGTAATGGACAAGATTTCGGCTGGGCCGCGCACCGGCTTTCGCCACGTCATTTATAAGGCGACGGCCGGGCGGGCGGTTTGGTTCGTAGGCCGCATCGGTACGGCTACCTACCGCTACGAGGAGCCAGTCGGGTTTCTCACTTGGACGATAGCGGCCGCCACGGCCACCATCGGCGGCTATGCCTGCCAACGGGCGACGACCACCTTCGGCGGGCGGCAGTGGGAGGCGTGGTTCACGCGCGAGGTGCCCGTCTCGGACGGGCCGTATAAATTCGGCGGCCTACCGGGGCTGATTGTCAAGGTCAGCGACGCGCGCCAGCACTACGTGTACGAGCTGCTGAGCCTGCGCAAGCCCAGCGCCGAGCGGCTCCTCACGTTCCCCGTCAAAACGACTGCCGCCAGCAAAGCCGCTTACCTGAGTGCTGCTGCCGACTTCAACCGCGACCCGATGGGGCGGATTAACGCGTCGGCCCCGGCCGGGGCTAAAATCATCCTGGCTAACCCGGAGCAGTCGCAACAAACGATGCGCGAGCGGGCCAGGAAGAACAATAACCCGCTGGAATTGAAGTAACTCCCGACCCGACCTTGACAATGCGTAGTCGCCTCATTTACTTGACCGCCGCTCTGCTGTATGCGGCCGACACCCGCGCCCAGTCTGCCACGCTCCTACCGGCCGCCCCGGAGCCGGTGCAGCTCGTGGCCACCTACCAGCTGCGGTTTCAGCCCGACTCGACCAACCCGGCTTCGGCGCGTACCGAGCGGTTGCGGTTGGAAATGGGCAAGTCGTTTTCGCGGTTTGAGAGCGAGGGCAAGCGGCTCACCGACTCCCTACTGGCGAGTGTGCAGTATTTACCAACGAACACCAGTCAGGCCGATGGGCAGAACCGGCTACAGGACATGCTCAGTAAGGCGGCCGCTTTACCGCGCACAGCCTTTCGCCACGCCGTTTATAAGGCGGCGGCCGGGCGCGCGGTCTGGTTTGTGGGTAGCCTGGGTCAGACTGACTACCGCTACGAGGAGCCGGCCGGATTTCTGAGCTGGACCATCGTGCCCGCTACGGCCACCATAGCCGGCTACGCCTGCCAGCGGGCCACGACTACGTTTGGCGGGCGGCAGTGGGAGGCGTGGTTCGCGCGCGAAATGCCCGTGTCGGACGGGCCGTACAAGTTTGCCGGGCTGCCGGGGCTGCTTATCCGGGTCAGCGACGCGCGCCAGCACTACGTGTATGAGCTGTTGAGCCTGCGCAAACCCGCCGCCGAGCGGCTCCTCAACTTCCCCATAAAAGCCATCGCCGCCACCAAAGCCGACTACCTGCAAGTCGCCGCCGACTTCGACCGCGACCCGGTGGGGCGTATGAATGCGTCGTTACCAACTGGCTCCGGTTTTTTTCCTGACAACCCCGGCCAAGTTCAGAGGCTGCGGCTCGAACGCGCTAAGAAAAACAATAATCCACTGGAATTGAAGTAGCTTCGTATCATGCTCACCCTGCTCCCCATGCGTCGTCCGTTGCTGATTTTCGTCGCCGGCCTCTGGGCCGTGGCCCGCGTCGCGTCGGCACAAGTGCCGGCCGCGGCTACGGCCGCCTTGCCGCTTTTACCAACCGACGACCCCGCCCGGCTCGAAGCCCGCTACCGGCTCACGTATCGGCCCGATTCGATGCTGCCCGCCACCCGCACCGAGCCACTGCGCCTGCTGCTGGGCGAGCGGCTCTCGCGGTTTGATAACCTGGACGCGGTGTACGTGGATTCGGTCATGAATGCGCGGCTCAACCTGGCGGAGGCAACTGGCGGCTCCGGTGGCTCCGGCGGCGAAAAGGTTATCAACCTGAACATAGACGACATTCCGGCGGACAAGATGCGCCATCAAATAGAAGGCATCATCTACAAAACCACCGCCCCGCGCGCCGTCATCACCCACGAGAGCATTGGCATGACGAAGTACGTTTATCGGGAAGCGTCCGATTTTCTAACCTGGTCCATCACGCCCGCGACGAGTACCGTGGCGGGCTACGCCTGCCAGCGGGCCACGGCCGCCTTCGCGGGCCGGCGCTGGGAGGCGTGGTTCACGCGCGAGGTGCCCCGTTCCGACGGGCCGTATAAGTTCAACGGCCTGCCGGGGCTGATTGTCAAGGTCGGCGACACGGGCGGTAATTACGTGTTCGAGCTAACGGCTCTGCGGACGCTGCCCGCGCCCAAACCCATTCCGCTGCCCGAAGCGAAGGGCCAAGTAGTTACGCGGACCGTGTTTCGGCAGGGCCAGGCGCGGTTCGCTCGCGAGGGCCTGGCCCAGATGCTGGCCAGCGGCAACATCCGCTTCGGCAGCCCCGAAGAAGAAGCCGCCGCCCGGCAGCGCGCCCAGCAACGGGCTAAGAAGCTGTTTAAGTTAATTTTGCTGGGAAATCAATTCTAAAACGTTAGTATGCGAACGAAGCGATATACCTCCGACATGGCCCCAGGGGTTTGGCCCCGCATCGTGGGCTTGATTCCGGTCAAGCGGCGCAGTAAAT
>JANXNW010000042.1 GCA_025353905.1 Hymenobacter sp.
GCAGGGCCACCTGAGCGCCGACGCGGCGCGGGAGCTGGGCCTCACGGCGGGCACACCCATCAGCTACCGGGCCGGCGACCAGCCCAACAATGCGTTCTCGCTGAACGTGTTGCGGGCCGGTGAAATCGCGGCCACCGCCGGTACCAGCGGCGTGGTCTACGGCATCAACGAAACCAATACCGTGGACCCGCGCTCGCGGGTGAATGCCTTCGTGCACGTAAACAGCACGCTGGCGCGGCCCCGCAACGGCGTGCTGATGTGCCTCAATGGCACTGGTATTCTCAACCGCTGGCTGCGCTCCGTGGTGGGCGAAACGCCCTACGAGGCCATGAACGAGCTGGCCGCGCAGGCCCCCGTGGGCGCGGCGGGCCTCACGCTGCTGCCCTTCGGCAACGGGGCCGAGCGCATTCTCGAAAACCGCCCGGCCACGGCCGAGCTGCGCGGCCTCAACTTCAACGTGCACGAGCGGGCGCATCTGCTGCGGGCCGGGCAGGAGGGCATCGTGTTCGCCCTCAACTACGGCCTCGACATTATGCGGGACACGGGGGTGCAGGTGCGCCGGGTGCGCGCCGGCCACGCCAATATGTTCCTCAGCCCGGTGTTTCGGGAGGCGTTCGTGAACTGCGCCGACGTGGAGCTGGAGCTTTATGACACCGACGCGGCGCAAGGCGCGGCCCGCGGCGCGGGCGTGGGAGCGGGCGTGTACGCCAGTCCGGCCGAAGCCTTTAGAGGCCTGCAGCGCATCCGCACCGAAGAACCTACTGCCGGGCTGCGTGAGCAGTACCAGGCCGCGTACGGCCGCTGGCAAGCCGCTCTAGCTCAGCTTATTTCCCCATCAGCCGCTCTCCAACCAACCACTTTCCACACAAGCCCGCCAGACTATGACAAGCAGCTCGCTTTCTAAAACCGAATTTTTTACCGGCATCGATACCATTCGCTACGAAGGACGCGAATCGGATAATCCGCTGGCATTCAAGTGGTACGACGAAAACCAGCTGGTGGCCGGCAAAACCATGCGCGAGCACCTGCGCTTCGCCGTCTCGTACTGGCACACTTTCGTGGGGACGGGTGGCGACCCGTTCGGTCCTGGCACCAAGCACTTTGCCTGGGACGCGCACCCCGACCTCATCGGCCGGGCCAAGGACAAGATGGATGCCGCGTTCGAGTTTTTTACCAAGCTCGGTACGCCTTACTACTGCTTTCATGACCTCGATTTGGTGGACGAGGGCCACTCGCTGGCTGAGTACGAGCGCAACCTGAGCACCATCGTGGACTACGCCCGGCAGCACCAGGCCGAGAGCGGCGTAAAGCTGCTTTGGGGCACGGCCAACGTGTTTGCGCACCCGCGCTACATGAACGGGGCCAGCACCAACCCCGATTTCGCGGTGGTGGCCCACGCCGCCACGCAGGTGAAGAACGCGATTGACGCGACCATTGCGCTGGGCGGCGAGAACTACGTGTTCTGGGGCGGCCGCGAGGGCTACATGACCCTGCTCAACACCAACATGAAGCGCGAGCAGGAGCACCTGGCTCGCTTTCTGACCCTGGCCCGCGACTACGCCCGGCAGCAGGGCTTCACGGGCAAGTTCTTCATCGAGCCCAAGCCCGCCGAACCCACCAAGCACCAGTACGATTTCGACGCGGCCACCGTCATCGGTTTTCTGCGGGAGCACGGCTTGCAGCACGATTTCATGCTGAACCTGGAGGTGAACCACGCCACGCTGGCCGGCCACACCTTTCAGCACGAGCTGCAAGTGGCCGCCGACGCCGGCCTGCTGGGCAGCATGGACGCCAACCGCGGCGACTACCAGAACGGTTGGGACACCGACCAGTTCCCGAACAACCTCAACGAGCTGACGGAGAGTATGCTCATCATCCTCGAGCACGGCGGCATCCGGCCGGGCGGCATCAACTTCGACGCCAAAACCCGCCGTAATTCTACCGACTTGGCGGACATTTTCATCGGCCACATCGCGGGCATGGACACGTTTGCCCGCGCCCTGGTGACGGCCGCCGCCATCCTGGAAAAATCGGCCTACCGGCAGTTCCGGCAGGAGCGGTACGCCTCGTTCGACTCGGGTGCGGGCGCGGCCTTCGAGCAGGGCCAGCTGACGCTGGAAGACCTGCGCGCCATCGCCCACCAATCGGGCGAGCCGGCACCGCGCAGCGGCAAGCAGGAGTGGCTCGAAAGCATTATCAATCAGTACATCTAAGCCCTAAAATAAGCCTTGAAAAAACTGAACCGGCCGGCTGTGAAGTGGTGGGAACAATGACGCAGCTGGCCGGGGAAGTTTTTTGCGGCGACCCCGCCGCACTGAGTTTTTTTTTGAGCTAAAATTTCCCATCCATCAACCCAACTTTTACTACCATGAAAATACCCTTTAAACACCAAACGGGACTTGGCTATCGGCCCGCTGGGCTGCTAGTTGGCGCGCTGCTGCTGAGCGGCGCTCTGCCCTCGTGGGCTTTGGCCGGGCCGGGGCCTGGCAGGCTGGCCGACGCGCCCAGCGAACACTACGCCGCTCCCGCCGCGATACCCGTGGCGGGCCGCGTAACCCAGGCTAACGGCGAGGGGTTGCCCGGCGTGACGGTTCTGGTGAAGGGCACTTCGCAGGGTACCTCAACCGGACCCGACGGCAGTTTCAGCCTCGACGTGCCCGAGAACAGCGTTCTCGTGTTCAGCTCGGTCGGCTTCGTGCGGCAGGAGCTGACTATTACGGGGGCTGCGCCCAACCTGGCCATCCGGCTCGTGGAAGACACGCAGTCGCTGAAAGAAGTGGTGGTGGTGGGCTACGGTACGCAGGAGCGCCAGAGCGTGACCGGGGCCGTGTCGTCGGTGTCGGGCCGCGACATTGCCTCGCAACCCGTGTCGGACCCGGC
>JANXNW010000076.1 GCA_025353905.1 Hymenobacter sp.
CTGGGCTGGTGCCGGGCGAGAACTGCCCGAACCAACTGCTCGATTATTATCTGCCGGGCGTGTCGGGCGGCGGGCGCTGCCAGCACCAGCGCGAGGTGCTCGTATCGGCCGACGGGGCGTATTGCTACTGCCGGGCCTGCGCACCGGCCAGCGGCTACCGGCGCGAGCTGTTCGCCAACCTGCGGCCCGAAGTGCTGGCCTTCCGCGAAAGCCAGGGCCTGCCCACGCGCCGCCTGCCGCCGCATAATCCCGCCTGCCGCCTCGTGCGCGGGGCCGAAGCCACCGGCCCCGCCGCCTCGGCGGAGGCCGCGCCGCTGCTGGCCATTACCTCACCCCAGGCCCACGCCGAGTATGTGCTCGACCCGCTCGACCGGCCCCAACTGCTGCTGAGCTGCGCCGCCGCCGCCGAGGTGCGCCAAGTGTACTGGTACGTGAACGACCGGTTTCTGCAAGCCGCGCCGGCTACCGGCCGAGTGTTTTTCCGCCCTCCGCCAGGCGAAGTCAAAATCTCCTGCGCCGACGACCACGGCCGCACGGTGGACGTGCGGGTATTGGTGCGGGGGTTGTAAGAGGGGGAGAAATTGGCCGCAGACCTGAGGCGCGCAGCGCCGGAGTCCGCAGGCCGACCAACCACACAAGTCCCTGCTGGCTTATGGAATAACAACTTTTATTTCAAATGAGGCTAAAATAGTCGAACCGGCCACTGCACAGGACTACGCGAGCGGTTTACCAATCAAAACCGAAGTCGTTCCTTAACACTTGATATTCAACGGCTGACCACGCGACCGGCAAACACCAACTCGGCTCCGGCCGCCCCAACTTTGCGCGGGCACTCTGAGTGCCGCCGCCACTCACTTGTTCTTTTCTCGTCCGCTCATGGCTACCTGGCTTCGCCTGACATTGCTCATTGCGGCCGTGCCCGTCGTGGTGATGGGGTTGTTTTTCATTTCGAGCTTTTTTACCACGGAGGCAAACGCGCCCGTAACTACCGTGCTTTCGTGCGGTGCGAACCAGCTGCGTTTCGTGCGAGCGGCGCATAAAAACTTTTTTAACAGCTACAGCAGCCAGGAATTTTACTGGAACGGCCGGCTCATTGACCTCGACGGGCGGGGGTTTGGGCCGGGCCGGTGGCGGTTCATTCCGTTCGGGCTGCACCGGCTTTTTCCAGCTGGCCCGCCTTTGCCCGCGGGCAGCGGGCTGGCGTTCTATCCGGCCGCGCTGCCCGCCGACGCGCTGCCCCAGCGCCAGCTGCAAGCCCGCGATACGGCCGCCCACGAGAACCTGGTCTGGGTGAACCCCCGACAGTTTACGCCGGCCGAGTTCGACCAAATCGGCGACTGCCTGCGCGACCACGCCGCCGCTATCAACGCCGCCCTGAGCCGCGACGATGTCGCGTTACGCTTCCCGCGCCTGACGCAGCTCACGCGCCTCGTCTATGCCGACTTTCGGCAGCACACGCAGCCGCTGCGCTTCGGCAGCGCCGGCCGCAACCAGACCGGCGGCTACGACAGCCTCGAAATAATGGCTAATGGCAGCGTCTGGCTGCACCGCGGCAACGAGGGCGCGTCCGTCACGGGCGAGCAGTTTGGGGCGCGGGTACCCGGCACGACCACCCTGCTGTTCCGGGTAATCAACCCCGGCGGCGACACGCCCCCGCCAGACGAGCTGCTGGACGTGCTGGCGGCCGGCCCGCTCCCAACCCTGACCGAACTCGGTCGCTACCAGGACGCGCAAGGCCACCTACTCAGCGCCAGCTTCCAGCTCAACTACCTCACAGCCGAAGACGAGCGCCTCGCGGCCGCAAGAAAGCACCCGCTGTTTTAGGTGTTGGTTGTTTGTTGTCGGCTTTAAAATAAACTGTCAACGACCAACTAAACACTACTGAGCCAGGTACTCCTCCCCCACCTGCACCGGCAGCATGTCGCGCGACTCGTCCTCCGTAAACAGCCGCGAGCGAATCAGAAACCGCACCCCGAGCGGAATTTCCAGCGAAAAGCTCGCGCCCCGGCCCTTAGTCACGTCAATCGTCAATTGCGTGTGCTGCCAGTATTCAAACTGGCTGGTGCTCATGAAAAAGTCGCAGCCGTGAATCTGGCCCAGCCAGACGTCGGAGCCGCCGATGCGAAACTCGCCCTTCGTGAAGCACATCGGCGAGGAGCCGTCGCAGCAGCCGCCGCTTTGATGGAACATGAGCGGGCCGTGCTCGTCGCGCAGCAAATCAATGGTGGCTTCGGCGGCCAGGGTGGCGAGTACGCGGGGAGTGGACATAAATGCAGGGTAAGCTTTAGTTGGCACCGCAGGGCCGTTAAGGTATAGGAATTAAAAACAAAAACTACCGCCAGCCACGGCCAGCGGTAGTTTTCAACGTTAAAACGGCAAGCTAAGGCTTACCGCACAGCCTAAAAGAAGCCTAATTTCTGCTGGCTGTACGAAATCAGCATGTTTTTCGTCTGCCGATAATGCGCCAGCATCATCTTGTGGTTCTCGCGGCCGAAGCCCGACGCCTTATAGCCGCCGAAGGGCGCGCCGGCTGGGTAGTCGTGGAAGCAGTTCACCCAGACGCGGCCGGCCTGAATGGCGCGCGGCATCTGATACAGCTCGTGCGCGTCGCGGCTCCAGAGGCCGGCCCCGAGACCGTAGAGCGTGTCGTTGGCCAACTCGATGGCTTCCTCGTTGTCTTTGAAAGTTGTGACAGACAGCACCGGCCCGAATATTTCCTCCTGGAAAATTCGCATCTTGTTGTGGCCCCGGAAGATGGTCGGCTGAATGTAGTAGCCCTCGGCGATGGTGCCGTCCTGCTGCGAGTACGCCTCGCCGCCACAAAGCACTTCCGCCCCTTCGGCCTTGCCGATTTCGAGGTAGCTCAGGATTTTTTCGTACTGGTCGTTGCTGGCCTGCGCGCCCATCATGGTGCTCGGGTCCATCGGGTTGCCGAGCTTGATGGCTTTGACCCGCTCGATGACGCGGGCGATGAACTCGTCGTAGATGTCCTCGTGCACGAGTAGCCGCGAGGGGCAGGTGCAGATTTCGCCCTGATTCAGGGCAAACATCACGGCTCCTTCGATGCACTTATCGAGGAAATCGTCGTCGTGGTCCATCACGCTCTTGCAGAACACGTTGGGCGACTTGCCACCCAGCTCCATCGTGACGGGGATGATGTTCTCGGCGGCGTATTGCAGAATCAGGCGGCCGGTGGTCGTCTCGCCCGTGAAGGCTACTTTCTGCACCCGTGGGCTTTGGGCCAGCGGCTTGCCGGCTTCGAGGCCGAAGCCGTTCACGACGTTAATCACGCCGGCCGGCACCACCTCCTGAATCATTTCCATGAGCACCATGATGCTGGCCGGGGTTTGCTCGGCGGGCTTCACCACCACGCAGCAGCCGGCGGCCAGCGCGGGCGCGATTTTCCAGGTCGCCATCAGAATCGGGAAGTTCCAGGGGATAATCTGGCCCACGACGCCCAGCGGCTCCTGAATGACGAGCGAGAGCGTGTCCTGGTTCAGCTCAGTAGCTGAGCCTTCCTCGGCCCGAATGACACCCGCGAAGTAGCGGAAGTGGTCGATGGCCAGCGGAATATCGGCCGCCATCGTCTCGCGGATAGCCTTGCCGTTCTCCACGCACTCGACGGCGGCGAGGTGGGCCAGGTTAGCTTCCATGATGTCGGCGATTTTGAGCAGCACGTTACTGCGCGTCGCCGGCGAGGCTTTGCCCCAGGTTTTGAAGGCCGCGTGGGCGGCATCCAGGGCCAGCTCGATGTCCTCTTTTGACGAGCGGGCGACTTTACAAAACGCCTTGCCGTCGATGGGCGAAGGGTTGTCGAAATACTGCCCTTTAACGGGCGCGACCCACTTGCCGCCAATGAAGTTGTCGTAGTGCGACTTGAACTTGGGGCGGGCAATCACGGTGGTGGTTTCTTCCAGCGTTTCTGTCATGGCTTTGGGGTGGGGTTAAGTGATGAGTGAAGGAGTAATGGGCAAGTCATTGCGAGTGCAGCGAGGCAATCGCAGCTGTTCAGCTTCGTCCCTTGCTCCATGCGCAACATGCTCGCAATGGCAAACCTACTGACTTTTCAGCTCAGGCAAAGATGCGTTGTTAAACTCCCCGGCCGTATGTGGTATTGTCGCAAAAAATGCTGAAATTGCCGCGACTTGGCCGGCCCACCCGGTCGTGCTTCTTCCCCTCCCAGCCAATGGTTACTCCCTCCGCGCTGTACCTGCCCGCCGCCGTGCCGCCGCTCTCGTTCGGGCAGCTGCGGACGCTGGTCGAAAACCGCACCGTATTCGCCCTCGACGCGTTCGAGCTAAATATTTTCGAGACCCACGAGGCCGCCCACCGTGTGCCGCTGCGCCTGAGCGGGCTGGCCCTGACAACCATGCTTCGGGGCAAGAAGGTGATGCACCTGCCCGGCCGCCCGGCCTTCGACTACCTGCCCGGCGAGAGTGTGGTGGTGGGCCAGGACGAGCTGATGGAAATAGACTTCCCCGATGCCTGCGCGCGCCAGCCCACGCAGTGCTTGGCCGTGGCCATCGCCCCCGACACTATTCGCCAAACCGTGGATTTGCTCAATGAGCGCTACCCGCGTGCCGAAGGCCACGAGGCGTGGGCCGTGGGGGCTGGCGCGGGCGGGGCAACTACTATCGGGGCCGACTTTGCCCACCTCACCAACACGCCCGAGCTGACCGGCACTCTGGAACGCCTCGTGGCCGTGGCCCGCACCACCGACGCCGCCAAGGACGTGCTCGCCGGCTTCACCCTTCAAGAATTGCTCGTGCGCCTCATGCAAACCCAGGCCCGGCAACTCATTTTCCGCGACTACGCCCATCACCTGGACACCCACCGCTTCGCGCCCGTGGTGCAGCACATCAAACAGCATTTAGCGGATAGCCTGACCATTGAAAAGCTCTCGGCGCTGGCCTGCATGAGCAAGGCCACGTTTTTCCGGCTCTTCAAACGGGAATTTGGGCTGACGCCGGTCGAGTTCATCGTGCGCGAGCGGCTGGCCGAGGCCAAGCGCCTGTTGCGGCAGCCGCTGGCCAGCGTAGCCGAAGTCTGCCTGCGGGCGGGCTTCAACAACCTGTCGTATTTCCAGGCTCTGTTTAAAAAGCACGAGGGTCTTACGCCGGGCGCGTACAAGAAGCAGGTGCCGTAAGTCGGGGGGCTAATTCTGGGGGCTAATTCTGGGGGCGATGCACGTTTTCCAGCAGCTGCTGGCACTGCGCGGCCAGCTCGGGCGGCAGCTGCTCGCCGGCCAGGTAGCGGCGCAACGCGTGCAGGGTGCTGAGCCGGGGCAGCGCTAAGCGACTGAAAACGAGGTGCAGCGCGATTTCGGCGTTCTGCATTCGCAGCAGGCGCTCCAGCACCCGCGTGGGCGCAGCGGCTGGCCGCGTCTCGGGTCGGGCAGCAGCCTCGTCCGGGGTCAGCCGGTAATCGGTAGCGTCCCGACCTCCCCGCGAGGGCGAGTCGGACGAGTACGCTACCAACGACATTTTCATAGCTCAGAGACTGAAGCAGGGCTACTTACCAGGAGTTGTTTACCCTTGATAAGTAGCACAAAGCAACTGCCCCCTAAACCCTGGTTTCAGCGTAAAAACACCCGATTCTGCGACCCCGTATTTCTACCTGACAACAGTGTTGAACGGCGTGGCACTCCGTTCTGCCGCGCAGCGGCAAGCTCGCGTCGGAGAAATCCTGCCAGGGAACGCCGCGGCTAGCCGCTGCGCGACAAAACGGAGTGCCACGCCGTTTTACGACGGGTTCAGCAGGCCGTGCTGGGTGGCGTAGCGCACGAGGGCGGCGGCGTTGGGGGCGGCGGTTTTTTCGAGCAGGTTCTGGCGGTGGCCCTCCACGGTGCGGCGGCTGATGAAGAGGCGCCCGGCAATCTGGGCGGCGGTTTGGCCCTCGCAGATGAGGCGCAGGATTTCCAGCTCGCGCGGGGTGAGGGCCACGGGCGCGGGGCGGCCGTCGGTGCTGGGCCGGCCGGCCGGCAGGTCGGCCCGCGCCAGCGCCCGCGAAATGGTGGTGGTAAAATGGTAGCCCGTGCGCAACACGTCTTCGAGCGCCTCGCTGAGCTGGGCCGGGTCGGCATCCTTGGGCAGGTAGGAGCGCGCGCCGAGCTTCATCATGTGGGTGATGAACTTGTCGGCTGAAAACATGGAAAGCACGATGATTTTCAAATCTGGAAACTCAGCCAGCAAGTGTTGAGCTACTTCCTGGCCTTCCATGCCGGGCATCTGCAGGTCGAGCAGCAGCACGTCGGGCACCCGCTGGCGGCACAGGGCCAGCACCTGCTCGAAGGTGCCCGCCTCGACGACCTCGCCCACATAGGGCAAGGTTTGCAAAATGTAGCGCAGCCCCTGACGAAACAGCGGATGGTCGTCGAGCAGGGCAATTTGGACGGACATAATTTTAGTGCTTAGTGCTTAGTGCTTAGTATCTGGTCATTGCGAGCATAGCGAAGCAATCGCACCTGTTCAGTTGCGTTTGACGAGCTGAATGACGAGCCGAACAGGTGCGATTGCTTCGCTGCGCTCGCAATGACCAGACACCAGACACCAGACACCAAGCACTAAGCACTAAGCGCTAAGCACCACCTCTGTGCGCAGCCCTTTGCCACTCACTGACTCGCGGCGCAAGGTCGCGCCCAGCATTTGGGCGCGCACGTCCATGCTGCGCAGGCCGGCCCCGTCGCCGCCGGGGCGGCTCGGGTCGAGGGCGGCGGGGGGCAGGCCGCAGCCATCGTCTTCGACGCTCAGGGTAAGCTGTTCGGGGGTTTGGTGCAGGGCAATGCGCAGCTCAGTCGCGCCCTGAGCGTGCTTGAACGCGTTGTGAATCAGCTCCTGGCAGATGCGGTAGAGGGCCAGCTCCTGGGCCAGCGGCAGCGGGCGGGGGTAGTTCACGGTGAGGCGCACGGCCAGCGCGCCGGCCTCGCTGCTCACGTCGGCCAGGTGCTGAAGGGCTTCGGCCAGGCCGAAGCGGGCCAGCACGGCCGGATACAAACTGTGGGCAATGCCGCGCACGTCGTGCACGGCCGCGCCCACGCTCTCCTGAATGAGCCGCAGCAGGCTGGGCGCTTCGGAGTCGGGGCCGGCGGCCGATGGGCTCAGCCTGCCCAAACTACCGCTCAGGCGGCCCAGCAGCAGCTTGGCCGTGGCGATGGTGGCCCCCACGCCGTCGTGCAGGTCGCGGCCGATGCGCTCGCGCTCGCGCTCCTGGGCCGCGATGATGGCCGCCAGCA
>JANXNW010000077.1 GCA_025353905.1 Hymenobacter sp.
TCGCGCCGCCGTCTTCGGCTTTGCCGGACAGGTGCGGGGCAACCAGTTCCCAGGTGGGGTCAGAAATTTCGTGACGGCGCATGAAAAAGAGTGCTTTAAAATAAAGATACATTCAATTTATTAATGTCCTCACGCCCTAGCCTAACTGGGATGAGCAGGCCCGTAAAGTTTAGCCAAGCGGTGGTAGGTCCGCCGCGTAGCCCTTCCCAATACCTGCTCAAGCTGGCTGTTTCTCGCTTACCTTTCCTGCGGCCTTCCCCAGCCGGGTGAGCGGAACTACTTCGGCTCGTCGACTACCCCCGCCTGATGCGCCATTTTATTCTCTCCAGCTGGTGGCTACTCATAACTGGCCCCTGGTATTCCGCCACGGTCGTGGATGCCACCACCAACCGCCCCCTGGCCGGGGTAGCCGTGCGATTCCAAGGCGCAACCGGGGGCACGACCACCGATGCGCACGGGACGTTTACCCTGCCCCTAGAAACCGGCCGCCCCTTGCGCCTCTCGCGGCTCGGCTACGCCCCGCTCACGCTGCCGCTGCCCGCCCAGTCCACGAGCGCCGACACGCTACGCCTGCTGCCCCAGGCGTACGCCCTGAGCGAGGTGGCCGTGCGCCCGCCCCGCGCGCTCACCTTTTCCTCCGCCCCCGACAAGAGACCCGAGCTGGGCAAGTACCTCTTACCCGGCCAGGCCGAAGCCATGGTCATCGAGCGGCCCGCGACGGCCCCGGCCGACCAGCCCTGCGTCGTGCAGCAAGTGCGGCTCTTCCTGCGCGACAAACCCCGGCAGGGCCGCCTGCGGGTGCGCCTGGTCACGCTCGACTCCGCCGCGACCACCGACGGGGCAGCCCGACCCGGCACCCAGGACCTGCTGCCCACCCCGCTAGTGCTCACCCTGGAGCAGCTTGCCGCTGCCCCCCGGGGAAAGCTCACGCTCGACCTGAGCCCCTACAACCTACTGCTGCCCGCGCGTGGCCTGTGCCTGGTGGTCGAGTGCCTGCCCACCGACCCGGCCGACACCGGCGCAACCAGCGTGCGGGACGGTAAAGGCAAGCGCTTTGTCGTGCCCCTACCCCGGCCCGGAATTCCGGAGCGCCGTTACCCGACCGATGATTTTCCCGCGCTCACGGCCAAGTATGGAATAGGTCAACAAACCTGGTACCGCAGGAACCCACAACGCCCCTGGTCCAACAATTATCCCGTGTTCATCAAGGGTAAGCAATTGCTCTACTGCGTCCACGTGGAAGTGCAGGTGCTGGCTTATTAGCGTGTTCTATCTATCATATCCCGCTTAGCAGTAACAAGCTCTCAGCTTGTTAAATTGCCCAACTGAGCGCCAAGGTCGATAGGCAGCGTGCGAAAAGTAACCCGCCGGCGCAGCTCGGCCGTGGCTCCCGACGCTTCCTGCACGATGTCGTTGAGTACGGCCTTGAGCCGGCTTTTATCGCTGTCAATTCCGCGCTCCAGGATAGCATCGGTCGCTTCGTGCAGGTGCGGGTTTTTACTGGGCTCGACCAGGTAGCCCGCCCCCTGGCCCAACTCGTATAGGACCACATTTAGCACCCGTTCGTTGCCGCCCGTGAAGGGCGCGGCGCGCGCGTACTGTACGTGGTACTCTGCCAACCGGTCCACGAACTGGGCCTTGTCCAGCCCTTTGAGCATGTTTTCCTGCTGGAGCAGGGTGCTAAGCGTGTCGAGGAGTGCATTGACCTGGTCCACGCCCAGCAGGGTAATGATTCGCTCGTTGGCTCCCAGACGCGCGTCGGCCGGCGCGGGCAGCTGCGGCCCGGCCGGGGCCTGGCTGCGGGCGATATCGCGCTCGTCCTGCCGGGTGCCGCCCGGCTCCGAGTACACGTCCTGCATCAGGTAGGCGTGCAGGTCGCGCAGGTGGGCGGTGTCAAAATTACCGGGCAGGTACTCATCGCCGATGCGCAGCTCCCAGGCGCGCACCGTGGAAGTCACGTTTTCGACCAGGGTCAATTCTTCCCGGTCAGTGATGCCCATCGTATTGCGGGGCACCGGCAGCAGGTTGTAATCAGCCCGAACACTCACCTGGGGCACAATGGTGGGGGCCGAATTATCAAAAACTCTGTAGTCGGGTACGGGCATGGGCGTAAGGCACTGAATTACTAGCAGAGGGGAAATATAAGTCTCAAGCAGGTAGCAATGGGGTATGAGACACCAGTTGCCCGGCATGCACCTGGACATTTTTTGTGCTGTTCATCGCCGCCTAGTAGAACCCAAAGTTGGAGCTTCGTTCCAGACCAAGCGCTTTCCCCCGCTCGGCATCGAGCTATTAACTGATAGTGAGCTTGTCATCGAGCCGGGCAAGTTGCGCGTCGAGGGGCACCTTCCTGGCAGTTATCCGCTGCTCGCACAGCGACTTTCTTCTCCATTCGCCGCGGCGGCCCGTTCCATGGTATTAGCAGTTTTCCCGTTGCTTACATCCTGACGATTTTGCTCGAATCCTCTACACACTGCCTGCCTAAACTGCTCCTCGAACTGCACATTCGCCCGCGGCTGGAATACTACCCGGTTGAACCGCGCGGCCAAACCCTGAAAGTCAAGGGCAGTCTTCTGTGCCGCGAATCAACGACGTGCGCATGGGTTTGTAAGTCCGCTTTTTTCGCTCCTTGCTTTCCCTCGTCGGTGCCTCGGTTCTTACGTTTCCAATGGACGCTCGCCGCCTATACTGGGTCCTTTTCTCCCGATACCTGTCCAGTGCTAAGCTGAGAGTTTTGAGCAAACTGCTTCGTCTTCTACCGCGTGTATTCCTTCGGTTTTTCACATCTGTTACCAATGTCGCCAATGTGCGCCGGCTCCGCTACGTTCAGATTCGGCGCTAACGAATGAGACTTGTCCGTGTCCTTCGTCAGCTCATTCTGGCTGTTGTTTATGCGCGCGCTACTACCTGCTCGGCCATGTCACCGACCGCACGCTCCAACCCCGAAAAGCGTCCGGTCTATCCTTCCGCTTTTGCTTCCTTGCTTAAGTAATCGACCCGCGGCCGTGGGGCGCTCTTATTGTCATAAACGACTCGTCGGTTCGTCCTCAGGTGAATGATTTTGGCGTACGGGAGCCGCAGGCCTACTCAAGTTTTCGTGGGCTGACCCTCCCCTTTGCCCGCCGCCTTTCGCGCTACCGGGCTCTCCATTGGGCTGGGCTTCGCGCTGGCTTTTGGTTTTTCCGCGTCGCGCTGAGCGAGTAGCTCTCGCAGCTTGATTAGTACCTGCTGGTCGCGTTCTTGGCTGACTGACTGGTTGAATTTCGGCCAATCAGTGTCTGGTTGCTCCATCACCTGAAGGTACGTTCGCTCCACAAAAACCCGGGTCGAGTACGCTTCCATTTCGGCCCGGATGACGTGTTCTGTCAGGGGTGAAAGCACGTGATTTTCTACCTGGACCTGCTGACTCAGCAGGTTAGTTTCTATCTGTCCCAGGTAGTTGGTGGTCGCGGTCTGCTGCGCCTGGAGGTACTCGTAGAGCTGCTTCTCCCAAGTTCTCAAAATCGCCACAAGTCGGTTGCCGACCGTCGCCGCCATGTTCTGCGCGTCCAGCGTTTTCGCGCTCAGCACTTGCTCCAGATGGCCCAATGTCTTGGGTTGTTCGATGGTTGGATTTAGCCCGTTTTGAGTAAAGTAGCGGATGGCGGCACTCGCGTATTTCTGCCGACTGACCTTCAACTTTTTCGCACAAGCTTCCAACTGAGTGTAGGCTTCTTCCTCTAAACCAACTGGGCGCGCGGCGCTTTTTTTGACTTTCTGAGGGGTCTTCCGAAGAGCGGCTCGTTTAGGCTGGTCAGGGGCTTCCATTAGTGGTTATTTATAAAATGGCTATTGATAATCAATTACTTGATGTGTTTTCTAAAGTAAAGCGCTAAGTTGCTAAAGGAATTCTACCGTTTCAACACGTTTTTAGACCACTAATTTATAATTTATACACTGATAATCAATTGCTTATATTAAAAACTAAATAATAAGCTCTGCTTATGACTGATAATCAACGCGGTAGCTATGATTTGAGGTGCCCCTCTCGCTAATTATTGCCTGAACTGACTTTATGAAAACCTAGGTCGTTCGTAATCTACCACTAAAAATGACCATCTACTCCCTGCGAGTTCAACTTTTTTTAAATGCCTCGCCCATCCTGTTATTCCACTCGGCTTATTCCGCACGCTCATTTTTTCAACGACCCCTTCGTCTCTGCCCCCCCACCAGCAGATATTACCTCGATTCCACCAGCCCCAAATTTTCTTCGAGTAGCTCCTCACATCGCCTTGCTTTTTGAAGTCCGCTCCCCTCTTCATGTCGGTCAGAAATTCCCCGATGTTATAAAACCCTGATGCTCATTTTTGCCAAGATGCCCCCCTCTCCTACCCATCTCTCCTCGCTCACCACCCTCACTTTTTTGCTTCAAACTCTTCGCTCGCCAGTGCCCCGATTTAAACCTCCTCCCATTTACTGATAGGTCACGGTGCTGCACTTACCTGCCGAGAAACTCTTCTTGCCACCACCCCATTTTCCAGCCTTCCGTTTATTCACTAGCTCCTCTCCTATTAGCTCGGTGAGGTCACTTCCGGCCACCTTCCAGCTGCCCAGTCCGTGCTCCATTTTCTACTTGTGGTGAACCGATGTCCCTCTACAAACCGAGTCGATTCCCACGGAGTCCTCTGCCCCACTATCGCCAATTTCTTTCCGAGTGCTTTCTCATCCGCACACGCACTTTTCCCACTTTCCTCTCGCACTCAGCCCCTGCCTCTCCTTCCATTTCGTGCATCTTCTGATTTGGTAGCAAACCTGACTTTGAGCTTCTTGGCGACACGTTCCTTTCGCGAGAAAATCCAGCCTCACCGTGCGTACGATTTTCCCCTTTTTCTGAGGTATTCGCCTGGTCTTCGATTCCCCTGCCAGGGTAATTTTGTCGTTCCTTACCCAGCACGTGTTTCCTGCCTGCTGTTCACTTTCGCCCCACTGCCTGTCTCATCATTTGGTACCCAAAGTCTCTCGACTCGTTCTCGCTGATGAGTTGGTTTTTTCGCTTTTGCTACTCGTTCCGCTCGCTCATTTTTTGGCATCTCCTTCCCTTTGCTACTTACTGAACTACCCCGCGCGCTACCCAGGTGGTTGGCTATTTTTTGAACTCGTTCCGCACACATTGTCTGATTTTTTTATCCGACCTAGGGCACTGGAATAAGCTGGGTAGTGCTAGTAGCCTGCGGTTCGTTTTGCTCAGTTCCGCAGAATTCGTCCGACGTTTTCCCAACGCACCAGCCCAGCCCCAACCTTTCGTGTTCGCCCTGACTGACCCCGCTCTTCCCGGAATCAACCACTCGTTCACCCCACGAAATGCTCCGGCCCACGACGCAACCATGGTCGAAAGACGCGAGAGTTTTTGAGCAACCGTTCCCTTCCTGACCCACCAAAATGGGAAGTCTTCCACCAGCCGCCAGCTCGCAGAACCAGTCTTTGCCTGCCTGCTGGTGCCCGTCAAAATCCGCTGAAACGCCGACGACTTCTTATCAGAAAAACTCCACTGGGTCCACCTGTGGCCAGGGTCACTGAGTAGCCACCGTGAAGGCTCCCGCCATTTCCGCTTGCTCGCCGCGGCCGATACCCGCGGCGCTGGCCACGGCCCGCCAGCCCCGCACGGCGGCAACGACTTCGGTCAGTATGGTCGCGGCGGTGCCGGCGGAGAGCCGGAAATAAGGCGCTACTTCCCGGACCAGGTCCAGGCTCAGGGCGTTGTCGGTTGCGGAAATGTTGAGCGTCAGCCCGTAGGCCAGCGGCACGGGGTTCAGGTCGAACGCCGGGGAGAGCTGCCAGCCCTGGGGCGTGAGCAGAAAGCCGTGGTTGCGCAAATGGTCGTCCGTGTTAGCGATGCACACGTGGAAGGCAATGCGTCGCCACAGCTCGGCCAGGTCGTCGGCCACCCGCGCGCCCTGGCGCTGGATAAACTCGGCCAGCTCCAGGTAGCTGGCTCCGTCGTGGTGGTCGGTGGCGTCGTTGTAGCCCAGCAGCATCAGAGCCGAAGCGTAGTGCAGCCGCTCGCCGGCGGGGGTGCGGTCGAAGCGCCGGCTCAGGAACGTGTGGTGACGCTGGCCGAAGCGTTGGGCCTGCCCCTCGGCCACGCGTAGCCCGGCCCGGCTGGCCAGCGTGTGGGCGACCGCTTCCCAGGCCCCGATGTCGCGCTCGTCGTGGCGGCTCGGAAATTTGGCTATCCAGAGCTGCCCCTGCGGGTCGAGCACGCTGGCTTTGGGCCGAGCCCCGCCCAGCGACGCGCCGGGAGCCACGAGTTGGGCCAGCCACTGCCCGTAGGCCGGGTCGCGGGCCGCGTCGGGTTGTTCAAGCTGAAGGCTGATGTGCTCCAGCTCGCGCAGCTTGGTCCAGGGGGGAGCGGCCTGGGCCTCGTTATCGTCGAGAAACGGGCCGTCGGGCCGGGCCTTGAAGCGTAGTCCGCCCAGCCGGTGACCGTCGAAAACTCCCAGCAGGTAGTCGGATTCGAGCAGCGGCCGCGGAGGGCGGGCCGCGAGGCGGGCCTGCTGGGCCTCGCGGCGTTGCAGCAGCAGCCGGCCCCAGCGGTCGGGAGCCGAATCCAGAAACAGCCCGAAGTTGGTCTTGGTCTCGTCGGCCAGGTACTGCGGGCCGTCGTAGAGCTGTAGGGCCGGGTCCAGTTGCTGGGCGGGGGCCGAGCGCAACCAGTCCGGGTCGTAGGCGAAGGAGAACACCTCCTTGCCGCGCACGGGCGTGGCGGAAAACACTCCCATCCGCGTGGGTCTGGCCAGGCCCTGCCAATGAGCATAGACGTAAAGCAGCCGACGGTCAGCGGGCCTGGTCATAGCTATTGCGGGGGGGCTGTTTTTACGCGGGGAGCGCGCTTTTTCACCAGCAGCTCCGCGTCTTGCAGTTTGCGCCCCAGCGCGTCCTCGCTGGCCAGCCGGGCGAGGTTTTTTTCCAGGCCCAGCACCAGCAGCACCCGCGCGTAGGCCCCCATCCCTACCGTGGCGGCTCCCTGCTCAACGGCCCGCACGGTGGAGAGGCCCAGGCCTGCCCGCTCGGCCACGCGGGCCGCGCTCAGGCGGCGGCGCAACCGGGCCAGGCGCAGGTGTTCGCCAAGCTCACTCAGCTGCTGCTGTAAACGGGGCAATAAGGGGAAAGTGTTCTGAGACATTGATAAGTGTTGTTATCGCACACAAAAATAGGTGATAAAGTGCGTTACAGCAACGGTTCATCATCAGCTTGGTTTTGTTTCTTCCAGCATCCAACAGGCAGTGAGAACGCATTTATTACATCCCCACTGCCTTGTTCATAGGTAACACCAGTAACTCAAGATTACCTGTTTTCGCCACCGCAGTCGTCATCGCCTTTGTTGCTGGTGAGCTACGCGTCACGGCAAGCCAATACCAGTCGGTCGGAGGAACCTATACGCGCTGGGGATAGTGTTGGAAAAATATTGACTTGCTGCGACCTAAAAGAGTCCTCAGCGGACCCCCATCCCATCAGCATGAGGATAATTATTTTTTTGATTCGTGGGTCAGCGTATTCTTGTGCCAATGGTAGCACTGGAGTAAGAACAGAAAGTATCAGTAGGAAAAAACATTATGATAGGCGCATCCCCCTAGAAGATAGCCGAGCGGGGAAACCACAGCTGAAACGCACTGCCCGCCCCTTCCACGGAATGAACCTGAATGCTGCCCTGGTGCAATTGCATGATTTGCTTGGCCAGGCTCAGCCCGATGCCGGAACCGTGGGGACGGGTGGTGAAAAAAGGAATAAAAATGCTGTCCAGCACGTCGGCGGCAATGCCGCTCCCGTTGTCTTTCACCTCAATAACCACCCGTTCCTGTTCGTCGGGCCAGGCCAGCAGGCTAATACGGGGATTGGGGGTTTGCGCCACGGCCTGCGCCGCATTAAGCACCAGATTGATAAGCACCTGCTCCAGCAGGTGGCCGTCGGCGGGCAGGGTGAGGTGGGCGGGCCGGACGCGGAGGGTGACTTCGATGCCCTGCGCGGCCAACTGCTGAGCCAGTAGCTGCCGGGTGGCCTCCAGCAATTCCTGCACGTAAAGAGTGGTGCGTTGCGGCGGGGCCAAAGTGCTGAAGTCCCGGTATACCTGGGCGAAGCGCAACAGCCCTTCGCTGCGTTGCCGGATGATGCGAAGGCCGGTGCCCACGTCGTCGAGCAGCTCGGCCGCGACCGCATCTGAGGCTGAGGGCTGGGCTGCCTGCGAGGATTGGGCCGCTTGCACATGGCGGCCCAGCGAATCGGCCAGGGAGGCAATGGGCGCGACCGAGTTCATGATTTCGTGCGTCATCACCCGCAGCAATTGCTGCCAGGCGGCGGTTTCGGTGTCGGCCAGGGCCTGACTGACGTTTTTGAAGGCCAGCAGGGTGAAGGCTTCGCCCCGCAGCTTGAACCGCGTGGCCGACACGAGCAGCTGCACCGTTTGGTAGCCGACGGTCAGCTTCACTACCGCGGGTTGGCCGGGCACCGCCCGGCGGATGGCCTCGTACAAGACCGGCTGCCGGGCTTGCAGCGCGTGAATATTTTTCAAGTAAGGCAGTTGCAGCGTGTGCTTGAACGCCTCGTTCACCCAGGCCACGGTGCCCGCCGCGTCGTAGGACACGATGCCGGTATCGAGCAGCGCCAGAATGGTTTGCAGATACTGAAACTGCCCTTCCCGCTCGGCCCGCAGCTCCCGGAACGTGGCATTGACCTGGTTGAAGGCCGCCAGCAGGTGCCGCAACGAGGCCGGCGCCGGGGTCGCCGGGTACTGCCGCGAAAAATCGCGGTACTGCACGGCCAGCGTAAAGTCGGCCAAGGCTTGCTGGCCGCGCGTCAGGTAGCGGGTGAGGCTCACCGCCCCGGCCAGCAGCAGCCCCAGCGCCGCCAGGGCCAGCCCGTATGCCTGGTACAGCGCGGCGTAGCCGCCCCCGCCCAGCGCGGCCAGCAGCAGCAGCAGCCGGCCTAGCAGACCGGTATCCAGGCGGTTAAATGTCATGCTTGTCGAGCCGGCGGTAGAGGGCGGTGCGGGTGAGGCCCAGCTCTTTGGCCGCTTTGGTCAGGTTGCCCTGGTGGCGCTCGATGGCCCGCTGGATGGTGTTTTTCTCCACCTCCAGCAACGGGCGCGGCGGCTCCGGCTCCGCCCAAGCGGCAGGTTCCGCGGCCGGATTGGCGGCAGGTTCGGGGGTCCTGAACGGAAAATCCTCGGGCCTCAGCACGGGGCCGCTTCCCAGAATAACGGCCCGCTCCACGGCGTGTTGCAGCTCCCGCACGTTGCCCGGCCAGGCGTGCTGCCGCAGCTTGCGCAGGGTGGCGGGCGCAAACTCCGGGGCGGGGCGTTGGTTGCGGGCGGCGTACCCCTGGGCGAAGTGCCGGGCCAGCAGCCACACGTCGTCGCCGCGCTCGCGCAGGGGCGGCAGCGTGAGTTCGACCGTGTTGAGGCGGTACATCAGGTCCTGGCGGAAATCGCCGCGGGCCACCAGCGCGTGCAGCGGGGCGT
>JANXNW010000082.1 GCA_025353905.1 Hymenobacter sp.
CCTCTTACTTCCCGCATCATGGCTAAGAAAGTAGTAGCAACGCTCAAATCGGCCGACACGAAGAAGTGGGCCAAAATCATCCGGGCCGTCAAGTCGGAGAAAACCGGAGCCTACACTTTCCGCGAGGAAATGGTAGCCGAAGACAAAGTGCAGGAAGCCCTCAAAGGCTAAGCTGTCTCTTCAGGGGATTCAATCTGAAAAAGCCTCACCTTTGTGAGGCTTTTTTCGTGCCGTAACGCCAAGCCCCAGCTTGGCGAACCCGTCTGCTTTCACGAGCGGACCTACCGCGCGCCAAGCTGGGGCTTGGCGTTACGCTTATGGGCTTATTCGATTTTTTCAAGAAGGACAAGGACAGCCAGCAGCAGCAGCAGGCGCTGGATGAGGGCTTGCAGAAAACCAAGACCTCGTTTTTCGACCAACTCAGCAAGGCCGTCGTGGGCAAGAGCACCGTGGACGAGGCCGTGCTCGATGAGTTGGAGACGCTGCTCGTCCACGCCGACGTGGGCATCGACACGACGGTCAAAGTCATCGACCGCATCGAGCAGCGCGTGGCCCGCGACAAGTACGTGAGCACAAGCGAGCTGGACCGCATCCTGCGCGAGGAAATCGTGAGTCTGCTCGACGCCAACGCCGGGGCCACCGGCTCGCGGGCCATCCTCGACCGGCCCGACTCGCCGGGCCAGCCGTTCGTGATAATGGTGGTGGGCGTGAACGGGGTGGGCAAGACGACGACCATCGGCAAGCTGGCGCACCGGTTTCACGCGGCCGGCAAAAAGGTGGTGCTCGGCGCGGCCGACACATTTCGGGCCGCCGCCGTGGACCAGCTCAAGCTCTGGGGCCAGCGCGTAGGCGTGCCCGTCATCGAGCACGGCATGAATACCGACCCCGCTGCCGTGGCCTACGATGCCATCCGTAAAGGCGTGGAAATGGGGGCCGACGTGGTGATAATCGACACCGCCGGCCGCCTGCACAACAAAGTAAACCTGATGAACGAGCTGACCAAAATCAAGCGCGTCATGCAGAAAGTCATCCCCGACGCGCCCCACGAGGTACTGCTCGTGCTTGACGGCAGCACCGGCCAGAACGCGTTTCTGCAAGCCAAGGAATTCACCCGCGCCACCGAAGTGACGGCGCTGGCCATCACCAAGCTCGATGGCACGGCCAAAGGCGGCGTCGTCATCGGCATTTCCGAGCAGTTCAGCATCCCGGTGCGCTACATTGGGGTGGGCGAAAAGATGACGGACCTGCAATTGTTTGACCGGCAAACATTTGTCAATTCATTATTCAAAAAATAAACGCGCTGCCAGTGGTCAGGCGTTACCGACCGCGCCGCGCTCTTGCCACTGCGCGTTTACTACTATGAATCGTTATCTGTCTGCCTGTTTACTATTCACCACCGCAGCCTGCAACTCCGGGGGCGACGCATCGCCCGTCATGCCTTCGGTGCCGGTAAACGTACAACTCGACCTGCGCGACCAGCAAAGCCAGGCCCTGCGCATCGATAACGGCGTACTAACCATCAAGCCCGGCGGCGTGAATGGCGGCGGCCTCAAGGGCATTTACGTGGTGCGCCAGAACGCGAGCACTTACCTGGCCTTCGAGCGCAACTGCCCCTACCGCCCCTCCGATGTTTGCGCCACGGTAACGCTGGACCGCAACTCGCGCCTGTTTTTCCGCGACTCGTGCTGCACCTCGCAGTTCAACTTGCAGGGCCAGGTGACGGGTGGCCCCGCCGGCCGGGCGCTGCGCCAATACAGCACCAGCCTCAGCGGCAGCCTGCTGAGCATCACCAACTGAAGACCTTACCCGGCAGTCCGCGTGAAGTTTCGCGGCCAGCGTTTGGTTTTGTCAAAACGCCCGGCCTATCTTTGCAGCCCGAAAACGCCGGTTTCGGACGAGTCCCGCTTCCTTAGCTCAGCCGGTTAGAGCATCTGACTGTTAATCAGAGGGTCCCTGGTTCGAGCCCAGGAGGGAGCGCTAACACCGTGAATGCCCGCCCTAACCGGCGGGCATTCTTCGTTTCTGTGCCGGGATTGAGTCTGCGAGTCAAATGCCTATCGCACTGTAGCCGGGCAAGGAAACCACAGCTGAAACGCACTGCCCGCTCCTTCCACGGATTGCACCTGAATGCTGCCCTGATGCAATTGCATGATTTGCTTGGCCAAGCTCAGCCCAATCCCGGAACCGTGGGGACGGGTGGTGAAAAAAGGGACGAAGATGCTGTCCAGCACGTCGGCGGCAATGCCGCTCCCGTTATCTTTCACTTCGATGACTACTCGTTCCTGCTCATCGGGCCAGGCCAGCAGGCTGATGCGGGGATTGGGGGTTTGCGCCACGGCCTGCGCCGCGTTAAGCACTAGATTGATGAGCACCTGCTCCAGCAGGTGGCTGTCGGCTTGCAACGTGAGGTGGGCGGGCCGGACGCGGAGGGTGACCTCGATGCCTTGCGCGGCCAGTTGCTGAGCCAGTAGCTGCCGGGTGGTCTCCAGCAACTCCTGCACGTAAAGGGTGGTGCGCTGCGGCGGGGCCAGGGTGCTGAAGTCGCGGTACACCTGGGCGAAGCGCAACAAGCCTTCGCTGCGCTGCTGAATGATGCGAATGCCGGTCCCCACGTCGTCGAGTAGCTCGGCCCCGACCGACTCCGAGGCTGAGGATTGGACCGTTTGCACATGGCGGGCCAGCGAATCGGCCAGGGAGGCAATGGGCGCGACCGAGTTCATGATTTCGTGCGTCATCACCCGCAGCAATTGCTGCCAGGCGGCGGTTTCGGTGTCGGCCAGGGCCTGGCTCACGTTTTTGAAGGCCAGCAGGGTAAATGCTTCGCCCCGCAGCTTGAACTGCGTGGCCGACACGAGCAGCTGCACCGTTTGCGGGCCGACGGTCAGCTTCACCACCACGGGTTGGCCGGGCACCGCCCGGCGGATGGCCTCGTACAAAACCGGCTGCCGGGATTGCAGCGCGTGAATATTTTTTAAGTAGGGCAGTTGCAGCGTGTGCTTGAACGCCTCGTTCACCCAGGTCACGGTGCCCGCCGCGTCGTAGGACACGATGCCGGTATCGAGCAGCGCCAGAATGGTTTGCAGGTACTGGAACTGCCCTTCCCGCTCGGCCCGCAACTCCCGGAACGTGGCGTTGACCTGGTTGAGGGCCGCCAGCAGGTGCCGCAACGAGGCCGGGGCCGGCGCCGCCGGGTACTGCCGCGAAAAATCGCGGTACTGCACGGCCAGCGCAAAGTCCGCCAGGGCCTGCTGGCCGCGCGTCAGGTAGCGGGTGAGGCTCACCGCCAAGGCCAGCAGCAGCCCCAGCGCCCCCAGGGCCAGCCCATAGGCGTGATGCAGCGCGGCGTACCCGCCCCCGCCCAGCGCGGCCAACAGCAGCAGCAGTCGCCCCAGCAGGCCGGTATCCAGGCGGTTAAATGTCATGCTTGTCGAGCCGGCGGTAGAGGGCGGTGCGGGTGAGGCCCAGCTCTTTGGCCGCTTTGGTCAGGTTGCCGTGGTGGCGCTCGATGGCCCGCTGAATGGTGTTTTTCTCCACTTCCAGCAACGGGCGCGGCGGCTCCGGCTCTGCCCAAGCGGGAGGTTCCGCGGCCGGATTGGCAGCAGGTTCGGGGGTCCTGAACGGAAAATCCTCGGGCCTCAGCACGGGGCCGCGTCCCAGAATAACGGCCCGCTCCACGGCGTGTTGCAGCTCGCGCACGTTGCCCGGCCAGGCGTGCTGCCGGAGCTTGCGCAGGGCGGCGGGCGCAAAATCCGGGGCGGGGCGTTGGTTGCGGGCGGCGTACGCCTGGGCGAAGTGCCGGGCCAGCAGCCACACGTCGTCGCCGCGCTCGCGCAGGGGCGGCAGCGTGAGTTCGACCGTGTTGAGGCGGTACATCAGGTCCTGGCGGAAATCGCCGCGGGCCACCAGCGCGTGCAGCGGGGCGT
>JANXNW010000044.1 GCA_025353905.1 Hymenobacter sp.
AGCGCCGCCCCGCGCAAGCGCAGCTCGCGGCTGGCCGGGCCGAAGGGCTTATAAGTGAGGGTACTGCCGGCTTCGAGCGTCGCCACCGAGCCATCGGGCAGCGGCAGCCGCAGCGGGGCCGGGCCGGCGTTGGTGTGGCGCACGAGCCGCGCGGCCAGCAGCGCGGCGGGCGGCGGGGCGGACAGCCCGGCCGTCGGCGGCACCGCCGGCCCCGGCAACGCGGCTTGCTGCGCCAGTGGCGGGGCTGAAGCGGGCCGGCGCGTCAGCCACCAGCCCAGGCCGGCCGTCAGCGCGAGCACGAGCGTAGCCAGCGCCGCCCAACGCACCCGCCCGGCCTGCGCCCGCAACCGGGGCCGCGCCACGGGCGCGGCGGCCAGCACCTGGTTGGGGACGATACTAGGGGTTGGGGCGGCATCCAGGGCCAGTCGCCAGCGCAGCCGCCGCAGCACCCGCGCCGCCTGCTCCGGGCTGAGCGGGGCGGCGGGCGGGCCGGTCACGGCCTCGTCGTCGTCGCGCAGCAGCCAGGCAGCCGGCTCCGCGTCGAGCAGCCCGAGCAGCCGCTGCTGCTCGGCCGGCGTGGCGGTGCCGGCCCAGTGTTTTTCGATTAGCAGCGGCGCGTCCTGGTCCATCGGACTAAACACTCCGCAAGGATGAAAATCGGGACGGTTTTTTCCGCTGCTAAAAGGTCAAGAATGATTTTTTACAAGCAACTCGCTGATTTGTAATGACTAAATTTTACCAACAAATTGCGATAATGCACCTCGCCGCCCATCGGCGATAGAGCCAAATACCTCCCCTACCTACCCGCCCCCCAGCAGCAGCAGCAAACTGCCCACGGTCGCGCCCGTGTCGGCAAAGGGGCGGCCCGGCCGACCCAGTCTACCGCGCACCTCGCTCCGAATAGAAAGCGTGGCCTGCTTCAAATAGTCCTTCACCGAAGCCACCGAAATGCCCACCAGCGCGGCGGCTTCCTCGGCCGACTTGCCCTCGTAGCGGCACAGCCGGAACACGCGCTGCTGGCGGGCGGGCAGCCGCTCGGCCGCCGCTTCGAGCCAAGCCCACTGCTGCTCAAACTGCTCGGTTTCGGCTTGGTCGGCTTGGTCGGCCTGCTCGGCGCGGTCGGCCTGACCGTTGGTGGGCGCGGGCGCGGCGCTCAGGGCCAGGGTTTCGCGGAGGCGCTTTTTCAGGTACGAGGCTGCTTTGTTGTGGCTCACTACGAACAGCCAGCCGCCCACCGGCCGGCGCGGGTCGAGCGTGAGGCGGCGTTCCCAGAGGGCGACGAACACCTCTTGCAGCAGGTCTTCGGCCGCGGCCGCGTCGCGCACCATTTTCAGGATGTTGGCATAAACCGGCTGCTGGTAGCGGGCATAAAGCGCGTCGAACGCCCCGACCTCCCCCTGGGCGAGGGCGCTCAACTGCTCGGCTTCGGAGTAATCAACCTGCATAGACTGGACAATGCGCGGCGAACCAGGGCGAAATAGCCGCTGGGGCGAACGGAAGCAGCGGCCAGCCCCCCGCGCCCCGGCGCGAAGAAGCCGGCCGTTTCGCGGGCAAAGGCGGTCCGCGAAACGGCCGGTGGAGACGAGTGAGATAGTTGACTGGCCCAGCTTACCGCTTGTGGCCCGACAACTTGAATGCCGCGCCAGCCAGCCCTGCGCCCGACCCAGCAGAAAATACCGACAGGCTACTGTCTTCTAGGGAGTTGATGGAGAATAATAGCCGCACCCCACCCGGCGCTGCTCAGCTCAGCTCCTCCCGTTTTTCGTGACTTATCCAATGAAGCCTCCAACCTGTTGGAGGTGGGCCTTTTCTACTCCGGCCCAGGTCGCGGGCCGGGGCCAGCCGGGGGCGATGCAGCGGTGGCGGGCGCCCACCGCCGAATGGCCTTATCTTGAGCGCCAACAGCTACGTTGATTCGGATAATATGAGTCGCTTAATTCGCTTTTTCAGAACTTCTGCTGGCTTCGGCCTACTGCTCGCCCTGCTGGGTGCGGGCGCGGGGCCGGCTTGGGGGCAGTCACCGGCCCAACAGGCCACCACCGACAGCCTGCGCCTGGTGCTGGCCGCCGCCCGCGCCGACACCAGCCGCGTGCGGGCGCTGCACCAGCTGGTGGTGCAGGTGGGGCGCTACGACATGCCGCTGGCCGTGCCCCTGGCCCAGCAGGAGCTGACCGAAGCGAGCCGCGCCCACTGGCCGCTGGGCCAGACCCAGGCCGAGGAAGACCTCGGCAACCTGTACTGGCGGCAGAGCGACTACGGCCCGGCCGAGCAGCACACGCTGGCCGCCTTCACTGGCTGGCAGCGCCTGGGCCAGCCGCGCCGCGCCCTGCGCATGGGCCTGCTCATCGTGGGCGTGCTGGCCGTGGCCAAGCAATACGACCAAGCCGCCGCCTGGCAGGAGCGCCTGCTGGCCCAGGCCCGCGCCGCCCACGACACCGTCAGCACGGCCCAGCTCTACATGGAGCAGGCCCGGCTCGCCATGAAGCGCCACCGCCTGCCCCAGGCCCGCGACCTCAACCAGCTGGCCCGGCGCACGGCCCTGACCAAACGCCGCTGCTTCCCCGCGGCCGAGCAGCAGCAGCTTTTACTGCTCGAAACGGTGATTCTCAACAACCTGGCCGATGTGTACATTCAACTCAAGCAGCCCCGGTTGGCGCTGCCGCTCGCCACGCGGGCCGTGGCGCTGGCCGGCCAGCAGCCCTTCACCCGCCCGAACCTGCCGGGCTACGAAACGACGCTCGCCGATGCCTACCGCCAGCTCGGCCAATCCGACCTGGCTTTGCGCCACGCCCTGGCAGCCTACCGGCTCAGCGCCGACTCCAAGCTCGTGCGCTTCAAGGTGGCCGTTAATGACCTGCTCGACTCGCTCTACCAACAGCGGGGCGACTACCGGCAGGCC
>JANXNW010000106.1 GCA_025353905.1 Hymenobacter sp.
CGCGGAGGTTCGCAGAGCAGGAACAGTATACTCTGCGAACCTCCGCGTTTTTCCTCCGCGAACCTCTGCGGGAAAGTGGCCGGGCGTAGGTAGCTATTTTTCCCTTAAATTTATCGCGGGCAAGCAATTATGAATTGGGGCCTGGGGCATCTCGCGCCCCCGAACCCTGATTTCGCGGCCAAGCAGCCTCCGCCCCGGCCGGACTGCCGCCCGCCTGCGGCTGAGTGCGAAAACGCCCGGCGCTGGCTGGTGAACCATTTAACATCAACTCAAGCAGACCCCACATGAAAGAAAATTCACGCACAATGTATAAGCGGGCCGCGTCCGGCGTCCAGCTACTGTTTATGCTGCTGTTTTTCCAGTCGGCCTGGGCGCAGAGCACCTTGCAGGGCACCGTGACTGATGCCGCTACGAAAGAGCCTTTGCCGGGGGCCAGCCTGAGCTTGCGCGGCGGGCGGGGGACTGCGACCGATGCGCAGGGCCGGTTTACGCTGCGGGGGCAGCCCGGCGAGCTTATCACCGTCACCAGCGTCGGCTACCGCGCCAAGCAAGTGGCTGTCCCGGCCAGCGGGCCGCTCGACATTGCCCTCGAAGCGGGCGCGACGCTGCTCGACAACCTGGTGGTGGTAGGCTCGCGGGGCGGCTCGCGGACAACTTTCAACACGCCGGTGCCCGTGGATGTGCTGCCCATCGCCTCGCTGCAGCGCACCCTGCCGCAGAACGACCTCAACCAGCTGCTTACCTACGTGGCCCCGTCGTTTCAGTCGAACCGCCAGAGTGCGTCGGACGGCACCGAGCACATCGACCCGGCCAGCCTGCGCGGCCTCGGTCCCGACCAAACCCTGGTGCTGGTCAATGGCAAGCGGCGGCACACCACGTCGCTGCTCAACAACCAGGGCACGTTTGGCAACGGCACCGTGGGCACCGACCTCAACGCCATTCCGGTGTCGGCCATCGAGCGGGTGGAAGTGCTGCGCGACGGGGCCTCGGCGCAGTACGGCTCCGATGCCATCGCGGGCGTCATCAACGTGATTCTGAAGCAGAACACGGGCAAGCTCGACATTCAGGGCACCGGCGGCCAGTTCCGGGCGGGCGACGGCCGCTTGCTGCGGCTCAACGCCAACTACGGCACCGGGCTGGGGCGTAATGGTGGGTTCATCAACTTTTCGGCCGAAGGCTATACGCGGGGCAGCACCAACCGCACCCAAAACCACAACCTGATTATTTTCGACCAGTCGGCCCAGGGTAACTTTTTCGCTTATCCGTTTACGGATGACCCGGCGCAGTCGCGCGCCCTCGACGATGCCGAGCTGCGTCGGCGGGGCCTGCGCCGCGACGACTTTAATTTTCAAGTCGGCGACGCGGCAGTCAACAATGTGAACTCGTTCGTGAACCTGCGCCTGCCCTTTGCCAACGGCCAGACGGCTTTCTACGCGTTCGGCGGCTACAACTACCGGCGCGGGCGGGGCTTCGGCTTCCGGCGGCTGCCTAGCGAAACCAGCAACACGGTGGCCAGCATTTTTCCGAACGGCTACCAGCCCACCACCAGTTCCGACATTCAGGACCGCTCGCTGGCCGTGGGCCTGACCCACCAGGTGGGCGGTTGGTCGCTGGATTTGAGCAATACGCTGGGCAACAATCGGTTCGATTATTCGGTGAGCAACACCGTCAATCCGAGCCTGGGCAACCGCTCACCGACTTCCTTCGAGGCGGGCGGCCACGCCTTCACCCAAAACACGGTGAACCTGGACGCGTCGCGCTACTACAGCAGCGTAGCGCAGGGGCTGAATGTGGCCTTCGGCGGCGAGTACCGCTTCGAGCAGTACCGCATCCGGGCGGGTGAGGAAGCCAGCTACCGCAACTACGCCCTGGTGACCGGCACCAATGGGCAGACAACCAACCCCTCGGGCCTGGCGGGCGGCTCGCAGTCGTTCCCCGGCTTCGCGCCCGCCAACGCCGTAACCGCCAATCGCAGCTCAGTGTCGCTCTACGCCGACACCGAGCTTGACGTGACCCAGCGCTGGACCGTGACCGGCGCGGGCCGCTTCGAGCGCTATACCGACTTCGGCAACGCGTTCACCTACAAGTTTTCTTCGCGCTTCAAGCTGACCGACGCGCTGGCCCTGCGCGGGGCCGCCAGCACCGGCTTCCGCGCTCCGAGCCTGCACCAGCAGTATTTCAGCTACGTGAGCACCACCATCCTCAGCGACGGCCGGCTGGGCGAGTCGGGCTTTTTCCGCAACAACTCGCCCCTGGCCCAGCGCCTGGACATCCCGAAGCTCCGGCAGGAAACCGCCCGCAACCTCAGCCTGGGCCTTACGCTTAACCCGACGGGCAGCCGGTTTGGCCTTTCGGTGGATGCCTACCGCATCCGCGTCGAGAACCGCATCGTGCTCACGGGCCTGTTCGGCTTCGACCCGTTTGGCGCGGCCGTTCCTGCCTTGCAGGCGCTGTTTCTGCCTTTTGGAGCGGCTGGTGGGCGGTTTTTCACCAACGGCATCAACACCACCACGCAGGGGCTGGACGTGGTGCTGACCCACGCCGCCGACCTGGGCAAAGGCCGGCTCAACACGGTACTGGCGGCCAACTTCAACCGCACCCGCGTCGACGACGGGCTGAATATTCCGACCGCCCTACTCGGCCAGGAGGCTATTTATTTCGGCCCCAACGAGCGGGCCTTAATCGAGACGACCAACCCGCGGCAGAAGATAAACCTGACCTTGACCTACACCACCGGGCCGCTGACGGTAGCCCTGGCCAACGTGTATTTCGGGGAGGTAACCCGCAACGGCTTCCCGTTCGGCGACGTGCAGACGTTCGGCGGCCGGGTGGTGACCGACGTGTCGCTGACGTATAACTTGCGGCCCAACCTGTCGCTGACCATCGGCTCGAACAACCTGCTCAACGTCTATCCCGACTTGCAAATCCTCCCCAACTCGTATTTCGGCGCGTTTAAGTACGCCCCGGTGCAGCAAGGCTTCAACGGGGCATTCTACTTTGTGCGGGCGGGTTGGCAGCTGCCCCACCGCCCCACCGCCGAACCGGCTTCCCGCTAAGCCAGGCCGTGCATAAAATCGGCTGGCGGACGGCTGCCTCGCTGGTGGTGGCCAATATGGTGGGCACCGGCGTGTTCACGAGCGTCGGCTTTCAGCTGGGCGTTGTGCAGAATACCTGGGCCATTTGCCTGCTGTGGGGGCTGGGCGGGGTGCTGGCCCTGGCCGGGGCGTTTACGTTTGCCGAGCTGGGTACGCACTACCCGGACCAGAACGGGGGCGACTACGTGTTCATCTCGCGGGGGCTGCACCCGTGGCTGGGCTACTGCTCGGCGTGGGCGTCGCTGGTGGGCGGCTTCGCGGCCCCCGTAGCCATTGCGGGCAAGGCGATGGAAGCCTACCTCGGGCCGTTCGGTCCCGGCAACTTTCGCTGGCTCACGGTCGGGCTCATCGTGTTTATTGGCGTGATGCACTCGCTGACGCTGCGCCACAGCAGTCGGTTCCAGAACGCCACCACGCTGCTCAAGCTCGGCTTCGTGGCTGCGCTGCTGGCCGTCGGGTTCGGGGTGGCTCCCGCCGCGACCAACGCCCTTTCGTGGGGGACGGCCGGCTTGCGGCCCGTGTTCACGAGCGGCTTCGTCGTGTCGCTACTCTACGTGACCTACGCCTACACTGGCTGGAACGCGGCGGCCTACATCGTGGCCGAAATCCGGGAGCCGCGCCGCAACCTGCCCGTGGCCCTGCTGCTCGGCACGGGCGTGGTGACAGTGCTCTACGTGGCCTTGCAGGTGGTTTTTCTCCGGTTTGCCTCCGCCGGCCAGCTACGCGGGCAAACCGACGTGGCCGTGATTGCCTTCGCCAACCGGTTCGGCCCGGCGGCGGGCCGTTGGATTAGCGCGGGCATCGCCGTGCAGCTCGTCGCCACCATGAGTTCGTACGTGTGGGTAGGGGCCCGGGTCACCAGCCGCATGGCCGCCGACTTTCCGCTCTGGCGGTTCTTTGGCCACCTGAACGCGCACCGGATTCCGGTGCGGGCCGTGTGGCTGCAAGTGGGCCTGACGTTGCTGCTGCTCTTCTCGGGTACCCTGGAGCAGGTCCTGGTCTGCGCCGCCTTTGTGCTGCAGCTCATGGGTACGCTGGCCGTGGCGAGCCTGCTGCGCACCCCCCGCCGCCCCGACGACTTCCCCAGTCCGGGCCGGCCCTACGTGCAGTGGGCTTACATCGTATTCAGCGTCGGCGTACTGGGTTTCATCATCAGCAGCCGGACGGTCGAGAGCCTGGTCGGGCTGGGCGTGGTGCTGGCGGGCGGGGCCACGTACTGGATTAAGCCGCCGACATTTCGCGAAAGCCCGGCCTCGGAAGGTTCGGATGAGACGTGACTGAGCAAGTATTTCAGCCGTAATTTCCCAAAAAATAACTGACCGGCTTACTCCTTCCCCGCCTGAACCAATGCCCCGCTCAGCTGCCCTCCTGCCCTCCTGGCGCACGGTTTTCATCTTGACGCTGCAAACGCTGGCCACGCTATTTCTGCTATCCGTGGCCTGGGTGCTGCTATATCGGTGGGTGCCACCGCCCGCCACCTGGCTCATGCTGGAGCGCCGCGCCCACGCGCCCAACGGACTGGGCTACTACGGCATTCAGCCCGACCCGCGCCGCATTCGCTACGACTTTACGACCCTCGATGAAGTGGCCCCGAGCGTACCGCTGGCCCTGATAGCAGCCGAAGACCAGCGGTTTCTGCTGCATCACGGCTTCGATTTCGATGGCCTCTGGCAGGCGGCGCAGTATAACTGGCACCGCGCCGAGGGCCAGCCGGTGCGCGGCGGCTCCACGATTTCGCAGCAAGTGGCCAAAAACGTGTTTCTCTGGCAAGGCCGCTCCTACGTGCGCAAGGCCGCCGAGGCGTATTTCACCATGCTCATCGAGCTGCTCTGGAGCAAGCGCCGCATCCTGGAGATGTACTTGAGCGTGGCCGAGATGGGCGACTGCACCTTCGGGGTGGAAGCCGCCAGCCAGCGCTATTTTCACAAGCCGGCCCGCGCCCTGAACGCCGACGAAGCGGCCCTGCTGGCCGGCGTGCTGCCCAATCCGCTCCGCTTCCGGGCCGGGCAGCCGGGGCCGCAGGCGCGGGCCAAGCAGCTGCGGGTGCTGCGCAATATGCGCGCGCTCGGCGGGGCGGCGTATGTGAAGGAGTTGGTGGAGAAATAAAAGGCTTGGTGTTCAACATTGGGTCATTGCGAGCGCAGCGAAGCAATGACCCACTTCTCACCCAACACTCAATACCTCAAAAACTCATGAAATTTCTTCTCCTCTCGTTGCTTCTGAGCTTTTCCGCCCGCGCTCAAACCGGCCCCGCCGCCTCCGACGCCGCCACCCGGCGCGCCGTCGTGGCCGTGCTCACGGCCCAAACCACCGCCTGGAACCGTGGCGACCTGCCCGGTTTCATGGCTGGCTACTGGGCCTCCGACTCGCTCGTGTTTATCGGCAAAAGCGGGCTGACCTACGGCTGGCAGCCCACGCTCGACAACTATCGCAAGAGCTACGGCCAGAACGCGAGCCAGATGGGCCAGCTCGACTTCGGCGGCCTGCACGTCTCGCCCCTCGGTCCCGACGTGGCCCAGGTGGTCGGGCGCTGGCACCTGAGCTTGAAGCAGGGAGCCAAAGAGAGCGACCTGCGCGGGCAGTTTCTGCTGATTTTCCGGCGGCTCGGCGGCCGCTGGCTCATTGTGGCCGACCATTCGAGTTAATGCGGGAAGTTTGGTTGACGGGCTAGTAGTGGGCACTTTCGATGTTACCCGTACGTTAAATTAGTCGGCATGCCTAACATATTTTGCCCACTTCCGTATCTTTGCCTGTCTGTTAGCTATTTCATTTATCACCTTTCTTATGAAAAAGACCACCGCGCTTTCTACGCTCTTGCTACTGAGCAGTATTGGCTCCTTGCGCTACCTGCGCACCCAGCTCGCCACGCTCAACCTGACCTTCCACCTGCACGGCGAAGAAGGCCACCACTACCACTGAGCCGCCGGCCGGCCAGCTAATTTTACTGTGAAGCCCCGCCCCCGGCGGGGCTTTTCGCGTTCCGAACCGCCCCGCCTGCCGACCTTTGCCACGAGGGCCATTGCCTCCTCAATCTCCAATCCTTAATCCTACTTCCTTCCCGTGACCCTCGACACCCATCAGCAGCAGGTTAGCTACATCATCGGGCGCGACCTGGCCCGCAACTTCGCCCAGCAAGGGCTGGAGCTGGACGTTGACACGCTGGCCGCTGCCTTGAAAGAAGGGCTAGCTGGTGAGTCCAGCCGCCTCAGCCCTGAGCAAATGCAAACCGCCATGCAGCAGCTGCAAACCCAGCTCGGCGGCGACCCGGACGACGATGAAGACGACAATCAAAACCCTTCCAACCCCAACACCATGAATAATAAAGCCGAAGGCGAAGCCTTCCTCGCCGAAAACGCCCAGAAGCCGGGCATTACCACCTTGCCCAGCGGGTTGCAGTACGAGGTGCTCACCCAGGGCACCGGCCCGAAGCCCACCCCGCGCTCGTCCGTGACGACGCACTACCACGGTACGCTGCTCAACGGCACCGTCTTCGACAGCTCGTATCAGCGCGGGCAGCCGGCTACGTTCGGCGTCAATCAGGTTATCGCCGGCTGGACCGAAGCCTTGCAGCTCATGCCCGAAGGCTCCAAATACCGCCTCTACATCCCATCGGAGCTGGCTTACGGCAAGCGCGGCGCGGGCCGCGAAATCGGCCCCGACGCGGCGCTGATTTTCGACGTGGAGCTGCTCAAAGTCAATTAGTTTTTTGGCGGTTAGCTTTTGGCTAGTAGCGAATAGCTTTTTACCAACCTGAAAAGCTATTCGTCCTCGGCCAAAAGCTAACCGCCAAAAAAATGGAGCTAACAGCTAAAGGCCAACAGCCAAGCGCCAACGAGATAACCAGCCCCGATGGCCGCTTCCACCTCACGGCCGACGCGCTAACGGTGGACGGTGCGACCTACGGGCTGCGCGAGCTGGAGCGGGCCGAGGTGCGGCACGTGCGCTGGCTGCTCTGGTATTTGCTGGGGAGCCTGGGGCTGGGCGGGGTGCTGATTGAGTTTTTGCAAAATCACCTTTCCACGCTGGCCGCTATGGGCGGGTTGGTGTTGTCGGCGGGGCTGCTGCTGCTGGGGCAGCGCGGCACCAACCGCCTGCGCCTGTGGCGGCTGGGCCGATTGCCGGCCCACGTCGCGCTGCCCGGAGCCTTGCCGCCCTGGCAGGCGCTGGTGAGCGAGCTGAACCGACGCATCGCCCGCGCCCACGATGCGGCCGCCCAGGAAACGGCTACGTTGCTCGCGGCCCTCGCCGAAGCCGAGCTGGTCGAATCGGCGCGGCCCGCCGGAGCGGCCGGCAACACCGCGCCGGCCCGGCCAGGCCCCGCGCCGGCCTCGTCCGTATAGCTTTCGTACGACAAGGGCCAACTACTTTTACCCACCGTTCTGGTTACTGGTCGCTCTTTGTCGAGGGTTTGTTATCAGCCCATGCCCAGACCTTGAGTAATTAGTCCACAACAAATAACCGACTAGCTTCCCACTCTTTTCCATGAGTTCCAAACACGCCCATTCCGCCATTTCCGGGGCCGGCCTGCTCATCGCGCTCGGCATCATCTACGGCGACATCGGCACCTCGCCGCTCTACGTGATGACGGCCATCCTCAAGGGGGCGCAGGTGCCCGACGTGATTGACGGACCGCTCATTCTGGGGGCCATCTCGTGCGTACTCTGGACGCTGACTCTGCAAACGACCATCAAGTACGTGCTCATCACCCTCAATGCCGATAATAACGGCGAGGGCGGCATTTTTTCGCTTTATACCCTGGTGCGGCGGCGCGGGGCGTGGCTTTCGGCGGTGGCCATCATCGGCGGCTCGGCGTTGCTGGCCGACGGCGTCATTACGCCGCCCATCTCCGTGTCGTCGGCCGTGGAAGGGCTGCGGGCCATCTACCCCGATATTCCGACCGTACCGATTGTGATTGGCATCATCGCGGCGCTTTTCCTGCTCCAGAGCTTCGGCACCCAGATTATCGGCAAGGCCTTTGGGCCGGTTATGATAATCTGGTTTTCGATGCTGGGCATACTCGGTACGCTGGCCATTTTGCAGAACCCGACTATTCTCAAGGCCGCCAACCCGTACTACGCCTATCAGCTACTGGTGAAGTATCCGGGTGGGTTCTGGCTGCTTGGCTCGGTGTTTTTGTGCACCACCGGGGCCGAGGCGCTCTACTCCGACCTCGGGCACTGCGGCAAGGGCAACATCCGCGTGAGCTGGATATTCGTCAAGACCACGCTCGTGCTCAACTACTTTGGGCAGGGGGCCTGGCTGCTGGGCCACGTGGGCGAAACGCTGGGCAAAGGCGCGCTCGCCAAAACGGCCAACCCGTTCTACGCCCTCATGCCAGAGTGGTTTCTGCTGGTGGGCATCGTCATTGCCACGCTGGCGGCCATCATCGCCTCGCAAGCACTCATTACCGGCTCGTTCACGCTCGTAGCCGAGGCCATCCGCCTCAACATGTGGCCCAAGGTGCAGCTCGCCTACCCCACCGACGTGAAAGGGCAGCTTTACGTGCCGAGCATGAACCGGCTGCTGCTGCTGGGCTGCATTGGCGTAGTGCTCTACTTCCGCGAGTCGGCCAACATGGACGCCGCCTACGGGCTGGCTATCACGCTCACCATGCTCATGACGACGCTGCTGCTCACGATGTGGCTCTGGCGGGTACGCAAGGTGGCCACGCCGCTCGTGGTGCTGTTCACGGGCTTGTATGCGCTCATTGAGGGCGCGTTTTTGGTGGCCAACCTGGTCAAGTTTCCGCACGGCGGCTGGGTGTCGCTGCTCATCGGCTCGCTGCTGGTAAGCGTGATGTACATCTGGCTCAAAGCCTACTACATCAAGCGCCGCCTCACCGATTTCGTGCCCATAGAGCCGTACATCGACCGGCTTAAGGCGTTGAGCAACGACGAGAGTATCGGCAAGTACGCCACCCACCTCGTCTTTCTCACGTCGGCGGAGCGGGCCACCGAGATTGAGCAGAAAATCATCTACTCCATCTTCCAGAAGCGCCCCAAGCGGGCCGACCTCTACTGGTTTATCCACGTCGATACCACCGACGAGCCCTACACGATGGAATACCGCGTGACGGAGCTGGCCCCGGACGACGTGTTTCGCATCAACTTCCGCCTCGGTTTCCGCGTCGAGCAGCGCATCAACCTGTTTTTCCGCAAAGTGGTCGAGGAGCTGGTGCGCAACAAGGAAGTGGACATTACCTCGCGCTACGAGTCGCTGGCGCAGCGCCACATCACGGGCGACTTCCGCTTCGTGGTGCTCGAAAAATACCTCAGCCTCGAAAACGACTTCCCGCCCTCCGAGAAGCTCGTCATGCAGGCGTATTTCTACCTCAAGCAGTTCATCTCGAACGAGGCGCAGTATTTTGGGCTGGATACCTCGTCGGTTAAGGTTGAGAAGGTGCCGCTTGTCATTTCGCCCGTGCGCGAGGTGGCCCTGACGCGGGTGTAAGGGCGGGGCTTGCCCCCGCCCATCGTTGAGCGGCCCGGCGTTGGATGGGCCGCGTTGCAATGCACACCAAACAGGGCCGCTCAACGATGGGCGGGAGCAAGCCCCGCCCCTACCGACCCAGCCACTTGGCCAGCAGGCGCTGCTGGGCAGGCGTCGCGGCGGGGTCCGGCTCCAGCTGAAACTTGCGGTCGGAATCAGCGGTGAGCGTCAGATTTAAGTCGTGGGTGAGCGCGCCGTGCTTGACTTGCAGGCGCAGGGCCGTGCCAGCTGCCGAGCCAAACAAAGCCTGCTTGAGCGACTCCTCGGTGGGAGCTACCCCGTTGAGCAGCACGATTTCATCGTTCGCGTTGAGGCCGCCCGTCCAGGCCGCGCCGTCGCGCTTGACGAACGTGACCACGAAGCGGCCGCCGCGGTTGGCCACGCTCGCGCCCAGCGCCCCGGCCTCGGTGGCCGGGCCGACGCCCAAGCGCAGGCCCACGGCGGCCAGCGCGCCAGCGTAGTCAGGCGGGCGGGTGCCGTACACGCAATTCTGAAAGAAGTCGTCGTAGCGCCGGCCCGCCACCTGCGCCACCGCATCCTGGTATTCCTGGTCGGTGAAGCCGCGCTTCAGGCCCTGGTAGTACTTGGTGTAGAGTAGCCGGAACACGTCGTCCAGGTGCTTCTGGCCGTTCGTATCGCGCACCAGCATCAAATCCAGCATCAGCCCGATGAGCTTGCCCTTATCGTAGTAGCTGATTTGCGAATTGTTCGAGTTCTCATCGGGCCGGTAGAGGCGAATCCAGGCGTCGAAGCTGGCCTCGGCGGCCGACTGCAGGCCGTTGCCGGGCGTGTTCTCAACGGTGCTCAGCTCGGCGGCCAGGTCGTCGTAGTATTCCTGGGGCGAAAAAAAGCCCGCCCGCTGGGTAATCTGCCCGGCCATGTACTCGGTCTGCCCCTCGCTCACCCAGAGCATGTGCGTGTAGTTCTCGTGGTCGTAGTCGAACGGCCCCAGCGCGACGGGCCGGATGCGCTTCACGTTCCAGAGGTGAAAGTACTCGTGAGCCACCAGGCGCATGAAGTTCTTGTAGCTCACTGGGTTGGCGTAGGTCGTGGGTCGCGCCCCGAGCGTAGTCGAGTACAAGTGCTCCAGCCCGCCGCCGCCGGTTTCCGTGTGATGCACGATGAACAGGTAATGGTCGAGCGGATTCTGCCCCACCACGGCCTGAGCCTGCTCCGTCACAATTTTCATATCAGCTAAAAACCGCGTCTGGTCGGGCAGCGTGTACGGCCCGAACATGGCCAGCTGGTGGGACGTGCCCTGGGTCGTAAATTCAAGCAGCTTTTGGTTGCCGATTTCCAGGGGCGAGTCGGCCAGCTCGTCGTAGTCGGCCACCTCATACTCGTACGAGCGGGTGGCCCGCGGCCCGCCGGTCACGGCCGGGCGCAGAGCCGTGCTCACGGTGGCCCAGCCGGCGGGGGGCTGCACCGAAAGCTGGCTGGGCAGCTTCTCCTGGCCCGCCGGATACAAAAACACGCTGCTGCCGAGCACGAAGCCGTGGTCGGCATCGAGGTAGCTCGTGCGCACGCTCAGCTCGTAGGCGTACACGCCGTAGCTGACGGCGAAAGTTGCCTGCCCGGGATGGCGCACCCGCCAGGTATTTTTATCGAGCTTCTCCACGGCCAGGGCCTTGCCGCCAGCATCGGTGGCGCGCAGCCGCTCGACGTGCCGGGCGAACTCGCGCACCAGGTACGAGCCCGGTGCCCAGACCGGCATTTTAAAATCGGTGAAGCTCTGGCTGAAGCCCCGCAGGTCGAGCCGCACCTCGTAGTAGTGCGTTTGGGGGGCAGGCATGGCCAACGTGTAGCGCAGCGCTGGGCCGGATGCGGCCGCCGAAGCGGTAGGGCGGGTTTTAGGTTGGGGTTTGAGTTGGGCGGCAGCTGGGTGGGCGGCGAGGAGGCCCAGAACCAGCGCGGCCCGGCCAAGGGCAGAAGAAAAAACGTGCATGGCCGCAAAGTAAGCGTGGAACGCAGCCTTCGCTGCGTTGGCGCTGGGTGGGGCCGGTGTGATGGCTGACTTAACAACGCCTGACGCAGCAAAGGCTGCGTCCTACGTCAACGCCTGACGCAGCAAAGGCTGCGTCCTACACCAATGTTTGACGCAGCAAAGGCTGCGTACTACGCTAAAAAACGATGCCCGACCACCCGTAGCAGAACGCTCACGCGGGCCGCTGGGTGGTCGGGCATCTCATCCTTCAAATCTTACCAAGCGGCAGTGCTGGGGTACAGCACCGGCGTCTTACAGGAAGACCTGTCCAACGAAAGGAGGCAACCCGCGGGCCGCGTCCTCCGCCGAGCTGTTTGTTAGGCGAGTACAGCGGTAAAGCGTACTACATTGGACAGGCTCGGCAGGATTTGGTTGGGACTACTAGACATTTTGTACCTCCTTTCTTTAAGGTTCCACATAACCCCGCTCGCGCTTCCCAGCACCTTAGGGCGGCTTGGGCGGGGCCGTAGCACTCGCTACTGGGGGGTAAAGTTAATTGCCCGCCCCGAGGTTCAAACTTTTGGGCCGTTTTTTTTCGTGTTTGTCGCCGGCTGACTCGCCCAGACTGCTTAGGGGCGGGCCAGCGGCGGGGTCAGTGAGCGGGCCAGGGGCTGGGCCAGATTGTGGCGGCATTCTTGCCTTGCGTTCGCCGGGCAGCATTTTAAGCTTAGCTTGCTGGTCCGATTCATTTTTTCAACCTTCTTATTTTCCATTTCTACCTGATGAAAAACTACCTGTTTCTGTTGTTGGCCTGCTGCCTGAGCGCCTTTGCCCGCCCGGCCCTGGCCCAGGCCCCCACCCTCTCGCCAATCGGCGTGTGGACCAACTCGGAGAAAAAAGCCACCTTCGAAATCTACCAGTGTGGCGACAAGCTGTGCGGCAAAATCGTGACCATCGCCGTGCCCAACGACCCGGCCACGAACAAACCCAAAACCGATAACCTCAATCCCGACCCCAAGCTGCGTACCCGTCCCCGCCTGGGTATGGTTTTCATGCAAAACTTCGCCTACGATAGCGGCAACAAGTGGGACGATGGCAAAATTTACGACCCCGAGAGCGGCAAGACCTACTCCTGCTACATGAAGATGGAGTCGGCCAACCAAATGGAAGTCAAAGGCTACATCGGGTTTTCGCTCATCGGCAAGTCCCAGACCTGGACCCGCGTGAAATAAGCCCGCCCGTTTTTATTAAAACGCGCAACGCCCCCTCCCAGCCGGAGGGGGCGTTGTTTTGAACCCGGATTTGGGTTCGCCGCCGCCGGGCGCTAAACTATTTGTCAGAGCCCGTGTTTCTGAGCCATTCCGGCAGTTAGTTTCACCTCGTGCTCGACTTTATTCACAAGCTATTTCAACGGCCAGGCAGCCAGGCGGCTACCGACTGGGCACCCGCACCCGCGCCCAGCCCCGAGCAGGCCCGGCGGCACCACGCCTGGGTGAGCGAGCGCGTTTACCGCAACTGGCTCGGGCCGTATTACAAAGCCTACCACCTGCGCAAGGGCGGGGCCGGCGGCCGGCGGGGCTTCCGGGTAGATTTGCTGCGCGAAGAAGGCCGACAGGGCGCGCTTTTTTTCTACGACCACACCATCGGGCCGGGTAATTTCGGGCACCTCTTCGAGCTTATCGGCGAGCGCATCCTGGCCCTGGGCTACCACCGCGCCAGCCACGACCAGCGCCAGCGCCGCCACCAGCAGTTGCGCGAGCTGACGCACAAGCAGTTTTTCAAGCCTAACCCCAACAGCCACGGCCTCGCCGCCGGCGACTGCGACCAGCGCTTCGGCCTGCTCACCCTCGATTTGGTGCGCGTAAACGAGCGCCCACTCTTCATTCGCCTCAGCGCCAACCCCGTGCATGAAACGCACTTCGCCCCGGCGCAGTCTTTCGAAGCGCTGTTCCAAGCCGTGTTCGACGAGCCATTAGCCGACGAAGCCATCGAGCGCAAAGTGCTGGAATACTACCAGGAGTAGGTTCGGATATTAAATAAAGAACCGTCCGTCAGGGTGGGCAACGCGAAGACCTTTCGCTGAGCTCATTTTGACGGACGGTTTTTCATTCCACGCGGCTACTCTTTCACGAAGCGCGCCTGGCCCCAGGGCTCGCCGGCGGGGCTGAGCAGGCGCAGCAGATACAAACCGGGTGCGAGGTCCTGCGTGAGCACGGGCGCGGCGGTGGCAGCCAGCGCCTGCCGCCGCACGAGGCGGCCGGTGGCGTCGCTGATTTCGACCCGGGCGGGGCCGGCAGCGGCCAGGTTCAGGTTGCCGAGGCTGAGCTGCGCGCGGCAAGGGTTGGGATACACGCTCAGCGCGGCCCCACCGGCGCTGCCGGCGCGGGCAGCCAGCACGAGGGTATTGTCGCGCTGCACGGTGCCGGGCAGGTCGGGCAGCCAGCCGGCGGGGTCTACGCCGACGCTCACCACGGGGCCCGTCACGGCTACGCTGAAGAGCTGGCTGGGCTGGGTCTGCTCGAAGCGCACCACGCGGGTGGTGCCGTCCTGGAAGGTGAGCAGATAATCGACCTCGGTGCGAAAAAACGGGGTGACGGCGGGGCGCGAAGCCACCTCGCCCACCTGCAGGCCGAGCGTGTTGCCGACCTGGTTCCAGCGCACGTTAAACGTCGGGAAGCCTTCACCGCGGTACCACTGGTCGAAGAAATAGGTGAGCGGCTGGCCCAGCTCAGCTTCGAAGAGGCGCTGCAGGTCGGCGGTGCGGGCGGTGCGGCCGCTGAACTGACTCTGGTAAGTGCGCAACACCCGGTAGAAGCGGGCATCGTCATGGCAGAGGTAGCGCAGTAGATGGACCAGCGACGCACCTTTCTTGTAGCTCAGGTTAAAATTGAAAATGCGGTTCGTGTCGCTCGTATCGGGCATGAGCACCGAGCCGCCGCCGGCCAGGCCGTTGCGGGCGCGGGCCTGGGCATCGTCCATCCAGGTGCGGGGCTGGGTGGGCGTGCCGAACGCTTCGAGCGACATGTACTCGCCGTAGGACGCGAAGCCTTCGTTGAGCCAAATATCCTCCCAGGAGGAGCAGGTAACGTTGTCGCCGAACCACTGATGAAACAGCTCGTGGGCGCTGAGCGTGAACGTGAGCCCGTCCTGGGTGGTGAGCGTCTGGTGCTCCATGCCGCCGCCGAGCGGGGCCAGCGCCAGGCCGTACTTCTCATCGGCGAAATAATAGGTGCCGACCAGGCTCGAAAAGTTCTCGATGAAGCCCGGCAGGCGGTCGAACTCGGTTTGCCAAAACGCCAGCGAAGCCGCGTCGTACACGTAGCTGTGCACCGGAATGGCCGGGCCGCCGGCCGGGCGGGCGGTGTTCTCGAACTCGACGTAGGGCGCGACGGCCACCGAAAGCAGGTAGTAGGCAATCGGGTGCTTTTCGTACCACTCGTAGCGGACCTTGTTGTCGGGCAGCAGCACCGTGCGCTTGAGCCGGCCATTGGAGCCCACCTTGTTGGGCAGCGT
>JANXNW010000179.1 GCA_025353905.1 Hymenobacter sp.
GCGTACTTGACTTCGCGGGCGGCACGGTGGTGCACATTTCGGCGGGCTTCGCGGCGCTGGCCGGGGCGCTGGCCATCGGCCGTCGCCGCTCGCACCTGGCGGGCGCGGCCCACGCGCCGGTCAATATCCCGTTCGTGCTATTGGGCACGGGCCTGCTTTGGTTTGGCTGGTTTGGGTTTAATGCCGGCTCGGCCTTCGGGGCCAATGCCCAGGCCGTGCAGGCGTTCGTTACCACGCACTTGGCCTCGGCGGCAGCCATGCTCACCTGGCTGCTGCTCGAAGCCGCGCGCGGGCAGCGGCCCTCGGCGATGGGCGCGGCCGTGGGCGCGGTGGTCGGGCTGGTGGCCATCACGCCGGCGGCGGGCTACGTGGCCTTCGGGCCGGCGCTGGCCATCGGCATCCTGGCTTCGGGCGTAAGCTTCGGGGCCGTCATCCTGAAAAACCGCACCAGCCTGGACGACACGCTCGACGTATTCCCGTGCCACGGCGTGGGTGGCATCGTCGGGATGCTCGCCACGGCGCTCTTTGCTCAGAAGGGCGGCTTGTTCACGGGCGGCGGGCCGGCGCTGCTCGGCTACCACGCGCTCACGCTGCTCATCGTGGGCGCGTTCACCTTCGGCGGCTCGTGGCTGCTCTATCAGGTCACGAATTTTATTGTGCCCATCCGCGTCAATGCCGAAAACGAAACCCGTGGGTTGGACACGAGTCAGCATGGGGAAACGCTGCTGGCCGCCTGACGGTGAGGTGGTGAGTTGTGCTCGTCCGTCATGGCAAGTAAAGCGGAATAACCTTTCCTTTACGGCCGCAACGTGTGCTGGTGTAAGTACTGCGAGCATGCAGGACACATTGCCTCGCTAAGCTCTCTATGACGGACGAGAAAAACTCACCGCCTCACCAGCTCACCAGCTCACCGCTGCGCCCGCTCGTCATTTTCGGGGCCGGCGGCCTGGGCCGCGAAGTTGCCGTGCTTATCCGGCAGCTCAACGCGGCCGGCGCTAATTGGGACTTGCGCGGCTTCTACGACGACCAGCCGCCCGCCGCACTCACCGTGGCGGGCCTGCCCTACCTCGGCGACGCGGCCGCCCTCGCCGCCACGCCCGAGCCACTGGCCGTAGCCGTGGCCGTGGGCAGCAGCCCCAGCCGGGCCGACGTAGTGAGCCGGCTGAATTCGCGCCGGCTCTCGTTCCCAACTCTGATTCACCCCGACGTTCAGCTTGCTGAATATCAACGGATTATTGCTGACGAGGGCTGTATCATTCAACGCGGGTGTTTGCTGACCTGCGACATTCGCCTGGGCCGCTTCGTGCTGCTCAACCTGGGCTGCACCGTGGGCCACGACGCGGTGCTGGCCGATTTTTGCTCGCTCATGCCGCAGGCCAACGTGAGCGGAGCCACTCAGCTCGGCACGGGCGCGTACCTGGGCGCGGGGGCGGTGGTGCTGCCCGGCATCCGGGTGGGCGATTGGGCCACGCTCGGCGCGGGCGCGGTGGCCGTGCGCGACGTGCCCGCCGGGGCTACCGTGGTAGGCGTACCGGCCCGGCCCCTGAAGTCAGAACGTGACGGGTGAGTACCGCGGGTTGCGCACCACCTGCCGGCGCTGAAACGTGGCCAGCCGCAACGTCAGGCCCAGCGTGGCGCTGATACCGGGAGGTTTTTTTTAAAGGATGTCATTCCAGCGCGCTGAGGTTAATTGCTTTTATTTTCGATAGTATTGCTTTTAAGTCAGGCCGGGCTGCCTACTTTTGCGGCGACTTAGCTCATCCTCCTTTTCTTTCCCTGCCCATGCAGCCAGCTGTTGCCTCCGCTCCCATTTCGCAATCCACATCGCCCGCCGACTTAGCCGCCCTGTTTCAGCCCGCCGCGCCTGGTGGACCAATCCCAACGCCCGTCACGGTGGCAATGGGCGACGGCATCGGCCCCGAAATCATGGCCCAGACGCTGCGGATGCTGGCGGCGGCCGGCGCGACGCTCGCCCCCGAATTCATCGCCGTGGGCGAGGCGCAGTACCTGGCCGGGCACTCGTCGGGCATCGGCCCCGATGCCTGGGACAGCCTGCGCCGCACGGGCGTACTGCTCAAAGCACCCATCACGACGCCGCTCGGCGGGGGTTACAAAAGCCTGAACGTGACGCTGCGCAAAACGCTGGGCCTGTACGCCAACGTGCGGCCCGTGCGCTCGCTCGCGCCCGCCGTGGCTACCAAGCACCCGGTGCTCGACGTGGTGATAGTGCGCGAAAATGAGGAGGACCTCTACGCCGGCATCGAGCACCAGCAGACGCCCGACGTGGTGCAGTGCCTCAAAATCATTACCCGCTCGGGCTGCGAGCGCATCGTGCGCTACGCCTTCGAGTATGCCCGGCGGCACGGGCGGCGGCGCATTACGTGCATGACGAAAGACAACATCATGAAGCTCACCGACGGGCTGTTTCACAAGGTGTTCGAGGAAGTGGGGCGCGAGTACCCCGACATCGTGCAGGAGCACCAGATTATCGACATCGGCGCGGCGCGCCTCGCCGACACGCCCGAGCGCTACGACGTGGTGCTGACCCTGAACCTGTATGGGGACATTATTTCCGACATCGTGGCCCAGATTGCCGGCTCGGTGGGCCTGGCCGGCTCGGCCAACATCGGGCAGGGCGGGGCTTTGTTCGAGGCCATCCACGGCTCGGCCCCCGACATCGCGGGCCGCGACATCGCCAACCCCAGCGGGCTGCTGCAAGCGGCCGGCATGCTGCTGCGCCACCTGGGCCAGACGGCCGTCGCCGACCGCCTCGAAGCCGCCTGGCTGCGCACCCTCGAAGACGGCCTGCACACGGCCGACATATACACGGCCGGCCGCAGCGTCGAGAAAGTGGGTACCCGCGCTTTCGCCGATGCCGTCATTGCCCGGCTCGGGCAGCAGCCCAGTGTGCTGGCGGCCCCCGTGCGCGAAATCCACGCCACGCCGGCTACCGCTGCCCCCGCACCGGTGGCCGCGCCGGCCGCCGTGGAGCAGACGCTCGTGGGCACCGACGTTTTCCTACGCTGGAATTCCGGCCTGCCCGATGCGCTCGGCGAGCAGCTCGTGGCACAAGTCGGCGACGTGCTCCGCCTCAAGCTCATCACCAACCGGGGCGTGAAAGTGTACCCGGACGGCCACGCTGAAACTACCTGCACCGACCACTGGCGCTGCCGCTTCGTGGCCGCCGCCACGGCCGCCGACCACTACGAGCCGGTCGATTTCACGGCCGTGCTGGCGCTGCAGAGCCGCCTGACGGCGGCCAGCTTGCAGGTAATCAAAACCGAGAATCTGTACCTGTTCGATGGCCAGCGCGGGTTTTCGCTGGGTCAGGGCGAATAGGTTTTAAGGATGGGACTTACGCAAAGTGTCCGTCATTGCTGCGCTGCGCTCGCGATGACGGACGCTTTGCGTAAGTCCCGTAATCATTAAGAAATTAATCATTAAAAATGCTTCCCACGCTGCGTCCTGACCTCAACGAGCGCCTGTATCTGCGCGACCCGCAGGGCACCGACCTGGGCCGACGCTTGCTGGCGGCCAGCGTCCAGCTTTTTGACGAGATTGGCTTCGAGAGCTTTACGTTTAAGAAGCTGGCGCAAGCGATGGGCTCGACCGAGGCTTCGCTCTATCGTTACTTCGAAAACAAGCACCGGCTGCTGAGTTACCTCGTGAGCTGGTACTGGGCCTGGCTGCGGTTTCGGGTGCAGTACGCGCTGCACAACGTGGCCGACCCGCGCCAGCGCCTGCGCCTGGCCCTGACTACGGTAGTGGAAGCCTCCCGCGACGACCCCGCCACGCCCGACCTCGACGAAGCGGCCCTCTACCGCGTGGTGGTGGCCGAGGCCAGCAAAGCCTACCTGACCAAAGGCGTGGATGCCGACAACCAGGCCGGGCTGTTTCAGGAATACAAGCGCCTGGCTGCCGACCTCACGCAAGTGCTGCAAGCCATCAACCCCACCTACGCTCACCCCCACGCGCTGGCCAGCACCCTGCTGGAAGCGGCGCGCAAGCAGTTTTTCTTCGCCCAGCACCTGCCCTCGCTCACCGACGAGGGCGGCCACGAGCTGGCTTTTCTCGAACACTTGGCCCTGGCCGCGCTGGCCTGAGTCGGTTTATTGCTCGTTGCTTGTCGCTTTTTGTTCGAAGTAGATAGCTGTTGAAGACAACGACTAACAACAAACAACAAGCAAAAAACAACCAAAAGGGCAACTTCTAGGCACCAGGCGCGGTTTAAGCCGCTGATTCATCAATCGCTCATAATGTCTGACTCTTCTTCGCTTTCGCCCGTCCAGCGGCTGTTTCGGCTGCTGGCTTCCGAGCGCCGCGACATTACTTACCTCTACGTATATGCCGCCCTGGCCGGCGTTATCAGCCTGAGCCTGCCGCTGGGCGTGCAGTCGGTGATTGGCTTCGTGAGCAGCGGGGCCATCAGCACCTCGCTCGTGGTGCTGATTCTGCTCATCGTGATGGGGACGCTGCTGGTGGGCGGCTTGCAGATTATGCAGGTCTATCTGGTTGAGTACATGCAGCAGCGGCTCATGGCGCGGGTGGCGCTCGATTTTGCCGTGCGCCTGCCCAGGGTGCGCGACGAGGCCCTCGATGGCGAGTACCTGCCCGAGCTGATGAACCGCCTGCTCGACGTGCCGACCCTGCAAAAGGGCCTGGCCACGGTGCTGGTCGAGTTTTCGGCCGCCGGCCTGCAAATTCTGTTCGGGTTGGTGCTGCTCTCGTTTTACCACCCCATTTTCATCGCCTTCGGGCTGGTGCTGGTGCTGATGCTTTATGCGCTCATTGCCGTGACGGGGCCGAAAGGCATGCGCACGAGCATTGTCGAAAGCAAGTACAAGTACCGCATCGTGGCCTGGCTCGAAGACGTGGCCCGCACGGTGGGCTCGTTTCGGCTGCCGGCCCGGCAGGGGCTGGCCCTGGGCCGCACCGACGAGCTGCTCAACGGCTACCTCGCCGCCCGCGCCTCGCACTTCCGGGTGCTGCTCACCCAGTCGTGGGGCTTTGTCATGTTTAAGACGCTGGTAACGGCCTCGCTACTGAGCATCGGCTGCTGGCTGCTGGTGAGCAAGCAGATAAATATCGGGCAGTTCGTGGCGGCCGAAATCGTGATTATCCTCACCATCGGGGCCGTGGAAAAGCTCATCCTCAAGCTCGACGTGGTGTACGACGCGCTGACTTCGCTCGACAAAATCGGGCATGTACTCGACCTGGAGCAGGTGGCTCCGGCCACCGGCACGGCCCCGGTGCCGCTGCCGGCGGCGGGGGCCATGCCCGGCCTGGCCGTGGACTTGCGCGAGCTGGCCTACAGCTACCCCGGCGGCCCCCGCCCGGTGCTCGACGGCATCAACCTGACGCTGACCCCTGGCGACCACCTGGCCCTGGCCGGGGCCGACGGAGCCGGCAAAACCACGCTGCTGCGCCTGCTGGCCGGCCTGCTCGACGGCTACACCGGGCAGATTGCCTACGGCGGGCTGGCGCTGGCCGACCTCAGCCCCGCCGCGCTGGCCGGGGCCGTGGGCGATAACTTGTCGCACCAACACCTGTTTTCGGGCACCGTGCTGGAAAACATTACCCTGGGCCAGTCCCAGCTCACGACCGCCGATGCGGCCTGGGCCGTGGAGCTGGTCGGGCTGCGCGATGAGCTGTACGCCCGGCCCGATGGGCTGAATTCGGTCGTCGGGCCGGGCCACCCGCTCGGGGCGGGCACCACCCAGAAGCTGCTGCTGGCCCGCGCCCTGGTAGCCCGCCCGCGCCTGCTGCTGCTCGACCACCTGCTGCCCGCCGCCGCCCTGGCCGAGCGGGTGCGGGTGCTGCGGGCGCTGCTGGCCCCCGGCTTGCCCTGGACGCTGATTCTGGGCACGACCCAACCCGAGCTGCTGACTCAGCTGCCCCGCGTGGCCGTCCTGGACGAGGGAAAAGTTGTGGCCGAAGGTCCCTGGGCGATAGTGCGCGACACGCCGGCGTTGCGAGCGCTGCTCATGGCGTGAAGATGAGACATGAGACTGTGAGACATGAGACTTTGAGACTAAAAAGCTTACTTGAAAGTCCCTCGTTTTCTATTCTCATGTCTCACAGTCTCATGTCTCACAGTCTCATGTCTCAATAAAATAAGCCCTATGCCTTTCGCCGAACATCCATCCCCCGAAACCAACCCGGAGCTGGGCCTTTTCACGGCTTTCGAGCGGGTGCGTACGCCCGAGACGGGCCGTATGATGGCGCGCTGGGCCGGCGGGCTGGGCCTGCTCGTGTTGCTGACCGGCTTTCTGCCCTGGACGCAGAACATCCGCTCGAACGGGCAGCTCACCACGCTCCGGCCCCAGGACCGGCCCCAGACCGTGCCGAGCACTATTGGTGGGCGCATCAAGCGCTGGCGGGTGCAGGAAGGCCAGCTCGTGCAGAAGGGCGACACGCTGGCCGAGATTATCGAAATAAAAGATAAATACTTCGACCCCAAGCTCATCCAGCGCACCCGCGAGCAGCTCGAAGCCAAAATCAACGGCCTGCGCGAGAATACCGCGAAGACCGTGGCCCTCGGCAACCAGCAAACCGCCCTGCGCGGCGGCCTCGAAGCGAGCCTGGCCAAAGCCCGCAACAAAGTCACCCAATCGACGCTCAAAATCCGCTCCGACCAAGCCGACCTCGTGGCGGCCCAGGCCGACTTTACCATTGCCCAGCGCCAGCAGGAACGCCAGGAATACCTTTATAAGCAGGGCCTCAAAAGCCTGACCGAGCTGGAGCAGCGCCGCCTGAAATTTCAGGAAAGCACGGCCAAGCTCAACGCCGTGCAGAACAAGCTCGGCGTGTCGCAACAGGAGCTGACCAACTCGAACCTGGAATTGGCCTCGCTCGCGGCTGAGTACGCCGACAAGCTGGCCAAGAGCGAGAGCGACCGCCGCTCGGCTACCGGCTATCAGTTTGATACCGAGGGACAAATCGCGAAGATGAAAAACGAGCTGGCCAACCTGAGCATCCGGTCGGGCTTTTACTTCATCACCGCGCCCCAGACGGGCTACGTGGTGCGGGCGCTCAAGCAGGGCGAGGGCGAAATCGTGAAGGAGGGCGAAGACCTCATCACCATGATGCCCGCCAACCCGCGCCTGGCCGCCGAGCTGTACGTGCGGCCGATGGACGTGCCGCTGCTGCGCGTGGGCCGGCGGGTGCGGCTGCAGTTCGACGGCTGGCCAGCGCTCGTCTTCACGGGCTGGCCGGGCAGCTCGTTCGGCACGTTCGGCGGCATCGTGCAGGTGATTGACAACATTGATTCGAACGGGCAGTACCGCATTCTGGTCACCCAAGAGCCGGGCACCGAAATATGGCCGGCCCCGCTGCGGGTCGGGTCGGGCGTGTATGGCTGGGCGTTGCTCGACGACGTGCCCGTCTGGTACGAGCTGTGGCGGCAGATAAACGGCTTTCCGCCCAACTACGTGGGGGCCGCCCCGGCGTATCCGGCCGGTGACGATAAGGGCGGTAAGGCGGACAAGGGCAAAGGAGATAAGAAGGCAAAGGCTGCGGGGTATGGGGATGAGACGGAATAACGCGGCCGGGCAAGGGCACCTCACCCCCCTAGCCCCCCTCTCCAAAAGAGAGGGGGGAACTAGCTCTAGTTCGAACGCAGCGCTAAAAGCTAGAACTAAGACTAGTCCCCCCTCTCCACGGGAGAGGGGGTTAGGGGGCGAGGTGAGCCGGGCGGCGAGCGCGTTGCTGACACTTCTCCTCCTGCTCCCTACCCTCGCCCTCGCCCAACAAAAGCCCACCAATACCACCCCAACCCTGCCCAAAGCGGCCGTGGCGCCGGCCACCACCACGCCGCCGCCCTATCTCGACCCTGGCCCTCGGCCACGCGGCACTTTCGCGCCGGGCAGCACCGGCCAGGGCGGCGCGGCCCCCAGCCAGGACGCGCCCCGCGCCGACGGCCCCGACCCCAGCCGGCCCGTGCCGATACTGCCCCGGCAAACGCTGCCGGGCGGCAGTCAGCCAGGGCAATCCACGTTCAACCCCATCGAGCCGGGCGCGCTGCGGCCCGCTTCCGGCCCGGCCCTGGACTCGCTCGACGTGCCGTTTGCTGAGTTTCTGGCTTTGGTGAGTCAGTTTCACCCCGTGGCGCGGCAGGCGGGGCTGAACCCGCAGCGCGCGCAGTTGGAAATTCAGCAGGCGCGCGGGGCTTTTGACCCCAACCTGGTCGGCAAATACTACGGCAAGCAGCTCAAAGGCAAAGATTATTACCACGACGTGGAAACGGCCCTGCGCATCCCGACCTGGTTTGGGGTGGACGTGAAAGCGGGCTGGGACCGCAGCGTGGGCGCTTTCGTGAACCCCGAGGATTTCACTGGTAACGCCGGCCTGAGCTACGTGGGTCTGAGTGTGCCGCTGGGGCAGGGCCTGCTCATGGACGAGCGCCGCACGGCCGTGCGCGTGGCCCAGGCCCTGGCCGGCTTGGCCGAAGCCGAGCGCCGCGCCGCCCGCAACAAGCTGCTGCTCAGTGCCAGCAAAGACTACTGGGAGTGGGCGCTGGCCGCCCAGCGCCTGCGCCTGCTCACGAGCAACGAGCTGGTGGCCGCCACCCGCTTCGCCGCCACCCGGCAGCGGGTGCTGGCCGGCGACCTCGCCCCCATCGACTCGGTAGAAGCCCTGACCGAGCTGCAGAACCGCCAGGCCCAGCGCGTGGCCGGCCGGGCACAGTGGCAAAACGCGGGCCTCGTGGCGGGCACCTACCTCTGGGACGAGCAGCTGCGGCCGCGCGAGCTGCCGCCCACCGCCCGGCCCCAGCTGCTGCCGCCTGCCGCCGCGTGGCGGCCGCTGCCCGCCGATTCGCTGCAGCAGCTCGCCCAACTCGCTCAGAAAAATAACCCCGACCTGCTCAAGACCCGCGCCAAGCAGGTGCAGCTGGGCCTGGAAAACCGCCTGCTCACCAACAAGCTGCTGCCCAAGCTCTCGGTCGATTATAACCTGCTGCTGCCCGGCCAGCCCTTCGCCTTCGAAGGCAGCCCGCAGCCGTTTGTAGGTGGGTATTCGGCCAATAACTACAAGCTGGGCGTGAGCTTCGCGTACCCGCTGCTGCTGCGCGCCGAGCGGGCCAAGCGCCAGCTCAACCAGCTCAAAATCCGCGACGCGGATTTTGAGCTCGAAAACGACCAGCGCCAGGTGGGCAACGCCCTGCAAAGCGCCGCCAACGACTGGCAGGCCCTGCTGGAACAGCTCCGCATTCAGCAGCAGGCCACCCGCAACTACGAGATTCTGCGTAACGGTGAGCAAATCCGCTTCGACAACGGCGAGAGCACCGTTTTCTTCATCAACTCGCGCGAGAGCAGCCTGCTCAGCGCCCGCCAGAAACTGGCCGAGCTGCAAGCCAAGTACGCCCAGACCCAAGCGCAACTGCGCTTCGCGGTAGGGTTAAGTCAATGAGCAATTATCAATGAACAATGAGCAATTCCCGTTAGAGCCGTTCTACGATTACTCAATGAGCAGACTTGCTCATTGATGATAATTGCTCATTGATAATTGCTCATTGATAATTGACTAAAATGGACCGCCTCTACCTTTCGCCGCCGCACCTGGGCCGCCACGAGCTGAACTACGTGCTCAAGGCGCTGGAGGACAACTGGGTGGCTCCGGCGGGGCCGAACCTGGCGGGCTTTGAGGCCGAGCTGGGCGCGGCCGTGGGCGTACCCTACGCGGTGGCCTTGTCGTCGGGCACGGCGGCGCTACACCTGGGGCTGCTGCTGCTGGGCGTGGGCGCGGGCGATGAGGTGCTGTGTCCGTCGTTCACGTTCGTGGCTTCGGCCAACGCCATCACGTATTGCGGGGCCACGCCGGTCTTCGTGGACAGCGAGCCCGCGACCTGGAATATGTGCCCCACGCGTCTGCGTGAGGCCATCGAGGACCGCCTCCGGCTGGGCAAAAAGCCGAAGGCGCTGATGCTGGTGCATTTGTACGGAATGCCGGCCCGACTGACAGAAATTCTGGCCCTGGCCGCCGAGTTCGACATTCCGGTGCTGGAAGACGCGGCCGAGGCGCTCGGCTCGGAGTGGGAGTTTCAGCCGCTGGGCGGCTTTGGGCGGGTGGGCGTGTTCTCGTTCAACGGCAACAAGATTCTGACTACCGGCGGCGGCGGCGCGCTCGTGACGCACGAGCGCGCCCTGGCCGAGCGGGCGCTGCACCTCGCCACCCAGGCCAAAGACCCCGCCGCGCACTACCAGCACTCCGAAATTGGCTTCAATTACCGCCTCAGCAACGTGCTCGCCGGCATCGGCCGCGGCCAACTCGGCCTGCTGGCCGAGCGCGTGAAGCGCCGCCGCGAAATTTTCGCCTGGTACCAGCAGCACCTCGCCGACCTGCTGCCCGCCCTCATCCTCGCTCCCACCCCGCCCGAGCCGCCCGGCACCCGCTCCAACCGCTGGCTCTCGACCCTGCTGCTCGACTCGGAAGTCACCAGCGTCACCCCCGAAACCCTGCGCCATCACCTCGAAACGCACAATATCGAGAGCCGCCCGCTCTGGAAGCCGTTGCACCTGCAGCCGCTTTTCCGGGATGCACCCATGTACGGCGGGACCGTTTGCGAGGACTTGTTTCGGCGCGGTTTGTGCCTGCCCAGCGGCACGGCGATGACGGACGACGACTTGCGCCGCGTGGCGCGGGCATTGAGCGAGGCGCTGGCCGATTAGCCGAACGGCGTTAGGTGACAAAGCTTTGTGCTCAATTTTTTGACTTTAATTTGCCCTCTATGAAGACCTTACTCCTGGCCGGCCTGCTGGCCCTGCCCCTGGCCGTCCACGCCCAAACCTCCACCCAAACTTCCACCCAAACTTCCACCCCCCAGCAAGTCAGCGAAACGACCGAGGAGCTGGACCCGGCCACCGGTAAGGTCGTGCGGCGCACTACGCGCACCTACACTGTGCCGGCCGGCACCGTCACGCCCAGCCAACCGACCATCGTGGGACCCAACCCGGACCTGACCGAAACCAGCGCCACCGACGCGCAGGTGGCCGCCTACCTGGCCGTGCCGGGCTTCGCGCTCGCCAAGCTCAGCGCCCCGGCCCTGCTTGATACCTACGGGCGCTTCATGATGAAAGTGCGCACCGAGCGCCGCACCTGGAAACCCGCCGACTGGACCAAAGCCGCCGCCGTGCTCCGCGCCCTCAACACCCGCTACGAGACCCTGCGCGAAACCATCGCCTTCGACGACAAGCTCACCATCCGCTCCGAGCAGGCCGAGTTTCAAGCCCTGCGCACCGCCCGCCAGATTAGCGAGCAGGTGACTAATAAGCTGTGAGTTGTGAGAAGTGGGATTGTGAGACATGAGATTGTGAGAAGTGGGATTGTGAGAAGTGAGAAGTGAGACGTTTGAAGCGGAGCCTCCCCGTTTCACGTCTCATGTCCCACTTCTCATAATCTCATGTCTCACAATCACAACTTAACCGTTTTCTTAGTCAGCACCTGGCCGTTGAGCGTCACGGTGGCCACGTAGAGGCCGGCGCGGAGCTGGCTGCCGTCCACGGCCACAACGTGCGCGCCGGCGCTGTAGCTCTTGTCGGTGAGCACGGTGAGCACCCGTTGGCCGACTTCGTTGAACAAAACCAGCGACACGGACCCGGCGGTGGGGGCGGTGAAGGACACGCTGAACTTGTCGCCGAACGGCACCGGGCTGAGTTGAAGCTGGTCGGCGCTGGGGTTCGTATTTGGGCCGCTAGCGCGGATGCCCAGGGTGCTGCCGTACACGGTGAGGCCCATGAAATCGGCCATAATGGGCGTGAGGGCGGTGTTGTCGAGCAGGCCGCGGCCGATGAGCTGCACGGCGTGGGTGTTGGTGTTGTCCTCGGCCCCCACCCAAATGTCCTGCGGGGTGTGGTTGCCGGGCGTCGCGCCCTGGTTCGAGCCCACGCCGGTGCTGGCGCGGGTGCCGTTGCCGTTGGTGAGGGGGTTCGAGCCGTAGGCTACCACGATGCGCCGGGCCGTGGCCGAGGCCGGCTGCGGGTAGTCCTTGCCCTGAAAGCTCGTCAGCACGTAATCCGGGTACCAGCCGCCGGGGCCGCCGTCGCCGCGCACGAGGCCAGTGGGCGTGGCAAAGCCGGCTTCGGCCACGTTGGCCTTCTTAATCTGACCCGAATAGGTGCGGATTTTGGTGCCGTTCTGCTGGGCATCGGCCTCGTCGTGCAGGCCCGTTACGGCAAAGCCGCCGCACTCGTGGTCGGAAGTGCTGAAGAGCAGCGTCTTACCATTGGCCGGAGCCGCCATCAGCGCCCGGCCCTCGGCCACGGCGTAGTCGAAGGCTATGACTTCCTTAATCATGTAATCCGACGCGTACACGTCGGTCGTGCGCGGCGAGGCGGGCGTGGCCACGTAGTTGGCTTCGCCGCCGCCGGCATAGGCAGGCTTGTCGGCATCGACGGTATAGACGTTGCCCGCGGCCCCGGCCACCACCGAGATGCCGCCCGCGTTGGCGTGCTCCAGGTGGTCGATGCGGCCGGACTCGACCATCAGGAAAAAGCCCTTGCCCTTGCTCTTGGCTTGCAGCACCTGAATGGCAATGCGCGTCATATCGGCCAACGACGGCTCGTAGGGCGCGCTGGTCTGGCGGTCCTGCTCGAAATTGACGTGCGAGGCGTTGAACAAGCCCAGCAGCTTCTTACCGGTGGGGCCGCTGAACTGACTGATATCGAGGCCCAACAGCGCGTCGCGGCTGTTCACGTACTTAAAGTTACGCTGGTCCACGGCGTATTTCACCACGTCCACGCCGTCGGCGCGGCGGCCCCGACCCAATGTGGCGGGCGTGCCGGCCGGCGTGAGGATGGCGGCCCCGTTGCGGTCCACGATGGCCTCGTTGGGGCTGGCCACGTTGGGCAGGAAGTGGCGCGAGCCGCCACCCAGCATCACGTCCACCTCCACGCCCACTTTCGGGGCGGGCAGCACCCAGTCGCGGTTGGCTTGGTACTGAAACGAGGCCGTCGGGCTGGCATTAAAAATAGCCTCGTACTGAGCCTGGGTCGAGGCCACGTACTGGGCGGCGATGTAGTCTTCCAAATCCCGAAACCAGATGTGCGAGGCAAACGCGGCCGGCGTGGCGTGGGTGATGCGGGCCGTGCTGACGATGCCCACCGCGTAGCCCTGCTTTTTGGCCGCTTCGAGAATAGTTTCGATGGGCAGGCCCGACGTCGGGTCGAGCGAGAGCACCTCGTTGTCCTGTTTGCCCTTCTTGCCGCAGGCATAGACCGACGCGCCGGGGGCCGAGTCGGTAATCCACGAGTTGAGCGAGTGCGTGGTGACGGTCGCGTTGTACTTCATCTTGTCCAGGCTCAGAATCTGAAAGCCGGGGTCGGTGGTGAAGCGCTTGCCGTCGCGGCCCTGGCCGAGGGCCATGCGGGCGGCTGTTTTCGGGGCCAGCCCGAAGCCGTCGCCGATGTAGAGAATCACGTTGTTGTTGGTGGGCGCGGCCTGGGCCAGGCCCCGGTGCGGGGCCAGCGTAGCGGCGAGCAAAGCCCCGGCGAGTAGCAGGTTAGCATTCATGAGCTAAGGGAAAAGTGTTGGAGGAAAGGAGAACGACTTGTGGAAGGCTATGCAAAATTCAGCCTGCCCCGTGTAGCGGGCGTTACGACCGCGTTACGGCTGCATTACCGCTTTGGCCAGGGCGCGGCAGGCTGATAACTCACCGATAATCAGCCCCGCCGGGAGCAGCCGCTACCTTTGACGCGGCGGTTTTTCCGGCCGTTTTTGCTTCATGTTTTTGCGCGTTTTCTCTTACTTGCTCAGCCAGACACCGGCCAGGTTGTGGTCCTGGTGGCCATTATTGGGGCCGTCGTCAAGGCTGTCTTTGGAGCCGTTGCTAGGGCCATCGTTGGGGCCATCATGGCGGCGGCGACTGATGCTGCTACTGCTGCTACTGCCCGGTGGGCATCACCTGGCTCAAGCGGCCCCGGCCAGCCCGCGGCCGCGCTACCTATTGCCGCCCGGCGGCGCGCCGCCCGTGGCCCTGCTGCGGACCGGGCCGGCTACCTACCTCGTTACACAGCGGGCCGTGCTACGGCTCGACGGCTCGCGCTTCGTGGCCATTTACGAAAGCGTCGCCCCCATTCAGTGCGCCGCCCTGGCCGACACCGGCCTCTGGTTGGGTACCCGGCAAGGGCTGCTTAAGCTCGACGTGCGCCGTCAGCTGGCCCGCCCGCGACCGTTGCCCGAAGTACCCGCTGCCACGGCCGACATCCGGGCCGTGTTCCGTGACCTGGGCGGCGCGCTTTGGGTGGGCGTGTTCGGGGCCGGCGTGTTTCACGAGGTCCGGGGTCAGCTAATGCGCGAGCTGAGTACGCCCGCCATCAGCGCCGGCCTGGCCACGGCCGACAGCTCCATCTGGATTGGCACCAACATCGGCCTGAGCCGCAAACGCACCCCGCGCGCCGAGTGGACCCGCTACAACGAAGAAGGCGTGGCCAACCAGGAAATCCCCGATAACCTCATCGAAAAGCTCCTGCCCGACAATGCCGGCAACGTCTGGGCGGTCATGTCCGACGCCATCTGCGTGTTTGAGGCCACCGGCCAGCGCGGCGCGACCGAAGCCGAGTTGCCCACCGCCAAGTTCCTGGGCCAGCCCGGCAACGAGCTGTTGAGCGTGGCCTTCGTGCCGGGCGCGGGTCGTCTTTTCGCCACTGCGCAAGGGTTGCTGCTGCTGCCCGTTACGCCGGCCACTAAAGCCGGCGCACCTTTGCCTGCCCCCGAAGCCAGCACCGACCGGGTGCAACCTCAACGCCTGCTGCGGCCGCTGCCCCCGCCGCCCGGCGCGACGGCCCCGCCCCGGCTGCTCTGGTTCGATAATCAGCGCCGGCAGCTCTGGCTGGTGAGCGCGGCCGAAGTGGGCGTCCTGTCGGCGAAAGAAGTGCGGGCGTGGGCGGGGTTTTGACTAAGTGGCTTTCTGAGGACCAAACTGAGCAAGTACCGTTGCCTGGCCTGACAAAAAACCGTCCCGCCACGTCTAGGCGCAACGGGCGGCTCAGCTGCCCAGGTAAAAACCCGCTAATACGAGTAGCTGACGCTGATGATGCTCACCTAAAACATCCGCAGCGG
>JANXNW010000235.1 GCA_025353905.1 Hymenobacter sp.
TCGCGCCCGACTTATGCTGACCGTTGAAAAAATCGGCGGTACCTCGATGCTGGCTTTCGGCGAGGTGCTGCGTAATATCGTCTTCCACGGCCCGGCCGTGTACAACCGCGTCTATGTCGTGTCGGCCTACGCGGGCGTGACCAACTGGCTGCTCGAAGACAAGCGCACCGGCGCGCCGGGCGTGTACCACCACATCACGCAAGGGCAGGATTTCGCGCCCGCCCTGGCCGAGGTGCTGGCTAAGCTGCAGGAATTAAATAGACGATACGTCCCGCTGGGCCTCGACCTGGCCGTGGCCGACGACTTCATCGCCGGGCGCGTGGAGCGGGCGCGGGTGTATCTGGAAAGCTTGGTGAACGTGCTGGCTTCGGGCTACGTCGAGGCGCGGGCGGTGCTACAGGCGGCGCGTGAGATTCTGGCCAGCCTCGGCGAGGCGCACTCGGCGTTTAATTCGGTCAATATCCTGCAAAGCCGGGGCGTGCACGCGACGCTCATTGACTTGAGCGGCTTCGATGACGCGCGGGCGCTCACCATCGACGAGCGCATCCGGCAGGCGTTCGCGGGGGTGGATTTCAGCCAGACCGTGTGCGTGGCGACGGGCTACGCCAAAGGCACGGAGGGCATCATGCGCGAGTTTGACCGCGGATATTCGGAGGTTACGTTCAGTAAGATTGCCGTCGCGGTGCGTCCCCAGGAGGCCATTATTCACAAGGAATACCACCTCTGCTCGGCCGACCCGGCGCTGGTGGGCGTGGCCCGCTGCCACCCGGTGGGGGCCACTAACTACGACGTGGCCGACCAGCTCGCCGACGTGGGCATGGAGGCCATTCACCCCAAAGCGTCGAAGCCGCTGGAGGTGAACGGCATCAACCTGCGCATCAAAAACACGTTCGAGCCGGCCCACCCCGGCACGCTCATCACCCGCGACTACGTGGCCGCGCGCCAGCACGTGGAAATCATTACCGGCACGGATAAGGTGGTGATAATCGACGTGTTCGACCCGCTCATGGTGGGCACGGCTGGCTTCGACCTGCACCTGATGCAGGTGTTTCTGGAGCTGAACATCAGCTATATTTTCAAGGCGACGAGCGCCAACAGCATTTCGCTCGTCATCTGGGAACGCGACCTGCGGCCCGCGCTCGTGCCCACGCTCGAAGCGCGCTACGAGCGCATCACGGTCGAGCCGGCCGCGCTGGTCTGTCTCATCGGCTCGAACATGGACCAGCGCGGCCTGCTAGCGCGCGCGGCCGGCGCGCTCGCCGGGGCCGGTATCAGCATTGAGAGCGGCGGCTTCGCGTTGCGCAAAGTCAATCTGCAGTTCGTGGTGGGGCGGGCCGAGTTTGGCGCGGCGGTGGTGGCGCTGAATGAGGCTTTGGGGTAGGGGCGTAACGTTGGCAGCCGGTGGGTGGTAATCGGGCTGCCCGGCGGCAGTAAGCGCGGCCGAGCGCTATTTTGGCCTCAGAAGAGGCTGTCCAACTTCCCCCCTTTCCCACATGAAAAACCTGGTTTTTGCTCTCGTCCTGCTCGCGTTGGGCCTGCCCGCGCCCGCTGCCCGCGCCCAGTCGCTGGCCCTGCCGCCCGACACCCAGCGCGTGAGCGAGGCCCAGTTTCGGGCGCGCTACGTCGCCGACACGCTCTACACCCGCGAGCACTACGCCAAGTCGGAGGTGCAGATTCCGATGCGCGACGGCACCAAGCTGCACACCGTCATCTACGCGCCGCGCGATGCCGACCGTGTGCGCTACCCGCTGCTGCTCGTGCGCACGCCCTATTCGGCGGGGCCGTATGGGCCGACGCAGTACCGGCGGCGGGTGAACCCGAACGGATTTCTACTGCGCGAGGGCTACATTTTTGTCGTCCAAGATGTGCGCGGGCGCTATTTGTCGGAAGGCACGTTTGAGGACGTGCGGCCCCAGGCTGCCAGGCACACGAGCAAAACTGACGTGGACGAGAGTACCGATACGTTCGACACCATCGAATATTTGCTCAAAAAAGGGCCGAAAAACAACGGCCGGGTGGGGCAGCTCGGCATTTCGTATCCTGGCTTTTACACCACGGTGGGCTTGCTCAGCCGCCACCCAGCCCTGAAAGCGGCCAGCCCGCAAGCGCCGGTGACGGATTGGTTCTGGGACGACGACCACCACAACGGCGCATTTTTCCTGACCGGCGTGATGAGCTTCTGGAATACCTTCGGCCAGCCCCGGCCCCAGCCGCTGGCCCATTATCCCGACGGCCCCCAGATGGGTACGCCCGACGGCTACGCGTTCTACCAAAAGCTGGGACCGCTCAAAAACGTGGATGCCAACTACTTTCACGGGCAGTACAAGCACTGGACCGACCTCACGCAGCACCCCAATTACGATGCCTTCTGGCAGGCCCGCGACCCGCGCCCGCACCTGCACGATTTGAAAGCGGCGGTGCTCACGGTGGGCGGTTTCAACGACGCGGAAGACCTTTTTGGCACGCTGCACACCTACGCGGCCATCGAAAAGCAGAACCCCGGCCTGAGCAACCGCTTCGTGTGGGGGCCGTGGGTGCACGGCGGCTGGAGCGGCGGCACCGGCGAAATGGTGGGCAACGTGGCTTACGGCCCTTCGCCCTCGCTCTGGTACCAGCAAAATATCGAGGCCCCGTTCTTCAAGTCGTATCTGAAAGATGCCCAGCCCAGCGCGGCCATCGCCGGCCTGCCCGAAGCCACCGTGTTTGAGGGCGGCACCAACCGCTGGCGCGCCTTCGAGGTCTGGCCGCCGAAGCAGGCCCAGGCGAAAACGCTGTATTTCCGTCAAGCCGGTGGCCTGAGCTTCAGCCCGCCCACAACGGGCGAGAACGAGCGCCGCATGGCCGGCATCAACTTCGAGTTCGACCAGTTCGTGAGCGACCCGGCCCACCCCGTACCCTACACCGAGGCCACGGCCCCCGGCATGACCCGCGAGTACATGACCGACGACCAGCGCTTCGCCAGCCGCCGGCCTGACGTGCTCACCTACCAAACCGACGTGCTGACGGAGGACCTGACCCTGGCCGGCCCCATTGAGGCGCGGCTGCAAGTGGCCACCACCGGCACCGATGCCGACTGGGTGGTGAAAATCATCGACGTGTACCCCGACGACACGCCCGACAACCCGCGCACCGCGCCCGGCGTGCGCCTGGCCGGCTACCACCAAATGGTGCGCTCGGAGGTGATGCGCGGCCGCTTCCGCGAGAGCTTCAGCCAACCCAAGCCCTTCGTAGCCAACGCCGTGACGGCCGTGCCCTTCACCGTGCAGGACATCATGCATACCTTCAAAAAAGGCCACCGCCTGCTGGTGCAGGTGCAAAGCAGTTGGTTTCCGCTCGTGGACCGCAACCCGCAGACCTACGTGCCCAACATCTACGAGGCCGTCGAAACCGACTTTCAGGCCCAGACCCACCGGCTCTACCACAACCCCGACCACGCCTCGCAGCTCGTGTTGCGGGTGCTGCCGTAGAAATGAAAAGAGACATGGGACTTTGGGAAGTGAGACATGAGACTGCCGTTCAGCAAGTCTCATATCTCACTTCCCAAAATCTCCCGTTTCGTGTCTAAACCGCTAACGCGGTGGGGCAGAGTCGTTCCAGCAGCCGCACTGACTGCCCTTTGTAGATGGTGCGGCTAAATTCCTGAAAGCCAAGCTTCGCTGCCAGGCGCAACGAGGGCGCGTTGGCCTCGTCAATGAGGCACACGGTGCGCCGCTGCGCCAGCTGCGCGTCGGCCCAGGCCAGCGCTGCCTGCGCCGCTTCGGCCGCGTAGCCCCGGCCGTGGCAGCGCGGGGCCAGCACCCAACCCATTTCGGGAAAGCCCTTGAGCGACGGCTCGATGGTGCGCTGCCAGTCGGCAAACCCGACGGCCCCTACCAGCTCGCCCGTGGCCTTTTCCTCGATGCCCCAGTAACCGTAGCCCTGCATGGGCCACTGCCCGAGGTGGCGCAGCAGCTTGGTCCAGACCTCCTCCTCGCCCAGCGGCGCGCCGGTCAGAAACTCGTAGAAAGCCGGCTCTTGCCACATAGCCAGAAAAGGCGCTAAGTCGGCGGCCTGGTTGGCGCGCAGCCGCAGCCGGGCCGTGTCGAGCCGCGGGATGTCCGTTGTCATGCGGTGCCGTTTCGGGTGGCTATTTGCCGCCTTTTTTGGCTTCGGCGGTCAGCTCGTCGGCCATCTTCGCGTATTCCTGATTGGCCGGGGTGGCGGCCAGGGCCAGCTTCTTCGACTGCGCGGCGGCGGCCGTCGCACCCTTGTAGTCCTTGAGCCGG
>JANXNW010000254.1 GCA_025353905.1 Hymenobacter sp.
GAACGTGGCCGGCCCCGCCTTCATCTACCGCGAAGACAACGCCCGCTTCATCGCCGTCAAGTTTTCGGTGCGCGGCCGCGACCTCGGCTCGACTATCGCCGAGGCCCAGCAGCGCGTAAAAGCCGCCGTGCCGCTCACCAAAGGCTACGCCGTGCAGTGGGCCGGCGAGTTTGAGAACCAGCAGCGCGCCCAGCGTCAGCTCAGCATCGTGGTGCCCATCAGCATCCTGGCCATCTTCTTCATCCTGTTCGTGAGCTTCGGCAACGCCCTGGATTCGGTGCTCGTGCTGCTCAACGTGCCGTTCGCACTGGTCGGTGGCATCCTGGCGCTGCTGGCCACGGGCGTCAATTTCAGCATCTCGGCCGGCGTGGGCTTCATCGCCCTGTTCGGCGTGGCCACCCAGGACGGCGTAATTCTGGTCAATAAATTTCGCCACAATATGCGCGACGGCATGCCCCTGGTGCAGGCCATCAAAGAAGGCGCGAAATCACGTTTGCGCCCGGTGATGATGACGGCCCTGATGGCCTCGCTCGGCTTGCTGCCCGCCGCGCTCAGCCACGGCATTGGCTCCGAAACGCAAAAGCCGCTGGCCATCGTCGTCATCGGCGGGCTGATAACGGCCACGCTCTTGTCGCTGCTGATTTTGCCCACGGCGTTCGAGTGGGTGTATTCGAGCCGGCAGGAGCGGGCGCGCCATAAGTAGGGGCAGGCTGCCGGCTTTTCGCCGGCTGTCCGCTTGGTCGTTGTTTTAGTTTAGACATGAGACGTTAGACCTGAGACATGAGACTCCAAAATACCAGTCTCATGTCTCAGGTCTCATGTCTCACGTCTCACGTCTCACGTCTTGGTAAATCCTTGACAACGCCAGAGCGGACAGCCGGCGAAAAGCCGGCAACCCGCGAGCCGTTAGGTACGCCCCGCTTAAACCAAAGGGAGCGGGCAGTAAAAAAGATGCGCGCTTCGCCATCTTCTCCCGCCCCGCCAACTCACTACTGCTGACCCGCCCCCGCCCCCGCCCAGCCCTGGCCGGGAGCTTGCGCGCGAATTCTAATCTATTTCTAATGCGCGCCTAATCCGGCTCTAATGAGCCGGGAATGAACAGCCAAGCCGGAGAAATGATGTGCTCAAGGTCGGAGTTAGCTTTGTGTGAAAAGCTAGTTTGAGCCTGACGTGAACATACCAGAATTTATAAGTTTAGGGGCCAGGCAGACTCGGCGGTGGCTGCGCGCGGCGGCCCTGCTGCTGACCCTGCCGCTCGCCGCTCGCGCTCAGCCGGCGGCCCCAGCTGCCCCTGCCGTGGATACGGTCCGCCTGAGCTTGCCGGAGGCGGAAAAGCGCTTCGTGCTCAACAACTTGCAGCTGCTGGCCCAGCGCTACAACATCAGCGCGGCCCAGGCGCTCGCCGTGCAGGCCCGGCTGATTGACAACCCCACTCTGTCGGTGGACCAGAACGTGCTCAACCAGGCCGTGCAGCGGCAGGAGGTGGATGGCCAGCGGGTGCCGCGCCAGGTTGCGTTTCAGGTGCAGCAGCTGTTTGGGCTGGCCGGGCGGCGACGGGCGGCCGGGCAAGCCAGCCAGCAGGCAGCCGTGGTGGAGGCATTCAACTTGGAGGACCTCGTGCGGACGCTGCGCTACCAACTGCGGACCACGTTTTTCGACATCTATTTCCGCCAGCAGACGCTGCGTATTTTCGACGCTGAGATTCCGTCGCTGAGCCGCACGGTGGGAATCTACCAGGGCCAGTACGAAAAGGGCAACATTGCCCTGAAGGAAGTTATTCGTCTGAAAGCGTTTTTGTTCTCGCTCGAAAGCGAGCGCCTCGGGCTGGTAACCGACCAGGCCAACGCCCAGGCCGACCTGCACATTTTGCTCCGCGACTCGACCCGCTCGGCCTACGCGCCGGTGGTGAACGCCGACCGGGTGCGCGACCTTTCGCTGTCGCCCTTTCCCGAAGCCCAGCTCGTGGATTCGGCCCTCGTGCGGCGCGCCGACTTGCTGGCCCGCCGCGCCGACGTGCGCCGCACCGACCTCAACCTGCGCCTGCAGCGCGCCGTGGCCACTCCTGACCTGGCCGTGGGCTACAACTACGACCGCCTCGGCTCAGCGTATCCTGATTATCAGTCCGTTTCTCTGGGTATTGCGGTGCCGATTTTCAACCGCAATCAGGGCAATATCCGCGCCGCGCGCGCCCAAATCGGGCAGGCCCAGGCGCTGCTGAGTCAGCAGCAGCTCGTGGTGCGCCGCGACGTGCACGAGGCGTACCAGGTGGCCCAGCGCGCCGACGACCTGTTCCAGCATACCAGCCGCGACACGACGCCGTTTGCCAAGCTCATCGATAACATCGAAAAAAGCTACGCCAAGCGCGTCATCGGCATCGTTGAATACCTCGATTTTTTCGAGGCGTACAAAAATAACGTGGTGCAGATAAACGCGCTGCGCGCCAACCGTCTGCGCGCGTTTGAAAGCATTAATTTAGCTGTCGGCCGCGTCGTTTTTCGGCCTGAATAATTATTTGTTTTTTGTTTGTTGCTTTTTGTTTTTTGGCTGTGAATTACAAGCCTTGATAAAACAAAAAACCAAAAACAAAAAACCACCAACCAAAACTCATGACCCGTTCCGCACATTTTTTGCTGCTTTCCCTCGCCTGCTGCGCTGCCTGCTCGAAGCCGGCGGCTACCGAGGAAACCACTAAGGCCAAAGCGTTTAGCCTCTCCGACCAAACCTTGAAAGAGCTGGCTTTCGACACTGTGCGCCTGGAGCCGGTGCGCAGCGAGCAGGTGTTTTCGGGGCAGATAATGACTAATGGCGATAAAACGACCAAGGTGTTTCCGCTGGTGGGCGGCGTGGTCGAAAAGCTCAACGTGGAGCTGGGCGACCACGTAACCAAAGGGCAGGTGCTGGCTATTATTCGCTCGGGCGAAATCGCCGATATTCAGAACCAAAACAGCAGCGCCGGCACCGACCTCGACATCGCGCGCAAGAATCTGGCCGTGGCCGACGACCAATTCAAGGCCGGCCTGGCGGCCGAGCGCGACGTGGTGCTGGCCCGCAACGAGCTGCGCAAGGCGCAGGGCAACCTGGGCAAAACCGTCAAGCAGCTTGGCATCTACGGCGTGTCGCGCGATGGCCGCTACGAGCTGAAAGCGCCGATTTCGGGCTTCATCACCCAGAAAAACGTGACCCAGAACACGCAGTACACGACGGCCAACGTGGACAGCTTTTTCACCATCGCCGACCTCGACCAGGTCTGGGTGCTGGCCAACGTGTTCGAGGCCGACATCGCCCGCGTCAAGCTCGGCTACCAGGCCGACATCACCACCCTCTCGTACCCCGACAAGCACTTCCACGGCGTCGTGGACAAGGTTTTCAACGTGCTCGACCCCGAAAGCAAGGCCCTGCAAGTGCGCGTGCGCCTCGCCAACGCCGGCTACTTGCTCAAGCCCGAAATGTACGCCCAGGTGCGCATCCTGAACACCGAAAATCAGAAAGAATTAACGGTGCCCGCCGATGCCGTTATTTTCGACAAGGACCGCAATTTCGTGCTCGTCTATAAAAGCCGGACCAGCGTCGAAACCCGCCCCGTGCAGGTAACTAAAACCGTGGGCGACGTGAGTTACGTTGGCGGCAGCGTGAAAGCGGGCGACGTAATTATCTCCAAAAACCAACTGCTCGTGTACGACGAGCTGAACGACTGATTAAAGTATAGCCCGTCATTGCGAGCGCAGCGAAGCAATGACGGGCGGGTTATTATCACCTTCTAATTAAACGAAGTGAATAAATTTATTCAGGGCATTATCGCCTTTTCGCTCAAGAATCCGGGTTTTATATTTCTGCTCACGCTGGCCTCGATTATCGCGGGCGTGGTGAGTTACCGGAATACGCCCATCGAGGCGTTTCCGGACGTGACCAATACCGAGATTACGATAATTACCCAGTGGTCGGGGCGCTCGGCCGAGGAGATTGAGAAATTCGTAACCGCCCCGATTGAAATCGCGCTTAACCCGGTGCAAAAGAAGACCAGTGTCCGCTCGACGACGCTGTTTGGGTTGTCGGTGGTAAAAATTATTTTCGATGACGGCGTGGACGATGCCTTCGCGCGGGTGCAGGTGAACAACCTGCTCGCCGGGGCCGACCTGCCCGAGGGTGCCCTGCCCGAAGTGCAGCCGCCCTACGGCCCTACCGGCGAAATCTTTCGCTACACGCTGACTACCAAGAACAAAACGACCCGCGAGCTGAAAACCATTCAGGACTGGGTTATCGAGCGCAACCTGAAAGCCGTGCCGGGGGTGGCCGACGTGAACAGCTTTGGCGGCGAGGTGAAAAGCTACGAAATCTCGGTGGACCCGACCAAGCTTCAGGATTTCGGCCTCACGCCGCTCGACCTCTACACCACCGTGCAGCGCTCGAATATCAACGTCGGCGGCGACGTAATTAACGAGGGCCAGCAGAATTATGTGGTGCGCGGCATCGGCTTGCTCAATAATATTTCGGACATTAATAATACGGTCATTAAAACCGTGAATGGGGCGGCGATTCTGGTCAAGGACGTGGCGCGGGTGAACGAGTCGGCGCTGCCGCGACTCGGGCGCGTGGGGCGCGGCCTGAGCGACGACATGGTGGAAGGTATTGTGGTGATGCGCAAGGGCGAAAACCCGTCCGAAGTCATCCAGCGCCTCAAGGAAAAAGTGGCGCTGCTGAATGATAAAATTCTGCCGCCCGATGTCAAAATAAGTACGTTCTACGACCGGCAGCAATTAATTGATTTCTCGACTGAAACGGTTATTCACAACCTCACCGAGGGCATGATATTCGTGACGGTTATCGTGTTTTTATTTATGGCCGACTGGCGCACGACGGTTATCGTGAGCATCATTATTCCGCTGGCGCTGCTGTTCGCGTTTATTTGCCTGCGGCTGAAGGGTATGAGTGCCAACTTGTTGAGTATGGGCGCGATAGACTTCGGCATCATTATCGATGGGGCCGTAGTCATGGTCGAGGGCTTGTTCGTGGCGCTCGACCACAAAGCTCACGAGGTAGGCATGGAGCGCTTTAATAAGCTTGCTAAACTGGGGATAATTAAAAAAACCGGCCGCGAAATGGGCAAGGCGATATTTTTTGCCAAAGCCATTATTATCACCGCGCTGCTGCCGATATTTTCGTTCGAGAAAGTAGAAGGCAAAGTGTTTTCGCCCCTGGCCTGGACGCTCGGTTTCGCCTTGCTCGGCGCGTTGATATTCACGCTCACGCTGGTGCCGGTTCTGGCCTCGATATTACTGCGTAAAAATGTGCGCGAGAAGGATAATTTTTTCGTGCGGGCCATTAGCCGGGGCGCGCGGAGTGTGTTCGTATTCACCTACGCCCGCAAAACGGCCAGCCTGCTCGCGGCGGCGGCCATAGTGGTGGTCGGCATCGGGATGTACCAGTTTCTGGGCACCGAATTTCTGCCGGAGCTGAACGAAGGCTCGATTTACGTGCGGGCGCAACTGCCGCTCAGTATTTCGCTCGACGCGTCGAATAAGTTGTGCAATGAGATGCGGCGGGTATTTATTTCTTTCCCTGAAGTGAGCGATGTGGTGAGCCAGACCGGCCGCCCCAACGACGGCACCGACCCGACGGGCTTCTACAACAACGAGTTTCTGGTGCAAATCAAGCACACCGATGAGGTGCAGAAAAAGATGAAGTCCAAAGCCTACCGCGAGGACCTTATTCAGCGGATGCAAGGGCAATTGAACCGCTTTCCGGGGGTGGATTTCAATTTTTCGCAGCCCATTACCGACAATGTGGAAGAAGCCGCGTCGGGCGTGAAGGGTAGTATCGCGGTCAAGATTTACGGCACCGACCTGCGCCTGATGGAAGGCAAGGCGCGGCAGGTGTTCGAGACGCTCAAAACCGTGCGCGGCATTGATGACCTGGGGCTGCTGCGCAACATTGGCCAGCCGGAGCTGCACGCCGAACTCGATGAGCGACGCATGGCCACCTACGGCGTGAGCAAGTCCGATGCAAACGCGGTGCTCGAAATGGCGGTCGGCGGCAAGCAGGCCAGCCAGATGTACGAGGGCGAGCGCAAATACCCGATTCGGGTGCGTTACGAGTCGCAGTTTCGCCAGACGCCCGGCCAGATTTCGGCCCTGATGGTGCCCACCCAAAACGGTAAAACCGTGCCCCTGACCGAGATTGCCGACGTGAAACCGTTCACCGGCCCGAGCCTGATTTACCGCGACGACAACACGCGGTTTTCGGCCGTGAAGTTTTCGGTGCGCGGCCGCGACCTCGGCTCGGCCATCGCCGAAGCCCAGGAAAAAGTAAATAAAGTGGTGCAACTGCCCAAAGGCTACAGCATGAAGTGGACTGGCGACTTCGAGAATCAGCGCCGCGCCTCGCAGCGGCTGAGCCAGGTAGTGCCGATTTCGCTGGCCCTTATCTTCTTCATTCTCTTCATCTTATTTGGCAATCTGAAGGATGCCGGGCTGGTGCTGCTCAACGTGCCGTTCGCCCTCATTGGCGGCATTGCGGCGCTGCTGCTCACGGGCACCAACTTCTCGATTTCGGCCGGCATCGGCTTCATCGCGCTCTTCGGCATCTGCATTCAGAACGGGGTAATTCTCATCAGCGTGTTCAAGCAGAACATGCTGCGCAAGATGAGCCTCGACGCGAGCCTGGCCGACGGCGTGGCCTCGCGGGTGCGCCCGGTGGTAATGACGGCGCTCATGGCCATCATCGGCCTGATGCCGGCCGCGCTGAGCACCGGCATCGGCTCCGAGACGAGCAAGCCGCTGGCCATCGTCGTCATCGGCGGCCTGCTCACCGGCACGGTGCTGACGCTGTTCATCTTCCCGCTGATTTTCGAGCGCACCTACCGGGCCGAGCACACGCACTACGGCGACGACTTGCCGGCGCAAAAGCAGCTGGCCGTGGCGTGAGCTGTGCGGTAGGCTTTAGCCGCCACCGGAGGGCCGTTTATAATTTGAAAAGCGTCTGACGACCCTCTGGTGGCAGCTAAAGCCTACCGCACAACCCTTCAAACCGGCTTCTGCCCCAGCAGTTCATCCATTTGCTCGAACACATCAGCCCACTCAATCTCCAGTCCTGGCAGCGAATGCACGGACATAGGGCCGGCGGCGGCGTAGGTACCGCTGGCTTCGTACTCGCTGTCGGCGTTGAGCACGTAGGTATTTATAAACTGCTCGCGCGGATAGGCAATCCAGTATTCCTGAACGCCGTTTTCGGCGTAGAGGTCGAATTTGGTTGTTGTGTCCAGCCGGGCCGTGCTGGGCGAGATGACTTCGATTATCCAGTCGGGCGCGCCGAGGCAGCCGGCATTATCAATCTTGGTCGGGTCGCACACCACGCAGATATCGGGCTGCACGACGGTAGTCACTTGCGCGTCGCCGTTACCCGTGCTTTCAAGCAGGCGCACGTCGTAAGGGGCGGAAAACACGCGGCAATCACGCCGTTTTAAAAGCAGATAAATCTCGCCGTACAGGTTACCCGACACGATTTGGTGCGGAGAAGAGGGCCCGGCCATCTTGCGTAGCAAACGGCCTTTTATCAACTCTACGTATTCGCTAAAGCGCCACGTGAGGTAGTCGGCATAGGTGTAGTGGCCGTTGGGGTCGAGCTGCGAGATGTCGGTTACGAGTGCCATAAGTGCTTATGGAGCGCGCGGTGAAGAATATTCAAAAATACGAACGGCGACGAAGCAGAAAATCAGGGCGAAAGTCCACCCAGAAACTCCCGCACCGCGCCTTGCCAGCGCGCGGGCTGTCGGTGCCAGTACGGCTCGTGGCCCAGCCCGACAAAATCGACCCGCCGCTTCGGCCCGGCTAGGTGGGCGAAGATGCTATCCGTTTCGGCTCGCGTGACGCGCGGGTCGGCCGTGCCCCAGAGCAGTAGGGTGGGCGTGCTTACGCGCCGGGCATACGCTTCGCCTTTCAGCCCGAACACCCAGTAGCCGTTTTCGACGCTGCCCCAAAAGACGAGCATATTGGCCAGCGGAAACGTGGGCAAGCGTAGCGCGGTGAAACGGTTGCGCGTGGTTTGGAGCATTGAGCCGTAGGGGCATTCGAGCACGTTGGCCGCCGGGCGTAAACCCAATTCGGCCTCGGCCCGCAGGATGGCGACCGCGCCCATGCTCACGCCGTAGAGCACGACCGGCCGGCCCGGCTGCCGCGATTGCGCGTAGCGAAAAGCGGCCACCACGTCGTCGGCTTCGCGGTAGCCGATGGTGCAGCGGTTACCCTCTGAATCACCGTTTCCGCTGAAATCAAACAATAAGACGGCGTAGCCGAGCTGCCGGAAATACGCGGCCTCGCCGCGCAGCTTCGAGCGGTCGGAGGTGTAGCCGTGGCAGAGTACGACCGTGCCGCGCGGCGTGGGCAATGGTCCGTACCAGGCGGCGAGCTGGCCGTTGGGGCTGGTCAGGGCCACGTTTTCGTACGGGAAATCGGGTACGCCGCTGTTGGTCGGTTTCGGATTGGGCAGGCCCGTGAGCAGCAGTTGCAGCTTCTGATTGGCGGGCAGGCGTTCGGGGTGACGCATCCGCAGCCCAGTGGCTGAGGCGGCGCTGAAGTGGGTAAAATGCCAGGCGTGCAGGGCCAGCACGGCATTGAGCAGCACCAGCAGTCCGACCAGCGCGAGGCCCAGCGCCCGCCACCAGCGCCATCGACCTGACCGCCGTCGCATCAGCTCCGCGCCCGGCGCGGACCGGGCCGGCGGGCAGTGGTCGGTGTCGAGCTACCCAACTTATTTGAGCTGCCGGAGCTGCCGGAGCTGCCCGACCACGCGGGACGCGTGGGGCGCGGGTGGGTTTGCCCGGCGCCGGCCAGCGCGCGCAGGTCCGCTACCTCAGCGGCCGTCAGGTCGCGCCACTGGCCGGGGGCTAGGCCGCTCAGTGTCAGTTCGCCCAACGCGACGCGCACCAGCCGCAGGCAGGGCAGCCCTACGGCGGCCGTCATCTTGCGCACCTGCCGGTTCATGCCTTCGGCAATCACGATTTCGACCCAGCTCGCCGGGATGCTCGCCCGGTAGCGGATGGGTGGCGTACGCGGCCAGAGGTCGGCCTCTACGGCATCGGGCAGGGTGCGCGCGGCGGCGGGCTGGGTGGGGCCGTCTTTTATGGTAACGCCCTGGCGCAAAGGCTCCAGCGCGGCCTCGGTAGGTTGGCCTTCGACTTGTGCCCAGTACGTTTTGGGCACCTTGTAGCGCGGGTCGCTGAGCCGGTGCTGGAGCTGCTTGTCGTCGGTGAGCAAAAGCAAACCTTCGGAATCAAAATCGAGTCGCCCGACCGGATACACGCCGGGTACCGGCACGAAGTCCTTGAGCGTAGCACGGCCCTGCTCATCAGTAAACTGGGTGAGCACTTCGTAAGGCTTGTTGAGAATCAAATAGCGCAAGGTCGATTATCAATTAACAATGAGCAATTAACAATGAGCAATTAACAATGAGCAATTACTAACGACGAGCATTGCTCATTGATAATTGCTCATTGTTAATTGATGTTACACGCCGCCCTGGTAGCGCCGCGTGGCCCATTCGGCCGTGAGCAGCGCCAATAGAGCGAAAAACAGCCATTTCAAGCTCAGCAACTCCTTCGACGCCTCCTCGCTGGAAATGACGGGCTTAAAATCAGCCGCTGCCAGGTCTTGCGCGAGCTTATCAAACTGCGCCGGGTAATAGAGCCGCCCGCCGCTACCGCGACTCAGCTGCGCCAGGCGGCGATGGTCGGCCCGCGACTCCTGGGCTTCGAGCGCCTGGTTTTCGACCAGCAGCTCGCCCGCCGCCTGCTGGGGCTGGCCGCCGAGCGTGGCCGCGGCCTGGTAGCGGTAGCGGCCAGCCGGCAGCGGCCCGAGGTGCAGCGGCGAGCCGTCGGCGGGGTTCGTGAAGGGCACCGTGCGCGCCCGCCCGGCCGAATCGGTGAGGGTGAGCGTTATTTTTTGCTCGAAGACGCGGGTGAAGGTCGCGTCGTAGGTTTCGACAGCCAGCGCGGCATCGTCCTGGGTGCCGAATACCTCCTGGGTGGGGTAGGCATCGAGGCGCTTGCGCTGGGCATTCTGGGTGAGCAATTGCAGGGTGCGGCCGATGAGCTGGTCGTAGGCGACGGGCTGGTCGTCGTGGGCGGTGGCCTCTTGCAGGCGCCAGCGCCAGGTGTTTTCGGCCAGCAGGGTGGCGGCGCGGGGGCTGGCCGTGGCGCTGCCCACCACCAGCAGCGGCTGCCGGGTGGCACGCCGCCCCACCTGCTGCCAGAGCGCGGCCTCGGCCCCGGCCCCCAGCCGCAGCTCGCCAAACGGCACCGGCACGGGCGGATACCCGGCCAGCCGCCGCTGGCTCTCCTCGTCGAGCGCGAAGCGGGCGAAACCAGGGTTGGGCAGCGGCGTTACTTCGTCGGTTTGGGCGCCGCGCGGCTGCACCGACAGGCCCGTTGCCAACTGGTTATACGCCGGTAAATCAGACTGCGCGCCCAGCACGAACAGCATCGGCACCCATGCCGCCCGCACCCGCGCCAGCAGCTCGGCACCCAGCCCGCCCTGGGCCGGCAGCTGGTGCAGCACGGCCACGTCGAAAGTAGTCGTGGCGGGCAGCGGCGGGCCCACCCCGGCCACGGCCAGCGTCAGGTCGAAGTTGCGGTTGGCCAGAATCGCGGCCCGCAGCGCCTTGAGGTCGGGATGGGGAGCGGCTCCGGCCAGCAGCACCCGCAGGCGACCCTTCACCACTTCGATAAATGCCGGGCGCTGGTTGTTGAGGGCCGTGAATTCACCCGCTTCGGGCACGATGCGAACCTCGTAGCGGCGCTTGCCGGGCGCGGGCGCGGTCAGCTGAAACGTGACGCGCGTCCGTCGCTGCCCGGCCGGCAGCGCCACCCGGCGCGAGCTGAGCACCCGCCCGCCCTCGCGCACCTCCACCGTGGCCGCGCTGCCGCCGTAGCCCTCGTAGCCGATTTCGGCTTCCAACGGAAATTTATTTCCACTAAACGCCACCCGGTTGTAGATGAGGTCGGTCAGGCGCAGGTCTTTTTTGGGAATCGTGTCGCCGAGCGCCACGCTGAAAATCGGGAAGCCGTAGGCGGCAAATTGCGGCTCCTGGCCCTGGTTCACCAGTCCGTCCGAAGCCAGCACGACGGCGGCCAGGTTGCGCTCGGTGTTGGCCTCGCGGGTAGCGCTCAGCAGCTGATTGAGGTCGGTGCGGGCGGCCGTGAAGCGCAGCGAGTCGGGCGCGGTGCTCGGCTGGGTCAGCGTCCGGGTTTCGACCCGAAAGCCATTGGCCCGCAGCGTCGCCGCCAGCCGGGGCAGCCCGGCCGTGAGCTGGGCCAGGGCCGGCGCGGGCGTGAACAGGCTAACCGACTGGGAGTTATCAACGGCCAGCACTACCGTGGGCGCTTCGGTGCGCGTGGTCGTCGTTTTCAGAAATGGCCCCAGTAGCAGATAGCACAAGGCGCTCACTACCACGAAGCGCAGCGCCGCCAGCCCGTAGCGCAAACCCGCCGAAAACCGGCTGGCTGTTCCGTAGAGCAGCGCCGCGTAGCCCGCCCCCACGGCCAAACACAGCAAAATGAACCAGGAGGAAACGGCGGTAGCGAGCAAACGAGCGGTGGGGAAAACTTCCGCGCCAAGTGGCGCGGGCTGGCAAAAATACGCCCGTGAGCGCGGGCGTGGGGCGGACCAGAAAATGCGTTACCTTCGTGCAACTGCCAATCAGTCGCAAGCGTTACGATGAGCAAAAACGACAAGCTATTAGCGCGTCTGCTAACTCAACCCGCCGATTTTACCTGGGACGAGCTAATCCGTCTGTTGCGGCAGTTGGGCTACTCACAACAAGTGAGCGGTAAAACCAGCGGTAGCCGACGCGCTTTTTCCAACGAGGTCGGGCGTATCGTTCGTTTGCACAAGCCGCACCCCGGCAACGTGCTCAAGAAATACCAAGTCAGACAATTAGTACAAGAACTAAACCTCTCCGATTTATGAGCAACATGCTGCAACACGGTCCTTACACGGCCCGCGTCGAGTACAGTGCCGAAGACCGGGTTTTCTTCGGAAAGATTGACGACATCACCGACTTGGTTTCCTTTGAGGGCACGACAGTCGAGGAGCTGGAGCGGGCATTTACCGAAGCTGTAGCAGACTACCAGGAACTGTGCGTTGCTACGGGCAAGGTTCCCGAGAAGCCTTTCAAAGGCAGCTTCAATGTGCGGATGCATCCCGACCTGCACCGCCGTGCGGCGCTGGCTTCACGCGCGCGCAACATGAGCCTGAACCAGTTGGTGGTGGAAGCCGTGCACCAGTTCGTGTGAGCTAACGGTCTGGAAATTTCCGTTGTGCCACGGTCACTAATTCCGAGCTGTCGAAAATAGCGGCCGGCGAAATCACCGGCTCGTCCAGCGGCAGGTGCTCGCCGTAGCGTTCGCGCAGCTTGGCCCGCACGGCCGGGGCGCTGAGGTCGAAGTCGCGCAGTCGCTGCAACTGCCCCAGCTGCCGGTGCAGCCCCCGCTCGTACACCTTCCAAATCAGCTCCGAGCAGTAGATGCGCTCGTCGGACCAGCCAAACGCGAGGTCGTAGTCGCGGCCCGTCAGCGGTTGCCCGGCCGCCCGCAGCCGCGCCAGCGCGGCCGGCATGAGGGCAGTTTCGGCATCGCGCAGCCGCTTCACCACGAAGCGCCCGCCCTGCCCGCGCGCCACCCACCGCGCCAGCGGCGTGAATTTGACGGGTTGCACGGCTTCCAGCACCTGCCACTCGCCATTGACTCTGTAAATCAACCCGCAGTGGCTGAAGGGCGAGTGCGTAGCGAGCTGAATGGCCTGGCTCTGAGTGGAAAGCGAGGTTTGAAAAATCAGGTCGCCGTCGTGGAGAGCGGGGGCGAGCGGCGCCACGGCGGCCGTAGCCTGGCGTTGGGTTTGGAAGCGGTGCAGACGCGGATAAACCGCCACAACGGCGAGTGCCAAGAGGAGTACTGCAGCGCCGGCCCGTACCTTGTTATGCAGCATAATGCCCAAAATAGTGTCGTTAGGTCTGACAGACTACTGAATGCGCAACGCCATACTTTCCTCGTCCAGAAAGCTGCCTCCATGCGCTACGGCTTCGCGTTCGAGGGAAAAAACGACGAAGCCCAGCTTTTGGTACAGCTGCCGGGCGGGTTCGTTGGTAGCCACCACGGTCAGGTTGAGCTGCCGCACGTCACCCAGCGCCCGGACGCGTTCGAGCAATGCCGTAATCAGCAGTCGGCCCACGCCCTGGCCTTGCGCCCGCTGGTCCACGTACATCCGAAACAGCAGGCCCCGGTGGCGCAGCCGCTCCCGGTTCGCTTCGGCCCGCCGAAAGCTGACCACGCCCAGCAGGTGCCTGGTCGCGTCGTCTTCGGCCGCGAGCGTGAAGCTGTCGGCCGCGCCGGTCGTCGGGAATGGCTCGGTGGCTTCGTCGGCCGGCGTCAGGCGAAACGCCGCCGGGTGCTCGCGCAGCCCTCGCCCAAAAAACGCCCGGTAGCGGGCAGCATCCGGGGGGGCGGTTAGCTCGATGATGTTCATAAAGTGCTTGAAACCGGCCGTAAACCCCGCCCGACAATAAGTTACGTTAGCATTCCGCCGTCTACCTGCAACACTTGGCCCGTGATGTAGGCGCTGTCGTCCGAAGCCAGAAAGGCCGTCGCGCGGGCCACATCGTCGGGGGTGCCGCCGCGGCGCAACGGGATGGCCTTGCGCCACTCGTCCACCTGCTTAGGGTCGAGTGCGTCGGTCATCTCGGTTTCGATGAAGCCGGGCGCGACGGCGTTGCAGCGGATGTTGCGCGAGCCCAGCTCCAGGGCTACCGACTTGGTGAAGCCGATAATGCCGGCCTTGCTGGCGGCGTAGTTGGCCTGGCCCGCGTTGCCTTTGATGCCCACCACCGACGTCATGTTGATGATACTGCCCGCCTTGGCCCGCATCATGGGCTTGGTAGCGGCTTTGGTGAGGTTGAACACGGACTTCAGGTTCACCGTCAGCACGTTGTCCCACTGCGCCTCGCTCATGCGCATGAGCAGGCCGTCCTGCGTAATGCCGGCGTTATTGACCAAAATATCCAGCCGGCCGAACTCAGTCACCACGTCGTCCACCAGCTTTTCGGCCTGGGCAAAGTCAGCCGCATCGGAGCGGTAGCCCTTCACCTTTGAGCCGTGGGCGGCTAATTCGGCTTCAAGCGCCTGGCCTTTTTCGACGCTGGATAAATACGTGAACGCGACGTACGCGCCCTGCTGGGCGAAAAGCGTGGCGATGGCGCGGCCGATACCTTTGGAAGCGCCCGTGACGAGGGCCACTTTGCCGGTGAGAAGTTGGGTCATGGGGCGAAGGTAGGTTGGTTGTTTGTTGTCTGTTGCTGGTTGTTTTTTGTTGGTTGCATCGTGCGGCTTGCTGGCGCGCTCAACGCCGTGTAACAGCGCGAGGTCAGAACCAGACGACGTTCTTTGTAAGCTGATTTGACCAAAAACAATCAGCAACAGACAAAAAACAACAAACAAAAAATGGATATCTGCATTCTCGGCGCGGGGCCGGGCGGGGCCACGGCGGCGTTGCACCTGGCCCGCGCCGGCCACCGCTGCCTGCTGCTCGACCGTGCCACGTTTCCGCGCGATAAAGTCTGCGGCGACGCGCTCAGCGGCAAGGTGCTGAGCGAGCTGCGGCGCATCGACGAGGCGCTGCCGGCCCGGCTGGCGGCGTTTCCGGCGCAGGTGCCGAGCTGGGGCATCGACTTTTTCGCCCCCAACGGCCGCCGCCTCGGCATTCCGTTCAAACCCGATTTCAATCCTGGCCAGGACCTCGCCGCCGGCCACGTCGCCAAGCGCCTCGACTTCGACAACCTGCTGGTGGAAGAAGTCCGGCAGCGCCCCGAAATCGACTTCCGCGAGGGCGTGGACGTGGCCCGCACCGCGCGCACGGCCACCGGCTGGGACGTATTCAACAAAGCCGATGAGCTGATAACCAGCTGCCGGCTGCTGCTCGTGGCCAACGGCGCGCAGTCCGAATTTGCCCGCAAAACCGCCGGCCACGCGCTGGAGCCCAACCACCACTGCGCCGGCCTGCGCGCGTATTACCGCAACGTGCAGGGCATGAGCGCGAATAATTTCATCGAGCTGCACTTCATCAAGGAATTTCTGCCTGGCTATCTGTGGGTATTTCCGCTGCCGAATGGTGAGGCCAACGTCGGCGTGGGGATGTTGTCGAGCGTCGTGTCGCGCAAGAAAATCAACCTGCGCGAGCGGCTGGCCGATATTCTCCAAACCCATCCGGCGCTCGCGCCGCGCTTCGCCCAGGCCGAGCGGCTGGGGCCGGTGCGCGGCTGGGGCCTGCCGCTCGGCTCGAAGCGGCGGCCGTTGTCGGGCGCTAATTATTTGCTGCTCGGCGATGCCGGCTCGCTCATCGACCCGTTTTCGGGCGAGGGCATTTCGCACGCCATGGTCAGCGGTCGCCACGCCGCCGACTGGGCCGCCCGCGCCGTGGCGGCCAACGACTTCTCCCCCGAAATACTGAAAAACTACGACGCGGCCGTGTATCGCCGCCTGGGCCAGGAGCTGCGCCTGAGCCGCATGATGCAGCGGCTGCTGAATTTCCCGAGCTTATTCAACATCGTGGCGAACCGCGCCGCTAATAACCCAACGCTGGCCGAAACGCTGTCGCAGATGTTTCTGGATTTGGATTTGCGCGAGCGGTTGCGCCAGCCGAAGTTTTATTTCAAACTGCTGTTTGGGGGGTAGCGTTTGATTTTACTAAGACCTGAGACGTTAGACATGAGACATGAGACTTTTCTCGGCGAGCATCTCATGTCTCACTTCTCATAGTCTCAGGTCTAACGTCTTACACCTCCGACAACGGCTCGGCGGCGAGGTGTTCCAGGCCCTGGGGACCGTCTTCCTGCTCAACGCGCTTGGCGGCGCGCACCAGCGACGAGCTGAAGATGAACTCGCGCAGCTCGGGCACGTCGGCGTTGAGAATGTGCTCCTTGTCGCCGTCCCAGAGCTTGCGGCCCTGGTGCAGGAAAATAATATGGTCGCCGATGCCCACCACCGAGTTCATGTCGTGGGTGATAATGGCCGTCGTGATGTTGTATTCGTGGGTAATTTCTGAAATCAGCTCGTCAATCTTGATGCTCGTGGCCGGGTCGAGGCCCGAGTTCGGCTCGTCGCAAAACAGGTATTTGCAGTTTGGGGCGATGGCGCGCGCGATGCCGACGCGCTTTTTCATGCCGCCCGATATTTCCGATGGCATTTTATTCGCCGCGTTTTCGAGGCCCACGCGCTTCAGGCAAAACTCGACCCGCTCGCGTCGCTCCTCGTCGCTCATGTCGGGCGTGAGCATTTGCAGCGGAAACTCCACGTTTTTGGCCACCGTCATCGAGTCGAACAGAGCCGAACCCTGAAACAGCATCCCAATTTTGCGGCGGATTTCCTGCCGAATATCGACCTTGTTGTTCGTGTACACGGTGCCGTCGAACGTAATCGACCCCACGTCGGGCTTCATCAGCCCCACAATGCACGAGAGCAGTACGCTCTTGCCGGTGCCCGAGCCGCCGAGCAGCAAATTGCACTTGCCGCTTTCGAGCGTACAGCTAATGCCTTTAAGCACCTGATTGCCGTCGAAGGACTTTTCAATGTTGGAGATTTCAATCACGTTTTTTTGGATGTGCTGATGTGATAGATGTGCGAATGTGCTGATTGGAGCTGTTGAGTCTGCTGGTTATTTTGATGCGATGAGCACACTCAAATTTAATGTGCGAATGTGCTAATTGTGACAATAGGGTCTGTTGATTATCGTGACACAATCAGCACATTCGCACATTTATTACATCAGCACATCAAACTAAAGCAATACCGCCGCCAGCACGTAATCGGCCAGCAAGATGGCGATGATGGAATTGGTAACGGCTTCGGTGCTGGCCGCGCCTACTTCGAGCGCGCCGCCCTGCGTGTTGTAGCCTTTGAAAGCGGAGATGCCCGAGACGAGAAAGGCGAAAACGACCGATTTAATCAGGGCAAACACGATATTGTACGCCTTAAAATCAGTACGAATTCCTTCGATGTAATCCTGCGAGGCCATCACGCCCGAAAGCGTCCCGGCGATGTAGCCGCCCAGGATGCTGAGCGCCATGGCCAGAATAACCAGCAGCGGAAACATAAAGATGGCGGCCAGAATGCGCGGCAGCACCAAATACGAGGTCGAGTTGATGCCCATCACTTCGAGCGCCGACACCTGCTCCGTGATGCGCATTGTGCCCAGCCCGCCGGCAATGGACGAGCCCACCTTGCCCGCCAGCACGATGCTCGTAATAGTGGGGGCCAATTCGAGAATCGTCATCTCGCGCACCATGTAGCCGATGGTGGACTTGGGGATGAGCGGATTGACCAGGTTATAAGCAATCTGGATGCAGGTAACGGCCCCGATAAAAGCCGCGACGAGCCCGACGATAAAAACCGAGTTGACCCCGATGAGAATGGCTTCCTCAAAAAAGCGCCGCCACAGCACCCGGAACCGCTCGGCCCGCGCCACCATGTTGTAGAGGAAAAGTACGAAGGAACCAAATACTTGAAGCATAAGACGAAAGGAGTAAATAAAGGCAGCGCATCCGCCGCGGCCGGGCGGCGCGGGGGCATCTTTGCGCCTCATACGTAAACTCCTCAAAATAGTGGCTATCGCAAACCAACTCGTCGTTATCAGTGGGGGCAGTCAGGGTATCGGGCGCTCGCTCGTAGTGGCTTTCCTCGAAGCCGGCTTCGCCGTGGCGACTTGCGCCCGGCAAGCCGACGACCTCGCCCGCCTCGGCCAGGACATGGCCGCCCGCTTCCCGCAAGCCGCCCTGCACACGCTGCCCGCCGACCTGAGCGAACACGCCGGCTGCCAGCGCTTTGCCGACTTCGTGCTGGGTCTGAAGCAGCCGCTGGCCGCGCTCATTCACAACGCGGGCGCGTACCAGCCGGGCCGCTTCCAGGATGAGCCCGCCGACGGCTCGGCCCTGCGCGCGTCGTTGGCCGCGAACCTGCTCAGCGCCTACGACCTCACGCGGGCCTTGTTGCCGACGCTGCTCGGGCAGCAGCAGGGCCACATTTTCACCATCTGCTCCACGGCCAGTATCATGGCCTACCCCAACGGCGGCTCCTACGGCGTGGCCAAGTTTGCCCTGCTGGGCTTCACCAAAAGCCTGCGCGAAGAAGTCAAAAACCAGGGCCTGCGCGTGACGGCCGTGCTGCCCGGCGCGACGCTCACCCGCAGCTGGGCCGGCGTGGAGGCCCCGACCGAGCGCTTCATCGCCTCCGAAGACGTGGCCGCGGCCGTGCTCGGCGCCTTCCGCATGTCGCCCCAGACGGTGGTCGAGGAGATTTTAATCCGTCCGCAATTGGGGGATTTTTAGGTGAGGCGGTGAGTTTTCCTCGTTTGTCATGCTGAGCGCAGCGAAGCATCTCGGTCGCTTCGTTGTACGGCTTGTGCAAACCGTGCGAACGGTGCGAGCGAGATGCTTCGCTGCGCTCAGCATGACCAACGCCCCACTCACCTAATCACCTAATCACCTAAACTCACCGCCTCACCAGCCGGCCCGCGTTCGGGCCGGTTACGTCGATGTACGACGGGGGGCCGCGGTAATAAAACGTGCCGGACCCCTTGAGCACCCCGCCCAGGTTCTGGCGCACCAGCACATGGGCGTCGCCCACCCAGGTAGGGAAGGTGGTGAAGTAGCAGTAGAATGTGTCGAGGCCGTCGGCGAACAAAAACCCGTTGCTGCCCAGGTTGGGGTGAAAGTCATAGGCCGAGCCGCGCAGGGTCAGGTCGCCGGCGTCGTAGTTGTCGACGAAGAGGTAGGTTGAGGTTAGGTTTAGGTCGATGCTGCCGGTGCCGACCAGGCGCACGAAGAGCGTGTCCTGCGCCCAGCGGCCCTCGTTGCTGAGTCGGCCATAACCGCGCTGGGCCACGTCGCGCAGGTGGGACACGTGCAGGCGCACCTCGCGCGGAGTGTCGTAGGAGCGGACCCAGTTGCAGCGGCTCGTGTTGCGGATGGTGAGGAAGCCCGGCCCGCCGGGCGTGGACAACTCAATGTCGTTCACCACGTTCTCGCCCGCCCGCACTTCGGCGTAAGTGGCCGTGTCGGGCACAATAACCAGGTCTACGTTGTCGTACACGGCCACGGTGCGCACCTGCCGGCTCACGGCCCGGCGCTGGGTCGTGACGGGGCCGTTGCTTTTGAGGCAGTCGATTTCGTGGCCCGGTCCGCAGCCGCTCAGCCCCAGCAGGGTCAGCCCCGTAAGCAGCCACGCAGACCACCCGCCGCGTCGGGCGTTACTTTGTAGACTAATCAGTTTGCCAAGCGACGCTTCCATTTCCACGAAATTACTTCCTGACCTATGAATCTGAGCGGCAAAGTAGCCATCATCACCGGCGTGAGCACCGGCATCGGACGGGCCACGGCCGAGGCCCTGCTGGCGCGCGGCGCGGCCGTCGCCGGCTGGGGCCGCCGCGCCCCCGAGGGCCTCACGCACGAGCGCTTCCAGTTTTTCGACTGCGATGTGCGCCACGAGCACGCCGTCGCCGAAGCCTTCACCAACACCCAGCGCGAGCTGGGCGGCGAAATCCACATTCTTGTCAATAACGCTGGCGTGGGCTTGTTCGGGCCGGTCGATGGCTTTAAGTCGGAGGACTGGCTAGCGATGTTCGACACGAACGTGCACGGGTTATTCTACTGCACCAAAGCCGTGCTGCCGCAAATGAAACGGCAACACGAGGGCCACATCATCAACGTGGCGTCGCTGGCCGGTACGGCGGGCACGGCCAACCTGGCCGGCTACTGCGCCACTAAATACGCCGTGCGCGGCTTCTCCGACGCGCTCTTCAAGGAAGTGCGCCCCGACGGCGTGCGCGTGACGTGCGTTATGCCCGGCTCGGTCGAAACCAACTTCGGCGGCATGCAGCCCGGCGCGGCCCCCGACCCGCACAAGATGCAGCCCGCCGACATCGCCGCCGCGATTATCCACGCCCTGGAAGCGCCCGCCGCAACCATGATTTCGGAGATGCAGATGCGGCCGGCCAACGTGAAATAATTTAGTGCTTAGTGCTTGGTGCTTGGTGCTTGGGGTCGTTGTCATGTAGCGCGCAGCGAAGCATCTCGCGTGGCGCAGTAAACTCAAGCCGTTAGCAACGAGTCGAGCGAGATACTTCGCTGCGCGCTACATGACAACGACCCCAAGCACAAGCACCAAGCACCAAGCACTAAGCACTAAATTATTTCACGTTCGCCGGCCGCATCTGCATCTCCGAAATCATGGTCGCGGCGGGCGCTTCCAGGGCGTGGATAATCGCGGCGGCAATGTCTTCGGGCTGCATCTTGTGCGGGTCGGGGGCCGCGCCGGGCTGCATGCCGCCGAAGTTGGTTTCGACCGAGCCGGGCATAAC
>JANXNW010000262.1 GCA_025353905.1 Hymenobacter sp.
GGCTCAGCACCCACGGCCACCGCCTCGCTTTCGACGTAAGCGGCCGCGCCACCTGCCCCGAAAGCGGCAGCGAGTACCAGCTGGAGGCCGACGGGGTTGTGGAATTAAGAATTAAGAATTAAATCAACGTTTGCCAAAAAATCAACTGCTAGTCTATCAGGAATTAACTTTTAATTCTTAATTTTTAACTCTTACACTGTGTACGACGAACTGCTTCGCAAAGAAGCCCAACTGGCTGTAATCGGTCTCGGCTACGTGGGCCTGCCCATTGCCCTCGAATTTGCCCGTCAACTGCGCGTCATCGGCTTCGACATCAACGCCACGCGCGTGGCGCAGATGCAGCAACGCATCGACCCTAGCGGCGAGCTGGAAGCCAGCGCCTTCGAGGGCACAGATATTGCCTTCACCGACTCGCTCGACGTGTTGCGGGCGGCGCGCTTTTTCATCGTGGCCGTGCCCACGCCCATCGACGAGCACGCCCAGCCCGATTTGCGGCCCCTGCTCGGGGCTTCGGCCTCGGTAGGCAAGGTGCTCAAAAAGGGCGACGTGGTGGTATTTGAAAGCACCGTTTATCCGGGCTGCACCGAGGAAGACTGCATTCCGGTGATGGAAAAGCACTCCGGGCTGCGCTTCGCGGACGGCGATTTTACGGTCGGCTACTCGCCCGAGCGCATCAACCCCGGTGATAAGGAGCACACGCTGCGCCGCATCGTGAAGGTGGTCAGCGGCTCCGATGCGGACACGCTTGAGTTGGTGGCGCGGGTCTATGAACTGGTCGTGGACGCGGGCGTGTACCGGGCCAGCAGCATCCGGGTGGCGGAGGCGGCCAAGATTATCGAAAACACCCAGCGCGACATCAATATCGCGCTCATGAACGAGCTGTCCATGATTTTCGACCGCATGAGCATTAACACCTACGAGGTGCTCGAGGCGGCCGGCACGAAGTGGAATTTCCTCAAGTTCTCGCCCGGCCTGGTGGGCGGTCACTGCATCGGCGTCGACCCGTATTACCTCACCTACAAGGCAAAAGAGCTGGGCTACGACGCCAAAGTCATCCTGAGCGGCCGCACTACCAACGACAACATGGGCGCCTACATCGCCCGCAAAACGGTGCAGATGATGATTAAGCGCGGCAAGGACGTGGCCCGCGCGCGGGTGCTGGTGATGGGTGCCACGTTCAAGGAAAACGTGGAGGACATTCGCAACTCGAAAGTGGCCGACGTGATTCAGGAGCTGAAAAACTTCTCCGTAAATGTGGACATCGTGGACCCCCACGCCAGCTCCGAGGAGCTGCACCACGAGTACGGCTTCCGCCTGAGCGCCCCCGACCAGATTCGGCAGGACTACGACGCGGTTATCGTCGCCGTCAGCCACCAGCCGTATTTGCAGCACGACGAGGCGTACTTCCGGTCCATTACCGCCGAGCACGCCGTACTCGTGGACATCAAAGGCTTGTATCGCCGTCAGCGGTTCGAGCAGCTGCATTATTGGAGCCTTTAATTTAGTGCTTGGTTGTTAGTGCTTGGTGCTTAGTCTGTTCTGATAAAATCATCAAATTTCAGACATTAAAGGCCAAGTACTACGCACTACGCACTACGCACCAAGCACTACGCACCAAGCACCAAATACTATGAAAATCCTGGTTACCGGCGGGGCCGGCTATATCGGCTCGCACACGGTGGTCGAGCTGGCGGAGGCGGGCTACGAGCCCGTTATCGTGGACAATTTCGTCAATTCGCAGGAGTCGGTGCTGGCCGGGCTGCGCGCCATTCTGGGGCGCGACGTGCCGTGCTACCGCGTGGACTGCATCGACCGGGCGGCGCTACGCGGCGTGTTTGAAAAGGAGCCGGGTATCGGGGCCGTCATTCACTTCGCGGCCTTCAAGGCGGTGGGCGAGTCGGTGCGGAAGCCGCTGGCTTATTTTGAAAACAACACCGGCTCGCTGCTGACGCTGCTGGAAGTGATGCGCGAGTTCGGGGTTGAGAACCTGGTGTTTTCGTCCTCGTGCACCGTGTACGGCATTCCTGATGCGCTGCCCGTGACGGAGCTGACGCCGACCAAGCCGGCCTCGTCGCCCTACGGCCGCACCAAGCAGATGTGCGAGGACATCATCCACGACACGGCTGCCGCGCCCGACGCCCATTTGCGCGGTATTCTGCTACGCTACTTCAACCCAATTGGCGCGCACGCCTCGGCCCGCCTCGGCGAGCTGCCGCTGGGCGTACCCAATAACTTGGTGCCGTTTATTACCCAGACGGCGGCCGGCTTGCGCGACAAGCTCACGATTTTCGGCAGCGACTACGCCACGCCCGACGGCACCAACGTGCGCGACTACATCCACGTCGGGGACCTGGCCCAGGCCCACATCGCCGCCGTGCGCCGCCTGCTGGAGCGCACCGCGCCGGAAGCCGTCGAAACCTTCAACGTGGGCACCGGCCACGGCAACACGGTGCTCGAAGTGGTGCACGCTTTCGAGCAAGCCAGTGGCTTGAAGCTGAACTACGTCATCGGCCCGCGCCGGGCCGGCGACGTGCCGGCCATCTACGCCGATGCCATCAAAGCCGCCCAGGTGCTGGGTTTTACTACAAAAACGTCGCTGCTGGATTCGCTGGCCAGCGCCTGGCAGTGGCAGCTAACTTTAGCTGATGGCTGATGGCTGATGGCTGTCAGCCTGTAGCTCTGTTCAATTTATCCATTAAAGAGCTAATAGCCAGCAGCTATCAGCTATCAGCTAAAAAATGAAAATCCTCATCACCGGCGGGGCCGGCTTCATTGGTTCGCACGTCGTGCGGCTCTTCGTGACGAAGTACCCCGATTACCAGATTCTCAACCTCGACGCGCTGACCTACGCCGGCAACCTGGAAAACCTGCGCGACATCGAGGCCGCGCCGAATTACCGCTTCGTGAAGGGCGACATCACCGACCCGGCCTTTGTGGACGCGCTTTTCGCGGAGGAAAAGCCCGATGCTGTGATTCATCTCGCGGCCGAGAGTCATGTGGACCGCTCCATCACCGACCCGCTGGCTTTCGTGCGGACCAACGTGCTCGGTACGGTGCACCTGCTCGACGCGGCGCGGCGGCTCTGGCAGCCAGCTGGTTACGATGGGCACACGTTCTACCACGTCAGCACCGACGAGGTTTATGGCTCGCTCGACTTCGGACCGGACTTGTTCACCGAAGCCACGCCCTACGACCCGCGCTCGCCCTATTCGGCCTCGAAAGCCAGCTCCGACCATTTCGTGCGCGCTTGGCACCACACCTACGGCCTGCCCGTCAAGCTCAGCAACTGCTCGAACAACTACGGCCCGAACCACTTCCCCGAAAAGCTTATCCCGCTGGCTATTCATCGTTTGCGTACCGGCCAGCCCGTGCCGGTGTATGGCCGGGGCGAAAACGTGCGCGACTGGCTCTTCGTTAAGGACCATGCGACGGCCATTGACGCGGTGTTTCACCGGGGCCGGTTGGGCGACACCTACAACATCGGCGGCGTGAACGAGTGGCAGAACCTGAAGCTCATCGAGCTGCTCTGCGACGAGGTGGACGAGCAAACCGGCCAGCCCGCCGGCACCTCGCGCCAGCTTATCACCTTCGTGCAGGACCGCGCCGGCCACGATTTGCGCTACGCCATCGACTCCGCCAAAATTATGAGTGAGCTGGGTTGGAAACCCTCGGTTACGTTTGAGCAGGGCCTGCGCCAAACCGTGGCCTGGTACCTGGAGAATCAGGCATGGCTGGACAGTGTGACGAGCGGCGCGTATCAGACCTATTATCAAGGACAGTATGGTAGGGGCGCGTCGCCCGCGCCCGCCCGTTAGAGCAGCTATTGCCCAAGTAGGGGCGCGTCGCACGCGCCCGCCAAGGCAGCCGTTACCGAATTCTAAACCATCCTATTCTGTCCGCGCCCGCTCAACGCCACGGGCGCGTGCGACGCGCCCCTACCATGTACGAAACGCCTTTTCATCCCCGTTCCCTCGACCAAACCAGCTTCCTCGTAACCGGCGGGGCCGGCTTCATCGGCTCCAACCTGGTGGAGTACCTGCTTCGGTACGGCGCTAAAAAAGTGCGGGTGCTGGATAATTATTCCAACGGCTTTCACAAAAACCTGCGGCTGTTTGAGCGTCACCCAGCGCTGGAGATTCAAGAGGGCGACATCCGCGACCTGGCCGCTTGCGCCCGCGCCTGCCAGGGCATCGACATCGTGTTGCATCAGGCGGCGCTCGGCTCGGTGCCGCGCTCGATTAACGACCCCGTACTGACCGACGAGGTGAACGTGGGTGGCTTCGTCAAGATGCTGACCGCCAGCAAGGACGCGGGCGTGAAGCGCTTCGTCTATGCCGCGTCCAGCTCGACCTACGGCGACCATCCCGGCCTGCCCAAAGTCGAGGACCGCATCGGCCGGCCGCTCTCGCCCTACGCCGTCACCAAGTACGCCAACGAGCTGTACGCCGACGTGTTTGCTCGCACCTACGGCCTGGAAATCATCGGCTTGCGCTATTTCAACATCTTCGGCCCGCGCCAGGACCCCGGCGGAGCCTACGCCGCCGTTATCCCGCTCTTCATCGACGCTATTTTGCACAATAAGCCGCCCACGCTCAACGGCGACGGCGGGCAGACCCGCGACTTCACCTTCGTAGAGAACTGCGTCCAGGCCAATATCCGCGCCGCGCTCGCGGACAATCCCGCCGCACTGGGCCAGGTCTATAACATCGCCGTCGGCGACCGCACGTCCCTGGTCGAGATGTATGAGCTGCTGCGCGAAGCCGCCGGCTCGGACCTCGCGCCCGTTTTTGGCCCGAACCGGGTGGGTGACATCCGCGACTCGCTGGCTGATATTTCCAAAGCCCGGGCGTTGCTGGGCTACGACCCGCAAGTGCGGATTGCCGACGGGCTGCGGCAGACGCTGGCGTGGTTTCGGCAGAATCAGGAGTTTATTCGTGCACGGTAGGGGCGCGTCGCACGCGCCCGGTCGCTCGCCCGATTGAGCGTATTCATCTCCATGACCCGGCGGGCGCGTGCGACGCGCCCCTACATCGCGGGCGCGTGCGACGCGCCCCTACTAATTATGAAAGGCATTATCCTCGCTGGTGGCTCCGGCACTCGACTCCATCCCTTGACGCTGGCCGTGAGCAAGCAGCTCATGCCCGTCTACGACAAGCCGATGGTGTATTATCCGCTGTCGCTGCTGCTCACGGCCGGCATCCGGGAAGTGCTCCTCATCACCACGCCCCACGACCAGGCCCAGTTTCAGAAGCTGCTCGGCGACGGGCGAAACCTGGGTTGCCGCTTCGAGTACGTGGTGCAGGCCGTGCCCAATGGGCTGGCGCAGGCGTTTGTGCTGGGGGCTGATTTCATCGGCTCCGACAAGGTGGCGCTCGTGCTCGGCGACAATATTTTCCACGGCGAGGGTCTCGAAGCCTTGCTCAAAGCCAACGGCGACCCGGCGGGCGGCGTCGTGTTTGCCTACCACGTCCACGACCCGGAGCGCTATGGCGTGGTCGAGTTCGATGCTGAGCAAGTGGCGCTCAGCATCGAGGAAAAGCCCGCCCGGCCCAAGAGCAATTACGCCGTGCCGGGCCTGTACTTCTACGATAACTCAGTGGTCGAAATTGCCCGAAACCTGCAACCCAGCCCGCGCGGCGAATACGAAATCACGGACGTGAACCGCGAATACCTGCGCCGGGGCCAGCTCAAAGTGGGCATCCTGGGCCGCGGCACCGCCTGGCTCGACACAGGCACCTTCGAGAGTTTGATGCAAGCCGGCGAGTTCGTGCGGGTGCTGGAGCAGCGCCAGGGATTGAAGGTCGGGGCCATCGAGGAAGCCGCTTACCGCCAGGGATTTATCGACGCCGACCAGCTCCGCGCGCTCGCCAAGCCGCTGCGCAAAAGCGGCTACGGCGATTATCTGATGAGCTTGCCCGAGCAGCTGATGATGGGGTAACGGTGAACTGGTGAACTGGTGAGTTTTTCTCGTTTGTCGTACTTCCCAGTTAAGAACAAACGAGAAAAACTCACCACCTCACCAGTTCACCATTTCACTGATTCAACACCAGCCGGAACGTGGTGCCTTTGCCCACTTCGCTGGCTTTGATGAAGAGCCGGCCTTCGTGGTAGTTTTCGATGATGCGCCGGGCCAGGGCCAGGCCCAGGCCCCAGCCGCGCCGCTTGGTGGTGTAGCCGGGCAGAAACACCGTTTCGAGCTTGTTTTTAGGAATGCCCTTGCCCGTGTCGGTAATGTCGAGGGCTACTTGCGGGCGCGGGGCGCGGCGGCGCCACCACTGCCGGCTCGGGCGCACCCGGCGCAGGCGCAGCGTGATGCTGCCGCGCCCTTCCATGGCATCGACCGCGTTTTTGCAGATGTTTTCCACCACCCAGTCGAAGAGCGGCACGTTGAGCAGGGCCGGCGCGTCGAGCGGCAGCTCGGTTTCGATGCTGAACTTGACCTTGCGCGAAACTCGCGCTTCGAGGTAGGCGATGGCGTTGTGGGTGGTGTGGTAGAGGTTTTCGGCCCGCAGCACCGGCACCGAGCCGATGTTGGAGAACCGCTCAGTGATGATTTCCAGGCGCTTGATGTCCTTGCCCAGCTCCTCCGTAATCGGCTCGTCCCGAAACCGCTCGCTTTCGCGCAAATAGCTCTGCCAGCCCACGAGCGAGCTCAGCGGGGTACCCAATTGGTGGGCCGTTTCCTTGGCCAGCCCCACCCAAACCTGGTTTTGCTCGGCCCGCCGCGAGTAGCTGAACGAGACGTAAGCCATGAGCGCGAGCGAGGCGATGATGCCGAGCTGCACCAGCGGATACGTGCGCAGCTGCTGCAACAGGCGCGAGTCCTGGTAAAAAACGTAGTTGCGCGCATTGCCCGGCAGCTCAATTTCCACCGGCGGGTGGCGCTGCTGCATGGCCACTAGCGCCTGCTGCACCTGCCGCACCGAGTCGGCTCGGCTCAGGCCCCGGCTCAGGTCCAGGTTGCGGGCGTCGATGATGCTGGTGCCGTTGGTGAGAATGACCGGAATGGTCGTGTTGGCCTCGATAATCTGCTCCTGCAAAAACTGCAGGTTGTTGGTGTCCTCGGTGCTGATGAGGTAGCGCAGCGTTCGGGCGTACATGGCAACTTGGTGCTCCTCCCGCTCGGAAAGGCGCTGCACGAGCACGTTGGTGTAGGCCACGGTAGCCCCGGCGATGAGCAGGGCCAGCAGCAGCACCAGCAGCTTGACGCGCGAATTCTGGTCGTAGAGGGGAGGAAGCATAGCAATTGACCCAACGGAGCGCCCCGCCGATGCGGCCGCGAAGCTAACCGCCCGGCGCCCGATACTCCTCCGACACCCGCCCGGTATTACCCGGCGGGCGGGCCGCGCCGTAGAAGCTATCGGGTCGCGCGGCGGGTGCCTGCTCCCTATCGCTGGCCGCCCCGAACCGGACGGCCCCGGCCGCTGTTCTGTCGGCTGTCGATTATACCGTAATTTTGCAGGCCGGCCCTGGGCCGCCCGTACTATGCCCCATCCGTTCAAGGCCGTTAGCTTATCGTTTCGTCAGGCCCCGCTCGCCATCCGCGAGCTGCTTGCCCTGGATGAGACAGCTTGCCGCCGCTTGCTGACCCAACTGCGTACCGAGCTGTTGCTCACCGACGTGCTCGTGCTCAGCACCTGCAACCGCACCGAGGTGTACTACGCGCACGACGACGACCAGTCGGCCGCCATCATCCAGGCGCTGGGTGCGCTCAAGCAGCGGCCCGACGCGGCCAGCTTCGCGCCCTATTTCGACCGCTACGACGCCGCCGACGCGGCTACCCAGCATTTGTTCGAGGTCGCCCTGGGCCTCGACGCGCAGGTGGTCGGCGACCAGCAGATTATCAATCAGGTTAAAAATGCCTACCAGTGGGCGGCTGATGCCGACGCGGCCGGCCCGTTTTTGCACCGGCTGCTGCACAGTATTTTCTTCGCCAACAAGCGCGTCCAGACCGAAACCGGCTTCCGCGACGGGGCCGCTTCGGTAAGCTACGCCGCCCTGGAGCTGGTCGAGGAGCTGACCGCCGACGTGGCCGGCCCGCGGGTGCTGGTGGTGGGCCTGGGGGTAATCGGGGCCGATGTGTGCCGCCACCTGGCTGGCAGCAAGGCATTTGGCAGCGTGAGCGTGTGCAACCGCACCCGCGCCCGTGCTGAGGCCCTGGCCGCCGAGTTTGTGCCCGGCCGGGTGCAAGTCGTTGATTTTGATGATTTAACTACCGCCCTGCGCGAGGCCGACGTCATCGTCTCGTCCATTAACCACGCCACGCCTTATTTCACGCCCGAGCTGGTGACTCAGCTCGACGTGCTGAGCTACAAGTTTTTCGTGGACCTGGCCGTGCCGCGCTCCGTGGCCGTCGAGGTCGAGCAGGTGCCCGGCGTGCTGGTTTATAACATCGACGCCATCCAGAGCAAAGCTTCGGCCGCGCTCGAACAGCGCCTGGCTGCCGTGCCGGCCGTGCGCGGCATTATCGCCGAAAGCCTGGCCGATTTCGCCGACTGGAGCCGCGAGATGCTGTTCTCGCCCGTTATTCAGCGCCTCAAGGCCGGCCTGGAGACGTTGCGCCAGCAGGAGCTCGACCGTTTCCAGCGCAAAGCCACGCCCGCCGAAGCCAAGCTGCTCGACGAGGCCACCCGGGCCCTCATGCAAAAAGTGCTCAAGCAACACGTGCTTCAACTCAAGGCCGCCTGCCGCCGCGACGAAGCCGCTCAGCTGCTGCCGCTGCTCAGCGAGCTCTTCGACGTCGAAAACCAGCCTGCCCTGGCCTGAGCCCGAGTCGGCCGAACGCAGTAAACCCCGCTCTGACTGCCGTCGGAGCGGGGTTTTTAGTTAAATTTGCGGCTTCTGGCAGCCATTCGGACTAATAAAAACGGTCATGCTGAGCGCAGCGCAGCGGAGTCGAAGCATCTTGGCAGAGGACGCTAGGGTTAGTAATCCAACGAGGCGGCCAAGATGCTTCGACTCCG
>JANXNW010000320.1 GCA_025353905.1 Hymenobacter sp.
CAGCGCGCCGGCTTGCGGCAGCAGTTGGCGCGGGCGCGGGCCGCGCTCGACTACTACCAAAAAACCGCCCTGCCGCAAGCCCGGCTCATCCTCGATACGGCCGAGAAAAGCTTCCGGGCCGGCGACATCGAGTACGTCGAATACGTGGTCAATACCGAGCCGGCCTGGCAAATCCAAACCGCCTACCTCGACCAAGTGGCCCGCTACGACGAGCTGGTCGTGCGCCTGTTGAGCTTGTAACGCGAAGCTCCCGCTTCGCGCCGCGCCGCCCAAGTCATTCAGTTTTTTTCATCCGTCGAGAGCAAAGCAGCGCCTTCGCCTCCTGGCCGATTTCCCGCGAAGCGAAAGCTTCGCGCTACCCACTTTCAACAATGAAATTTCCTCCTAACATTTTGTTTCTGAACGCGCTGCTACTGCTGCTCAGCGCCTGCGGAGGCCCGCCCAGACCGCCCGCCCAAACCACTGCCCAACCAGCCGCGCCCGCCACCAACCCCGACCAGGTGAGCGTGAGCCCCGCCCAAGTGCAAGCGGCGGTCATCGAGCTGGGCACGTTTGAGCGGCAGAACCTGAGCACCGAGGTGGCGGCCAACGGCTCGGTCGAGGTGCCGCCCCAGAACCGGGTGTCCATCACGGCCGTGCAAGGGGGCTACGTGCTGGCCGTGGCCGTGCTGCCCGGCCAGCGGGTGCGCGCCGGCCAGACGGTCGCCACCCTGCGCGCGCCTGAATACCTGAGCTTGCAGCAGCAATACCTGCAAAGCCGGGCGCGGGTGCGGTTTCTGCAACAGGAATTAACCCGCCAACAAGTGCTCGATGCCGAGGACGTGGGTGCCAAGCGCAAGCTTCAGCAGGCCCGCGCCGACTTCGCCACTGAGCAGGCCACGCTACGGGCTACGGCCGCCCAACTGCGCCTGCTGGGCTTCTCGGTGGCCCGCCTCGACGCGACCGGCCAGCTCGCGCCCACGCTGGCCCTGACTTCGCCCATCGCCGGCTTCGTGAAGTCCGTGCGGGCCAACCCCGGCCAATACGTCGGCCCCCAGGACGTGCTGGTCGAAGTGCTCAACCGCGACGACTTGCACCTGGAGCTCAAGGTGTTTGAAAAAGACGTGGCGCGGGTGCGCGTCGGGCAGAAGATTTTATTTAAAGTGCAGAACGCGGGGCGCGACGAGGAGCTGACGGCTCGCGTGTTTCTGGTCGGGCAGGCGTTCGACGACGACGCGCGCACGGTGCGCGTCCACGCCCACCTGGAGCCGGAGCGCGAAGACCTGTTGCCCGGTCAGTTCGTGGCGGCCCGCATCCAGGCGGCCGGCGCGCGCGGGCGCACCCTGCCCGAAACGGCTCTCATCCAGGCCGGCGAGCTGAGCTATATTTTCCGCCGCGTCGGCCTGGATTCGGGACGCGTCGTGTTTCGGCGGGTGCGGGTGCGCGCCGGCCCAGCCCAGCACGGCGACGTGCCGGTCGTCGTGCTCGACCCGCTGCCCGACACAACGCAGCTCGTGCGTCGGGGTGCGTATTTTCTCGATGCCGAGCTGCGCAAGGGCGCCGGCGGCGAGTGAGTGAAGTTACTTGCCGCTCGTGAGGCCCTACGGGCGGCGAGCAACTTACACCGACTCCGAAACTGACGTAAATGATTGTCAAATAATAATTTCACTGAGTGCTTCCAAACATGACCCCCACCGACCTTACTACTTCCGCCGCCGAAACCGACCAAGCCACCTTCGTGCTGCAAAAAGTGCAGCCCGCGTTGCTCGGCCTCATGGATGGCTCCGTCTCGACGCTGGCCCCGCTCTTCGCTACGGCGGGCCTGACGCACTCGGCCCACGCGGCGTTTTTCGTGGGGCTGGCCGCTTCCGTCGGGGCCGGCATCAGCATGGGCCTGGCCGAAGCGCTGAGCGACGACGGGGCCGTGACCGGCCGCGGCAACCCCTGGATGCGGGGCCTCATCACGGGCGGGGCCACCACGCTCGGCGGTATGCTGCACACGCTGCCCTTTCTCATTCCCGACCTCGGCGTGGCCCTGCACGCGGCCTACGCGGTGGTGGTTATCGAGCTGCTGCTCATTGCCTTCATTCGCTACCGCTACATGAAGACACCGCTCGCGTCCACCATTTTTCAGGTTATCGTGGGCGGCGGCATCGTCTTCGGCATCGGTCTCTGGCTGGGAAGAATCGGGGCGGGCGGCTGAGGCGGGGAGGCCGGCCGTTGGCTTTCAAGGGCGCCTGGTTTGGGGGAGCGCGGTAACCAGGAGGCCGCTGCCGCGGTTGAACGGTTGGACTTGAACAGCCCGGCAGCTCAACCACGGATGCCTGGCTTACAAGTCGGGCGCAGGTGTGAGGAGCTTTTCGAGCATCCACCCGGCGGGTGCCTTCAGACGAGTAGCCCGGCGTCAGCTTTAATTTCTTCGATTCACTTTACTTTCTCCTACTTTGCTCATGGCTACCCCCACGACGATAAACCGCCAAGAATTCCTGCAGCTTTTCGGCCTGGGGGCCGCCGGGCTGCTGGCCAGCGCCTGCCTCGGCGGCTGCGGCATGTCGGGCAGCGGCGCGGCGCCCGGCCCGGTAAGCCCCCCGGCCGCCGGGTCCGTAGATTTTACCCTCGACCTGGCGGCGGCGGCCAACGCTTCGCTCCAGGACCCGGCCGTGGGCTACGTCTATGGCAGCAGTGGCAGCATTATCGTGGCCAAGACTACGGCCGGCGGCTACGTGGCCTTCGCGGCGGCCTGCACCCACCAGGGTACCACCGTGAATTTTAACGCGAGTCAGCAGCGCTTTATCTGCCCCAATCACAACGCCGTCTTCAACCTGAGCGGCGGGGTGGTGAGTGGCCCGGCCCCCAGCGGCCTCAAACAATACACCACCGCCCTGACCGGCACTTCGCTGCGCGTAACGGGCTGATTTACGGCCAGCTCGCGCTACGCAGCTTGATTTTCTGTACCCATGAAAGCTCCCTTTTTGCTCCTCCTTGCGAGCTTGCTCGGCGCGGTCCCGGCCCTGGCCCAGGCACCGGGGTCGGCGCCGGCGCTGGCCTGGACCACCGACCTGCCGGCCGCCCTGGCGCAGGCCCAGGCCACGCAGCGGCCGGTGCTGGTCGTGTTTTCCGGCTCCGACTGGTGCAAGCCCTGCATGCTGCTCAAGCGGGAAGTGTTCGACCAGCCCGAATTTGCCGCTTTTGCCCAGGACAAGTTTGTGCTGGCCCGCTTCGATTTTCCGCGCAACCGGAAAAACCAGGTGTCGGCCGCCCAAACCAAGCTCAATGAGGACGCGGCCGCGCGCCTCAACCAGGAAGGGACTTTTCCGGCCGTGGTGCTGCTTTCGCCCGCGGGCCAGGTGCTGGCCCGCACCGGCTACCGCCCCGGCGGGGCCGCCGCCTACGATACGTACCTGAGCCAGCTGCTCACCAAAAAATAACCCTATGCCGGAGCTGAAAACAGTGAAACTCCGGCCGGGGGCCGGTCGGCCGACGGTGCTATTGGTTGGGCTGCTGGTTGGGCTGCTGCTCGGTGGCGAGGCCGCGCGCGCCCAGGCCCCGATAACGACCGCCGCCACCAGCACCGGCCGCCCGGCCCGCGCTTACACCCGCGAAGCTCAGCGGATGGGGTCGCACTTCACGTTCACCGCCGTCTCGGCCGACGACTCGCTGGCCTGGCGGGCGCTGCGAGCCGGCCTGCGCGAAACCGCCCGCATCGACCACCTCTTCTCGTATTGGGACTCGACCTCGCAGGTGGTCAAAATCAACCGCGCGGCCGGGCTGCGGCCGGTGGTGGTGGACCAGGAAGTGTACGACCTCATTGCGCGGACGCTGAAAATCTCGGCCCTGAGCGGCGGGGCTTTCGACATCACCTTCGCCAGCGGCGACAAAATTTACACCTTCGACCGGCAGGAGCACCCCGCCCTGCCCGATTCGGCCGTGGTGCGGGCTTCGGTGCGGCGCATCGGCTGGCAAAAGCTGCGGCTCGACCCGGCTACTCACTCGGTTTTTTTGCCCGAAAAAGGCATGCGCCTCAACCTGGCCGGCATCCTGCAAGGCTACGGCGTGCGCCGGGCCTCGGAAATTATGAAGCGCATGGGCATCGCCGGGGGGCTCATCAATGGCTCGGGCGATGTCTATTGCTGGGGCCACCAGCCCGACGGCTCCGGCTGGCGCATCGCCATCGGCGACCCGGCCCGGCCGCACAGCGTCTCGTCGTGGCTCACGGTGAGCGACATGGCCGTGGTTACGGCCGGCAACTACGAACAGTATTTCACGGTGCGGGGTAAGTATTACGGTCACATCATCAACCCCCACACTGGCTACCCGGCCACCGGACTGCGCTCGGTTACCATTATCTGCCCCGACGTGGAGTTGGCCGATGCCCTCGACGATGCCGTGTTCGTGCTTGGCCCCGTCGAGGGGCTGGCCCTCATCAACCGCCTGAAGGGCGTGGATGCCACCGTGATTGACGACCAGGGGCGGACGCTCGTGTCCAAAGAAATGCGCCTGAATTCGTACCACAGCGCCGCCGCTACAGCCGCCCAATCCGCCACTTCACCTCCTGCTCGGCCATGACCCGTTTCTCCCTTATTCGACCCCTGGCCCCGGCCCGGCTGCTGCTTCTGCTGCTGGCCGGAGCCGCCGCGCTGCCCGGCTGCGTGTCGGTGAAAGCCTACCAGAAGCAGTACCTCAACGACGAGGACATGAAGCTGGCCACCAAGAAAGTAGAAGCCCCCGAAGTCAATTTCGAGAGCTACCGCGAAGGCGGCGGCGGGGCCAACGGCGGCAAAGTCGGCGGC
>JANXNW010000362.1 GCA_025353905.1 Hymenobacter sp.
ACAGCTATCAGCCAAAAACCTACACCAACACGCCTTCGGCAACTACCTCGCGCACTTCGGGCACCATGCGCTTGAGCAGGTTCTCGATGCCCGACTTGAGCGTGACCGTGGCCGAGGGGCAGCCCGAGCACGAGCCTTGCAAATTGACCGTCACCACGCCGTCGTGATACGACTTGAAGGTGATGTTGCCGCCATCCTGCTCCACGGCGGGGCGCACGTAGTTATCGAGCAGGTCGATGATTTTCTGCGACGTCTGGCCGTGGGCCTGGCTGGGGTCGCCGGCCGAGGCGGCCTGGGCGGCGAGCTGCTCAGCGGCGGGGTCCACCAAAAACAGCTGCCCGCCGGCCTCGACGTAGCTCTTGACGAACTGCCGCAGCTCGGGGATGAGGCTGGTCCAGGCCAGCTCGGGCTGGGTTTTGGTGATGGTCACGAAGTTCTGGGCGATAAAAACCCGGCCCACGTAGTCGAAATTAAACAGCTCCTGGGCCAGCGGCGAGTTGGCGGCGGCTTCCAGCGTGGGGTAATCCACGCTCACGCCGTCGGGCAAAAGCGTGGAGTTAAGCACGAATTTCATGCTCTCCGGGTTAGGCGAGGCTTCGGCGTAAATGGAAATAGCGGACATGGCAGGAATAAGTTAAGACGTCGGAAAAGCAGCGGCTCAAGCGCCGCGCCTGCTTTCAACCCGCACCGGGCGAGCTAGGTTGCAAAAGTACCACCCCGGCCTACCTTCGCCCGTACCGCACGGTTATCCCACCTCACCACACGGCTGCCCTAAAAAGCGAAGCCCCCGGTGCGGAAACACAGAGGGCTTCAGGAAGTAGGTGGTGACACACTTTTCTTCCCAGTCATATGAGCAAGAAACGTGCGGCGAAGATACGGAGAAATTCCGTGCTTCGTAAACCCCCAAAAACTGAAAACGGTTTTTGGCTCTGGCTTTTGCAAGAGGTGATGCGGACGGCTCTGGCCGTCGCGGCGCGCCACTGGCTGAGTTAGTGGGTTGGCAAGCCGCAGGCGCTCGCGTCGGCGGCTTGTTTTTGTAGAACGGAGTGCCCCTGACGTTTTACACCCGATTCGCTCGCGCCCTTAACAACAAATCGGCCAGTATGAGCTGGGTCATAGCTTCCACGATGGGCACGGCGCGGGGCAGTACGCAGGCATCGTGGCGGCCGCGGCCGGCCAGCTCAACGGCTTCGCCGGACTGATTGATAGTTTGCTGAGGCTGAAGAATAGTGGCGACGGGCTTGAACGCGACCCGGAAGTACACGTCCTGCCCATTGGAAATGCCGCCCTGCGAGCCGCCCGAGTGGTTGGTGCGAGTACGCACCCGGCCGGCTTCGTCGGTGTAGAACAGGTCGTTGTGGGCCGAGCCGGGTAGCAGCGTCCCGGCGAAGCCCGAGCCGAACTCGAAGCCCTTGACGGCGTTGATACTGAGCAGCGCGTGACCGAGCACGGCGGGCAGCTTGTCGAACACCGGCTCGCCGAGGCCCGGCGGCAGGCCCGTCGCCACGCCCGTTATCACGCCGCCCACCGTGTCGTGGGCGGCCTGCGCAGCGCGGATGCGGGCTTCCATGCGGGCGGCGGCTTCGGGGTCGGGGCAGCGCACGGCATTGCTGTCAATGAGACTTAAATCCAGCTGGTCGTAGGTTTTTTCGACCTCGACCTCGCCCACGGCCGACACGTAGGCCCGGACCTCGACCCCAAAATGCGCCAGCAGCGCCGCCGCCACGGCTCCGGCTGCCACGCGGGCCGCCGTTTCGCGGGCCGACGAGCGACCCCCGCCGCGGTGGTCGCGCCGGCCGTATTTGGCGTCGTAGGTGTAGTCGGCGTGGCTCGGCCGGTAGGCCCCCGCGATGTGCGAGTAGTCGTCCGAGCGCTGGTCGGCATTGGGGATGAACAGGCTGATGGGCGTGCCCGTCGTCAGCCCTTCGAACGCGCCCGACTGCACCTGCACCCGGTCGGCTTCCTGGCGCGGAGTCGTCAGGGCCGACTGCCCCGGCCGCCGCCGGTCGAGCGCCCGCTGAATGGCGGCCGGGTCGAGGGCCAGCCCCGCCGGGCAGCCGTCGATAACAACCCCAATACCCACCCCGTGCGACTCGCCGAAGGTGGTAATTCTGAAAATCGAGCCGAAGGAATTAGACATGAAGCAGTGAGTTGAAAAACTGTCGGGGGACGATGGCGCTGGATAATCTCGGCGCGACGACCGCCCTGGCACGGTCTTAACCCCCAAACGTAAGGCAGTGATTGGCTTTGTTTTCTCGAAGCTGCTCCGCTGAAGATTAAGCCCGGACAAAACTCGCCATTTCACCAGCTCACCGCCGGGCCCGCCACGCGCCCACGGCGGCGACTACTAACAGCACCCCGACCAAAGCGGCGGCGTAGCGGCTCACCTGCCGATACACGTCCAGGGGCTGAAGATGAGCGTCGGCGTCGGCCAGGGCGGGGCCATAAAAGGGGTCGTCGGCGGGTGACGCGGCGGGCGTTCCGGCGGCGGGCGCGCCGCTCAGCAGGGGCCGCAGCCGCGCGCGCAGGGTGTCGTAGCGGCCGGCGGCCGGGTCGAAATACGCGATGCGCCAAAGGCTGTCGAGCGGCAGCAGCCCGGGCCGCTGGCTGAGCAGTCGGTAGCGAAACCGCTTGCGGAACCGGCCGCCGGGCAGCGGCTCCTGGGTTACGTCGGGGCCGAATACCTCCAGGCCGGGGCGCGGGTGCCACGCGGGGGCCGTCAGAGCGGCGGCGCTGCCGCTGCCCTCCACGTCGAGCACGTAGCCGAATGCCTCCCCGGTGCGCGGGCGCGGGCGACTCAGCGTTTCGCGCACAGCCAGCGTGCCCACCAACGCCAGCGGCGGGCCGGGCAGGCCGCGCACGGCCACGCGCAACGGTGGGGCGACGTAGGTTTTGTAGTGCGCCAGGCGCTCGGTGTCGCCGGGCTGGGGGTTTTTCAGCAGCCAGAGCTTGGTGAGCGTCAGCTGCAGCGCCGGAAACGCCAGGGTGCGGGCTGTGAGCGGATAATAGGTGCGCCGCGCCAGCCGGAAGCGCAGCAGCGCCGGGCCGCCGCCAGCCGGCCGCACGGTGTCGGGCTCGGGGCTGGCTTCGGCGGCTACTTCCCAAGCGCCGGGCTGGCGCAACTGGCGCGTGAGGCTGGTGAGCTGGTTGTTGAAATCATAAAAATTGAGCAGCGCCTGGTCGGCGGGCCGCAAGTAGAAATACAGGCTCACCTGCACCCCCTGGCCGGCAAACACCCGAACGCGGTCGGCTTCAAGGGCCAGCCGGCCGGCATCGGGCGGCTCGTAAAATTTGCGCGGCTTAGGCAACCCCAGCAGCTGGTCGGCCGAGCCGGCACCCAGCTGACCGGTGCCCGACGCGGCGGACTGGTCAGCTGGGTTGGTCGGGTTGGTTGAATTAGTTGGGTTGGGAGCGGCCCCGCCCCCCACCCGCAGCCGGCCGCCGGCTCCGCGCAGCGCCAAGCCATTGACGATGAGGCTGAATGCGGGCACCACATAGTTGCCTTCAGCGTAGGGCAGGTAGCGCTGGCGCACGATGCGCTCGGTGCGGCGCCCGCCGCCGGGCAGCAGCCGCGTGGTGGTAGTCGTGCTCAGGCCGGCCTTGCGAAAGCCCTCCAGCTCAGGGAACTCGGAGTGGCTGATGGCACCAGGGCCACCCACGCGGAACCCCAGCACGAGCGTCCCGGCCAGCGGCACGACCACCGGCAATGGCAGCAGCTCGACGAGTCCGCTGGCGGCGGCGGGCGAAGTGGCCGGGGCGGCCGGGGCAGTTTGCGCCCGCGCCGCCGGCCCGACCAGCGGCCCGGCCAGCAGCAGGCCGCAGCCGCTTACCCCTATCCAAAACCGCCGTATGCGCACCCGTTGCCGATAAAATGAAGTAATTGCCCGTCGAGAATTCGGGCAAAGTTCGGCCGGCGCTGAGGTTTGTGCCTGCTTCATCAGCGGGCAGCGGTGCGAGACGCGGCTAGCCCGGCCTGCGGGCCCACAAGCGGCGCTCGCGGCCCGAACCCGCATCAATGGGCTGGTTGGGGTAGCCACGCGGTAAAAACCGCTCCGTAATCAGAATTTTTTTCCGGTGTTTTTTAGCTGCGCGCCTTGTAGAAGCCCCGACCCGGCCAGGTTTCCGGCCGAAGACAACGTGATTCAAGCCGGCCTAAACGTGCAGACCGGTACGACCGCTCCCACGGGCCTTACCATCACGGCAGCGGCCGCGTCCGAGGCGTTCGATGCCGTTACGGTGAAGACCATCGCCCGCAATTTCCGTTCCCCGCTGGGCGTAACGCTGGGATTTTTCAGCTAAGCTTCTGCTTTGAAAACAGCTTGTTAGCTTGCCTTAAGCCGCTCCCTCACCGGGGAGCGGCTTTTTTTTTGCCCCAGCTCAAATCCAGTCCGGCGGCAGCGAACGTAGGTCAGCGCGCAACGAGTCGGATAGACTCAGGCTCAAAAGTATTTTTTTATAATTATAAGTTTTTTCAACTATTGCCGATGTTTCCCGTAAGCGGGGCCACTCACGCATAGTCGAGGTTTTTTTCCACTTTTTTCTCCTTTTTCATGTCCCAATCCCTTCCCGATAGCCCGCAGCCGGTCGCCGCCGACCGCGTGCTGCTGACGCCCATCAAGCGTCGCTCGTTTTTCATGTATGCCGGGGCCACGGCCGGAGCTACGGCCCTCGTGCTGGCTGGCTGCAGCAAGGACAATGTTGTGCCCAACGCCGACCCCAACACAGTGAGCCTGGGCAACGGCAACCTGAGCATTCTGCAATATGCCTACGGCTTGGAGCAGCTCGAAGCCGCGTTCTACGCCAAGGTGAAAGCCTCGACCGTCGTCGGCTTCTCGGCCGCTGAAAAGGCATATTTCGACCAGGTAGCCGCGCACGAAGCCATTCATCGCGACTTCTTCAAGGCCGCCATTATCAACGTGGCCAAGGGTACGCCCATCATCGACCTGACCCCGAATTTCGCGGGCATCGACTTCACTAACCGCGCCTCGGTGCTCGGTGCGGCCAAGGTGTTCGAGGACCTCGGCGTGGCGGCCTACAACGGGGCCGGCAAACTCATCACCGGCACCGATGCTACGAGCATGGCTTACCTGGTGCTGGCCGGCAAAATCGTGTCCGTCGAAGCCCGCCACGCGGCTTACGTGCGCAACCTGGTGCTGCCCGGCTCATTCGCCGCCGACGACCAGGTGGACCCCATCTCGGGCCTCGACAAAGCCATGAGCCCGGTCGATGTTATCGCCGCCGCCAAAGGCTTCATCGTGCAGACGATTGATGCCAGCCAGGTCGGCAAGTAAGCTCCTTTTCCTCACCGCAATTCCCTTCTTTTTATGAATTTCTTCCACATTATCGGCCAGCTGGCCGAAGTCGATGCCGACGCGCTCGACCGCCTCGACTCGCGTCGGGCCGTGTTTTCGTCCATGCGCACCGTCGCCAAGCGCTCCGCCCAGGCCGCGCTGCCGGTGCTGCTGGCCTCTTATTTCCAGAAAGCCTACGCCGGCACCAATGCCGGCGACCCGAAGGAAGTCTTCAACTACGCACTCAAGCTGGAGTATCTGGAGGCTGACTTCTACAACAAGATGATTGCCTCGCCGCTGTTCGCTACGGCCAGCGCCGCTGACCAGGCCGCCATCCGGCAGATTTCGAAGCACGAAACGTCGCACGTCAAGCTGCTCGAAGCCGTCATTCGCGGCATTGGCGGCACGACCGACGCGCCGGTCGCTTTCAAAACCGCCACGTTCCTCTCGCTCGCCACGTTTGGTAAGCAGCTCGAAATTGCGCAATTGCTGGAAGACACCGGCGTGCGGGCCTACAAAGGCCGCGCTACCGACCTGATGGGCATCGGCGACGTAGCCGTTACGGGCGTGGGCACCATCAATCCGCTGCAAGCGGCCCTGCAAATTCACTCGGTGGAAGCCCGCCACGCGGCCCAAATCCGCGGAATGCGCGGCCAGACAGCTTGGATTAGCGGCAGCGGCGACCTCGACAACGCTGACAACTACAAAGGCGCTACGCCCGAAAGCAACCTAAAGCAGGCTGGTTTCGACCTGACCTCGGCCTTGGGCACGATGTACTCGGCCAGCGACGTCGCCGCTTCGTTCGACGAAATCCTGACTCCGAAGGAAACGTTGGACTTGGCCGGCCCGCTCATCCAATAAATCCGCGTCTGAGTAGTTTCCAGCGCCAGCTCCACACGCGTGGGGCTGGCGCTTTGGCGTGTGACGGGCTTGGACCGGAACCAGGCGCGGCCAGCTTCGCTATTATTCGGCCCCGCTGCCCGACTTTTGCAAACCGGCCGGTGGCTCTGGCTTTCTGAAGGCTTTTGAGATGGCCTCTTATCAGGTTGGTTTTTTGGTTTAGCGTTTTCTATGACTTCTGATTCTTTGGTTCCGGCCGCCGCGCCGTTGCTGAGCCCCATCCGGCGACGCTCGTTCTTCCGCTACGCCGGCGCGACGGCCGGTACGGCGGCCCTGGTGCTGGCCGGCTGCAACAAGCAGGATGCTGCGCCCGGCCTCGTGGCCGTGGGCCGCGGCGACGCGGGCATTCTCAACTACGCCTACGCCCTGGAGCAGCTCGAAGCCGCTTTCTACACCCAGGTGCGCGGCAGCGGCTACTACCTCGGCCTGCCGCCCGGCGGGGCCGAACAGCTCGCGCTCAGCGACTTGTACTACCACGAAATCATTCACCGCGACTTTCTCAGGACGGCCATTATCGCCGCCGGGGCCACGCCCATCAAGGCCCTGAAACCTGACTTTTCGAGCATTACCTTCACCGACCGCGCCTCGGTGCTGGGCGCAGCCAAGGCGTTTGAGGACCTCGGCGTGGCGGCTTACAACGGAGTCGGGCAGTACATCAGCTCACCGGCTTACTTGCTGCTGGCCGGCAAAATCGTGTCCGTCGAGGCCCGCCACGCCGCCCTCATCCGCGACCTGCTCGCCGACGGCACCTTCGTGGGCAACGACGTACTCACCCTCGCCGAAGGCACCAGCCTGGAACGCTCGCGCACCCCCGCCGACGTGGCCAGCGCCGCCAACGCCTTCCTCGCCGACGGCTCCAAACTCGACGTGTCGGGCATCATGTAGGTGTTGTTGATTGTTTGTGGTTGATGGTCAGGCAGCTGATTTTTCAGATAAGCTGCCTGATTTTCAACCGACCAACAACCAGCAAAAAACAACAAACAAAAAATAACTAACCAGCAGCCCTCATGAATTTCTTACGGCTTCTTTCCGAGATTGAGCAAGTCGACCCCGACGTGTACGGCCGGCTCGACTCGCGGCGGCGGGTGTTTCGGCACCTCGGCGGCTGGGGGCAGCGCCTGAGCGCGGCGGCTCTGCCGCTGGCCGTGGGCGCGCTCTTCCAGAAAGCCTACGCTCAGACGCCGGCGGGGGCCGGTGTGAACGACGTGCTCAACTTCGCCCTCAAGCTCGAATACCTGGAGTCGTACTTCTACAACGCGCGCTCGGCGGCCGTCACGGCCGGGTTGAGCGCGGCCAACGTGGCCGCCCTCAACCTGATTGCGACCGACGAGCGTAACCACGTCGGGTTTCTGCGCGGGGTGCTCGGGTCGGCGGCCATTGCCGACCCCACGGCGGCGCAGTTCGACTTTTCGGCCGGCGGCCGCTTTGCCGACTGGAACACCAACGTCAATACTTACCTGGCCCTGGCTCAGTCATTTGAAGACACCGGCGTACGAGCCTACAAGGGCGGCGCGCCGCTGCTGATGAGCAACAAAACGGTGCTCACGGCCGCGCTCAACATTCACTCCGTCGAGGCCCGGCACGCGGCCCGGCTGCGGGCCATGCGCCGGGCGGGGGCCAATAGCCCCACGCCCGCCGCGCAGGGCCTGCCGGTAGCACCCTACGGCGCCGCGCCCAAGAGCTGGGTGTCGGGCACCGACGATGGCGGCGCGGTAAAAGGCTTCACCGAGGCCGTTTACGGGGCCGGCAACAACGCTAACGCGCCGGCCGGCGTGACTTTTTCGGCCGAGGACAGTCTCACGCAGGCCGACATCAACCTGGTGACCAACACCACCGTCGCGGGCTTCCCCACCGCCGCTTTTTCGGAGGCGTTCGACGAGGGCCTGGACGTGAGTACGGTGGCGAAAATCGCCAAGAACTTCGTGGTTCCGAGCAGTACGCTGTTCAACTACTGAGCCTGGCTGGGCCCGACCACGAGTAAAACGGCACCCGACAAACATCGCCCGCCCGCAACCTCTGGCGCGGCAACCGGCTCCTGCTGGGGCGAGCGGCTTTCTTTTTTGTGCGAACTTTGTCGGCCCGTACGCCACGCGCGCTGGCGCCGACGCTGGTCAATTTTTCCTTCTTTCGCTTTTATGTTGCGTACCCCGCCGGCTTCGGCCGACATCCCCGCCGCTTCGGCTGCCTTGCTGAACCCCATCCGGCGGCGCTCTTTTTTCCGGTACGCCGGCGCGACGGCCGGCGCGGCGGCGCTGGTGCTGGCCGGCTGCAAGAAAAACGAGGACACCTCGCCTACCCTCGACCTGGGCGCCGGCGACGTGGGCGTACTCAACTACCTCTACGCGCTGGAGCAGCTCGAAGCCTCGTTTTACGCCAAAGTGGTGGGCGGCAACTACTACGGCTCGCTGAGCAAGACGTCGGCTGAGTTTCAGGCGCTGAGCGACCTGGCCCTGCACGAGCGCAACCACGCCGACCTGCTGCGCACCACGCTCGGCGGCCTCAGCGGCGGCATCAAGGTCCTCACCGATACGCTTTCAGACCAGGTGAATTTTGGCGACCGCACCACCGTGGCCGGCTCGGGCAAGCTTGGGGTGCTCAATGCCGCGCGGCAGCTCGAAGACCTGGGCGTGGCCGCCTACAACGGGGCCGTGCGCTACTTCACCACGGCGAGCTACCTGCTGCTGGCCGCCAAAATCGTGTCTGTCGAGGCCCGTCACGCCGCCTACATCCGCGACCTGCTGCGGGCCGACGGCGCGGCGGGCCTCGGCCTGGGCTTCATCGGCCCCGACGTGGTGGACCCCACCACCCGCCTGGAGCTGTCGCTGGCCCCGGCCGCCGTGCTGCCCCGCCTCAACGCCTTCCTGGCCCCCGGCTCGCAGCTGTCAGCCCCAAGCCTGGCGTAATCAGTGATTAGTGGTTAGTGGTCAGTGATTAATGCCGAGTGAGTTTTGCATTTCACGACGTTCAAAATGATTAACCCTAACCATTAATCACCAATCATTAATCACTAAATAAATGAATCTATTCAAGCTATTAGCTGACCTTGAGCGCGCCGACCCTGACGTGTACGCGCGTTTCGACGGCCGACGGCAGGTGTTTCGCTACCTGGGTGGGGCGGGCAAAACCCTGGCCAGCGCGGCGCTGCCCGTGCTGGTGAGTGGCCTGTTTCAGCGGGCTTACGGCCAAACCGGGACCCTGCCCGCTGACGTGGCCGCCGTGCTCAACCTGGCCCTGAGCCTCGAATACCTGGAGAAATACTTCTACGACCAGGCCCTGCTGAGCCCGTATTTCGCCGGGGGCGGGGCGCTGGCCGCCGAGCGGGCCGCATTCACGGCCATCCGCGACGACGAGCAGGGCCACGTGACGCTGTTACGGGCAGCGCTCGGCACGGCCGCCATCAAAGACCCCACGGCGGCGGCATTTGATTTCTCGGCCGGCGGGCAGGTCGCGCCGTTCAGCAAAGCCACTGATTTTCTGGCCCTGGCCCAGGCTCTGGAAGACGCCGGCGTGCGGGCCTACAAGGGCGGCGCGGCCACGCTGCTCAACAACAAAGACTTGCTGACGGCAGCCTTCAACATTCATTCGGTGGAGGCGCGCCACGCGGCGCACATCCGCACCGTGCGCCGCGGCGGGGTGCAGGCAGTGGCCGGCGCGACGACCACGAACCCGACCAGCAGCTACAGCGACCGGCCCAAAAGCTGGATATCGGGCCGCGACAATGGCGGGCCGCTGCCCGCGCTCACGGCCATCGTCTACGGCCCCGGCACCACCACGGCGGTGCTGGCCGAAGACAACACCGTGCAGCTCAACATCGACACCATCACCAACACGACTGTGGCCGCCACCCTGGGCCAAACCAGCGCCGCCGCCACCGAGGCGTTCGACGAGCCGCTCGACGCGCGCCAGGTGCGCAACATCGGTCTGCGCTTCGTGGCCGCTGGCAATCCGGCCCAGCTTTTTGTGTAGGATGTAAGGATAAGGGACATAGGATGAGGGATTAGGGACGAAGGAGTAAGGGTTGAGGAAGGGTGGCTTAATTGTCGCCCGTCTCGCCGTCGCCTGGTTTTCAACCTTGTATCTCTCGTCTCTAATCCCCCATCCCATTTCCCTTCTCCCTAATCCTCCATCCCTCATCCAACTACCTTATATGGACGTATTTTTCCGGGCTGAGCACGGGCTGCGCCGCCGGACTTTCCTGCGGATGGCGGGCGGCACGGCCGCTTCGGCTGTCTTGGTGCTGGCCGGCTGCAAGGGCACGACGCCCGGCCCCGCGCCCGCCGCGACGGCTTTCCAACTTACGGCCAACGATACCGGCCAGCTCAACTACTTTTATCTGCTGCAACAGCTGCAGGTGGCTTTTTACACCCAGGTGCTGGCGGCCAACCCCAGCGGCCTGCAAGCCGGCGAGCTGGACGTACTCGGCGACCTGCGCGACCACCACGTGGTGCAGCTGCGGGCACTCTTCTACGCCCTCGGCAATGCGCCGCTGCTGCCCCAGCTCAGCTACACCTTCACGGGCCTGACCCTAAACACCCGCGCCGGCCTGCTCGCCGCCGTCCAAACGCTGGAAGACCTGACGCTGGCCGCGCTCAATTTCAGCCTGCCGCTGCTCAGCTCCGTGGATACGCTGACGCTGGTGGCAAAAATTGCCTCGGCTCAGGCCCGCCACGCCAGCACCGTGCGCGACCTGCTCGACCCAACTGCCCTGGCCGCGCCGGCGGTGCCCGAAGTGCTCTCGGCCGCCGACGGCCTGGCCACCGCCACCGCGCCCACCGTCGTGCTGGCCGCGCTGGCCGCGTATTTCCCCGCCGTAACCGTGGATGGCTCGCGCCTGCCGGTGGCATAGCGAGGGTTGTCAGTTGTCAGTTGTCAGTTGTCAGTTGTCAGTTGTCAAATTACAGCTAACATACTAACTGACAACCAACAACAAGCAACTAACAACCCCCATTATTTTCAATGCCCCGCTTAGGTTTGATTAACTGATTTTTATGAACATATTCTCGCTGCTCGACTACTTGGCTGCTCCGGCAGCAGCGCCCGCCACCGCGCCCACGCCGCGCCGGGCGCTGCTGCGTCAGCTTGGCCGGGCGGCGGCGGCCGCACTGCCGCTGAGCCTGCTCGAAACCGCGCCGGCCCAGGCCAGCCCCGCCGCAACCCTCGACAACCTGGCCCTGCTGCTGCGCGCCGAGCGTACCCAGCTGGCTTTTTACACCCAAGCCCTGGCAACGGCCGGCTTGCTCGGCAGCAGCTTGCGGCCCGACGTGCTGCGCCTGCAAAGCCAACAGCAAGTTCACGTCACGTTCCTCGCCAGCGCCCTGACCAGCTCGGGCGCAGCCGTGCCGGTCGCGCCGGCCAGCTACGACTTCAGCGGGACGCGCGGCGGCCAGGGAGTGCAATTTCCGAACGCGCTGCGCACCGAGGCCGGCTTTCTGGACCTGGCCCAGCAGCTCGAAGATGCCGGGGTGCGCACATTTCTGGGGCAGATACTGCTGCTCACCGCCGACCGGCCCTTGCTGAGCGCCGTGCAGCGCATCGCGGCCGTCGAGAGCCGCCACGCCGCGCACCTGCGCCAGCTGCGCCGCCGCCGCGGGGCGCTGGTTAAAACCTGGCCCAGCGTGAGCGACGCGGCCCCGACCAATCCGCTCAGCTTCGTGCCCGCCCTCGGCCCCAGGCCCGGCCAGCCGCCGGTGCTCACCACGCTCTACGCGGGCGAGGCCAACGAGCAGCAGTTTATCACGGGCTTCAAGCAAATACCATTTAACTCGCTCTTGCAGGACGACTTCGTGGTGCAGTCAGCAGCGGTTGCCGAGTCGTTCGACGAGCCCCTGAACACGGCCGATGCCGGAATTTTATGGGGCTTATTTGCAGACTAATACCGCCGACCCCCACGTTCTGACCCCAGAAAAGACGACCAGTGTCGTTTTTTTTGTGTAATATCGTACCGGTTATTTTACCCACTCTTCCTTTCCTTCCGCGCTATGTTAGATTACGTGAAAATCATCTTGTTAAAGGTCAGCTTTAGCAAGTCTTTGTTCGAGAAAGAGCTGCGCAAAGCTTTGCGGCAGCTGTCCCCACCCGAGCTGCCCGCATTCAAAGCCTGGTGCTACGAGCAGTTCTCCCGCCTTTATCGCCGCGTGCTTAAGCGCGCCTTCGCCGAATTTACGCCACTACCGCCCCTGGCCGCGTAGCAAAGCCGATTTCTGACCCGCTTGGACTCCTTTTACTGACCACAACAACAGGTCGGAATCCTGCCCTAGTCAGCCGTCACAAACCGGATATTGCGCCGCAAGCCCTCGTAGCCAGTGCGCTTGAGCGCCGACTGCTGAAATAGGGCCTGAAAAACCTCGTGGGTAATTTCCTGCCAGTCACTGACTGTCATATCTTTCAGCGCTGGGTTGGCCTGAAACCGCGGCTCCGAGTGCGCCCGGCTGAAGCGGTTCCAGGGGCAGACGTCCTGGCAGATGTCGCAGCCGAATACCCAGTTGCCAAATTGCCCGCTCATCTCGCTGGGAATCTGCTCTTTCAGCTCGATGGTGAAGTAGCTGATGCACTTCGAGCCGTCCACAACGTAGGGCTCGGTGATGGCCTGCGTCGGGCAGGCATCGAGGCACTTGGTGCAGGTGCCGCAATAGTCGCGGATGGCCCCGTCCGGCTCCAGCTCCACGTCCACAATCAGCTCGGCGATGAAGTAGAACGAGCCGGCTCCGGGCGTAATCAGATTGGTGTTTTTGCCCACCCAGCCCAGCCCCGAGCGTTTGGCCCAGGCCCGGTCGAGCACCGGGGCCGAGTCCACGAAGCAGCGCCCGCCCACCTCGCCGATATTGGCCTGCATCTCCGCCAATAGGGTTTTGAGCCGGTCCTTGACCACGAAATGGTAGTCGCGCCCGTAGGCGTACTTGCTGATTTTGAGCGTGTCCTCGCCCTGCTGCTCTTCAGCGGGCGGGTAGTAGTTGAAAAGCAGCGAAACCACCGACTTGGCCCCGTCCACGAGCAGGCGCGGGTCGAGGCGCTTGTCGAAGTGATTTTCCATGTAGCGCATCTGCCCCTGCATTCCTTGCTTGAGCCAGTTTTCGAGGCGCGGCGCTTCGTCTTCCAAAAATTCGGCCCGCGAAATACCACAGGCCATGAAGCCCAGCTCGGCGGCGCGGCGCTTGACGAAGGCGGTCCAGTCGGCGCGGGGCAGCATCAGGCGGCGGGCGCCGTTGCGGCAGTGGGCACGGCGGGCGGGAAGGGTAGCAGCTTCAGGCCCGGCAGAAACCGGAAGTCGCGCTGGTTTTTGGTGAGCAAGGGTGCCTGATAGTGCAAAGCTGTCGCGGCGATGAGCGCGTCGGGGAGCTGCAAGCCATGACTCAGATTGAACCCGGTAACCCAGCGGTCAGCCACCTCGCCGATTTCTGTGGTGAGCGGTAAGAGGCGAAACCGCCGCAGCAGCTTTTCGGTGCGCTGCAAAAACTCCCGGTTTGGGCTGCCAATCACCAACTCTAAGCGCACGATGAGGCTGACGGCCAACAGCGCGACCCGCTCCAGATAAGCCAGCTCGCGCAACACGAGTTGGTTGCCCCGCTGAAAATCAATTAGCACGTCCGAATCAACGCAAATAATGTCGCTCATTTTGCGCCCCATTGCTGCTCCCGTAGCTTACGGATATACGCCGTGCTGTCGCGCACATCCTCGCGGTCGGCGTACATCCCAAATATCTCGGGGTCGGCCCATTGGGCCAGCTCTTCATCTGTGAGCGGGCTTTGGCGAGCGTAGCGCAATTTCACCTCCAGCAAAAAGCTTTCGATTTCTTGTCGGGCTTTATCGGGTAAGGCCCCGATTTCTTCGACCAGTTGCAGAGTTTCCATAGGACCAAGTTACGACCAAAAGCAAAAAGCGCGTCGCTGGTCGGCGACGCGCTTTTATGGAATTAGCTCACCCCTCCGGTGGCAGTATGGGCTCGGCTGCACCCCTCTGGTGGCAGCCAGGGCTTGGCCCTACGACGTAATCTCGGCGAACAGGTCGCTCGAATTGCCGCGCATGTGCTGAGGCAGCATCCGCCCCAGGTGCTGATAAGCGGCTTCAGTGGCTTCGCGGCCCCGCGAGGTGCGCTTGATGTAGCCTTCCTGAATCAGAAACGGCTCATATACTTCCTCAATGGTTTCGCCTTCCTCGCCGCAAGCCGTGGCGATGGTCGTGATGCCGACCGGCCCGCCCTTGAACTTGTCGATAATGGTGGTCAGAATACGCTTGTCCATGTCGTCCAAGCCGCGCGCGTCCACGTCGAGCGCGTTGAGGGCGAACTGGGCGATGTCCACCGTGATGGTGCCCGTGCCCTTAATCTGAGCGAAGTCGCGGGTGCGGCGCAGCAGGTTGTTGGCGATGCGCGGCGTACCGCGGCTCCGGCGGGCAATCTCGAAGGCGGCATCTTCGTGAATGGGCGTACCGAGGATTTCGGCCGAGCGCAACACGATGGTCGTCAGCAGCTTCGAGTCGTAGTATTCGAGGCGGGCGGCGATGCCGAAGCGCGAGCGCAGCGGGGCCGTGAGCAGGCCCGAGCGCGTGGTAGCCCCGATGAGGGTGAAGGGCGAGAGCGAAATCTGCACTGAGCGGGCGTTCGGCCCCGAATCGAGCATGATGTCGATGCGGTAGTCCTCCATCGCCGAATATAAATATTCTTCCACGATGGGGTTCAGCCGGTGAATCTCGTCGATGAATAGCACGTCGTGCGCCTCCAGGTTGGTGAGCAAGCCGGCCAGGTCAGAGGGCTTGTCGAGCACCGGGCCGGAGGTCATCTTGATGCCCGCGCCCAGCTCGTTGGCGATGATGTGCGAGAGCGTGGTTTTGCCCAGGCCGGGCGGGCCGTGCAGCAGCACGTGGTCGAGGGCATCGCCGCGCTGCTTGGCGGCCGCCACGAAGACTTTCAGGTTTTCCAGAATCTTGTCCTGGCCCGTGAAGTCGTCGAAGCTCAGCGGCCGCAGGGCTTTATCAATGTCCTTGTCGGTAGCATCGAACTGCTCGGGGCTGCCGGTGAGAAAGGCTTCGCGCATGGGGGAGAGAAAATTAATTTGCGTGTTGCGAGGCAACACCGCTGCTGGGAATTTTGTGCCGGGCGCTGGCAAATATAACTGGCAATGCAGCACAATTTACCAATAAAACTAGTCAATAGCGGGCGGGCTTCTGTTGAGCGGGGGTCAGCAAAGCAGCGTTTTACCAAGTAGCGCGAGAGACTTTCCAAACCCGGGGTTTTCAATCATACTTCCGTCTCCTGAGCCGTTCCAGACTCAGGCCCTGGGTCTTGAGCGCTAACCCCAGATTGACCAGAACGTAGTCTTTTTCCACTGGGTAGCGGGCGGCGATGGCCTGATAATGGGGTCGCAGCTGGGGGTCAGCCAAGTCATGTACGGCTTGCAGCGCGGTCCGCACCACGCCGGGCTCGGGGTCGTGCAGGCCGGCGATGAAGGTGGCCAGGTAGCGGGCCTTATCCGGCAGCTTGGCCAGGGCGTGCAAGGCGGTTATGCGCTGGCCGTAGTCGGGGCTGGCGGCGAAAGGCAGCAACAGGGGGCCGTAGTCGGCGGTGGTTTCTTCCAGCACATACGTCGCAAAGCGCAGGGTTTTATCATCCTGGATGCGGCTCACGTTGGCCGTAATCACCGGCAGCCAGTCGGCGCTGTGGCTTTTGGCATACCAGCGAATGCTTTCCAGCACGCCCAGCAGATTGTCGGGCACCAGGGCCAGCAGCCGCAGCCGGCCCTGGGCGTAGTCGAATCGTAGCAGCAGCTGGGCCAGCAGCAGCGCCAGGCGGGAATCGCCCGCCGGGTGGTAGGCGGCCAGCGCTTGCACCACGGGTTGGCTCACGTGCCGCTTACCCAGCAAGCCTGTCAGGCACTCGGCCCGCACGTCGGCTTCGGTGGTAGTCTGAAACAGGTGCAGCAGCGTCGTTTCCGGCCCGCCCCGGTTGTAGCCAAAACAGCCTTCCCCCTGCGACAAGTCGCCGCTCGCTACCTCATCGAGCCAGCGCTCGTACCAGTCCAGAAACGTGGCCTCGTAGGCGAAGCTGGGCAAGTAGCGGTCCGGGTGGATGTTCACGACTCGCCCGGCAAAGGGGCCATTCAGCACTAAAGCGTGCAGAATGGTGCAACCCTGCGTGCCGAGCGGCAGCAAGCCGGCGTACAGCTCGCTCATCGCCTGGTCGAAAGCCTCATCCGGCAGCTCCTCCTCCTCCATGGGCCGGGTCAGTTCCTGCCATTGCGCAAGCGTCATGGCCGGGTGCAGGCGACAGGGCTGCCGGAGGTAGCGTTGCGGATTGGTACTCAGCTCATCCAGGTCGCTACCCAGCGGGTAGATGCCGTAGAACGGTCCCGCGCCCCCATTGCCTACCTCTCGCACAAAGCAGCGGTACGCTTCGGGTAGCTGAATGCCGTAAGTGGCTTCCAGTTGTTGCAACGCGGCTTCCGGGGCGGGGCTGTGAAGCTGGTAGCGGTGACTATCAGCCCCAAATAGCTGCAAATTTTCATCGGCCGCCCTGGCGGCCGGCAGTTTGACTTTGATGCGGGCTATCTGCGCGGCTAGGTGGTCCATAACCTTTTCTTTAAGAAACCTTAGCGCGGCATCAACACCTCAATCTCCAGGTGCAGCCAGTCGGGGTTTTCCCAGGCTTTGTGGGCGAGGCGGGCTGAGAGCGGGTAGCCGGCATCGAGCATTCGGGCCACGGTTTCGTTGCGGGTTTCGGGCAGGTAGCCGAGCCAGACGCTGGCCGGGTTGTCGGCCGGGCCGGAGTGCACCTGCACGGCCCAGTCGTCGTACTTGCTGTCGGCTTCGCGCACGAGGCGCAGGGGCTGGCCCACGACGAGCAATTTTTCGTGGGCGGGCAGCTCGGGGCGGTGCGAGGTGCCGGCCACGAGGCATTCGAGCAGCACGAGGGGCGAGGAATCGGGGACGACTTTCATCATGCGGCCAAATTACGGCGCGAGCCGCGGGAACAAGCCGCCCGAGCCGTCAAGGCGCGCGAAAAGGCCAGGGCGGGTTGTTCCCGACCCCAAGCCAGCGCCCGTTCGAGAGCAGGCTCAGGCAGCAGTGCTTATCGAAAACAGCTCCCCGCCAAAACTAGCTGCGCTAACTTTTTCACGTAGTTCAAGCAGTAACTTTTTTTCGTAATCAGTAGATAAGACTTTATCGGTACTGAGAGGTGAAATTTGTTTGTTTATAAGCAAACTGGGTAACATGCCACGTTTGGCAGGTTTTCTCTTTGGCGGGTAGTTGGGTTTTAGCCAGTAGATTTGACCCGAGCATTGCGCCCTTTACCCTTCAGGTTGAGTGCTTTATTGCATCCCGCTTACCATGCCCGCCCTTCCTTCAAGTCCGCTGAGCTCGGCATACGCTTTATTTGAACAGTCCAGCGTACGGTTTCCCGGCGGCACAGCCGTTGTTGACGAAACCCGGCTGACGACCTACGCCGAGCTGGCGCAGCGAGTGGCCCGGCTCAGCACGGTGCTGCTGGCCCAGGCCCCCGGCAAAGAGCTGATTGGCGTGAGCACCGCCGGCGGGCTGGGCATGGTGGTGAGCGTACTGGCTATTTTGCGGGCTGGCAAAGGCTACGTGCCTCTCGACCCCGCTTACCCAGCCCCCCGCCTGCGCCAGATGGTGACCAATGCCAGCCTGCGCCACTGCCTGGCCCCCGCTGCCGAGGCAGCCGCTTTCACGGCATTGGGCCTGCACGTTCTGGTCAATGACCAAGATGACTTGGTTGACCTGGTGCCCGCTTCTTCCGCGCCGCTGACTGACCCGGCAGCGGCCCCTGGCCCGCTGGCCTACGTGCTCTACACCTCGGGCTCGACCGGCGAGCCCAAGGGCGTGGGCATGGGCCACGCCGCCCTGCTGAACCTACTGCATTGGCAGCAGGCGCACTCCAACGCCGGACCGGGCACCCGCACGCTCCAGTTTGCGCCGCTGAGCTTCGACGTGTCGTTTCAGGAAATATTCGCCACGCTGGGCACGGGCGGTACGCTGGTGCTGCTGCCCGAGGCCCGGCGGCGAGACCTGAGCGCGCTGCTCGATTTTATGGGGTCGGAGCGGATTCAGCGGGCGTTTTTGCCCTTTGTGGCCTTGCAGCATTTGGCCGGGCTGGCCGCCAGCCGCCGGCAATTCCCCACCGAGCTGACGGAGGTGATGACGGCCGGCGAACAGCTGAAAATTACGCCGCAGGTGGCCGCTTTTTTTACGGCGCTGCCTGGCTGCACGCTCTACAACCAGTACGGCCCCACCGAGTGCCACGTCGTCACCCAGCTGGTGCTGACCGGCGACCCGGCCGCCTGGGAGCGGCTGCCCCCCATCGGCCAGCCCATCGCCAACACCAGCGTCCACCTGCTCACGCCCGCGCTGGAGCCGGTGCCGGCGGGCGAAGTCGGGGAGCTGTGCATCGGTGGGGAGTGTCTGGCCACCGGCTACCTGGGCCAGCCCGAGCGTACGGCCGAGAAATTCATTGCCTGGACCCCACCCACCGGCCCCGCCATGCGCCTGTACCGCAGCGGCGACCTGGCCCGGCTGCGGCCCGACGGCGAGCTGGAATTCCTGGGCCGGCAGGACGAGCAGGTAAAAATCCGGGGCCACCGCGTAGAGCTGGGTGAGGTGGAGGCGCTGCTGGCCGCGCTGCCCGCCGTGGGCCAGGTGGCGGTGGTGGCGCACGAGCTGCCCGAAGGCGACCGCGAGCTGGTGGCCTACGTGGTGCCGGCCGGCCCCATCGCCCCCGACCCGGCCGCCCTGCGTCGGGCCGCGGCCGCCGTGCTGCCCGCCTATATGCTGCCCGCCGCCTTCGTGACCTTGGCTGAATTCCCTAAAACCAGCAGCGGTAAAATCGACCGTCGGGCGCTGCCGGCCCCGGCCATTCAGCCGCGGGCGGCCCTGGACGCGCCTTACCACGTGCCCCGCACGGCCCCCGAGCGCCAGCTGGCCACCGTGTGGGCGCGCCTGCTGCGGCTGGACCAGGTAGGCACGACCGATGATTTCTTCGAGCTGGGTGGCACGTCGCTGCTGGCCCAACAGGCCGTGGCGCAGCTACGGGCTGATTTTGGCTACGAATTGCCCGTCACCCGGCTCTACCAGTTTCCTACCGTGGCCGCCGCGGCCCGCTACCTGACGGAGCCGGCCGGGGCCGATGAGCTGGTTCCCGCACCGGCACTGGCGGGGCTGGCGGCGGCCGACGCTACGGGCGGCGAGGTGGCCATCATTGGCATGGCGGGCCGGTTTCCGGGGGCCGAAACGCTGGCTGAGCTGTGGGACGTGCTGCGCGAGGGCCGGGAAACCACCCGCTTTTTTCGGGCTGAAGAGCTGGATGCCAGCCTTCCGGCCGGGCTGCGCCACGACCCGCTCTACGTGCCCGCCCGCGGCATCATCGACCACGCCGACGAGTTCGAGCCGGCCTTCTTTAAGCTGAATGCCCGGCTGGCGGCGGCCATGGACCCGCAGCAGCGGGTGTTTCTGGAAATTGCCTGGGAAGTTCTGGAGCAAGGCGGCTACCTGCCGGCGCACTACGCGGGCCGGGTGGGCGTGTTTGCGGGCTGCGGCAACAACTCGTACTACCCGCACAACGTGCAGGGCCACGCGGCGGCCCTGGAGCAATTGGGCGAGTTCCAGGTGATGACCGTGAACGAGAAGGACTACGTGGCCACCCGCGTGGCCTACGCCCTCGACCTGCGCGGGCCGGCCGTGAGCGTGCATGCGGCCTGCTCGACGGGACTGCTGGCCGTGGCCCAGGCCGTGCAGAGCCTGCGCGCCGGGCAGTGCGAAGTGGCCCTGGCGGGGGCAGCCAGCATCACGGCCCCGCTGCACAGCGGCTACCTGCACCAGGCCGGGGCCATGCTCAGCCCCGACGGCCACTGCCGGCCGTTCGATGCGCAGGCCGGGGGCACGGTGTTCAGCGACGGCGCGGGCGTGGTGCTGCTCAAGCCGCTGGCCGCGGCCCGGCGCGATGGCGACCCGGTGTACGCCGTCATTCGGGGCGTGGGCGTGAGCAACGACGGCGGCGGCAAGAGCAGCTTTTCGGCCCCCAGCGCGGCGGGGCAGGCGGCGGCCATCGGCGCGGCGCTGGCCGACGGGCGCGTGGCCCCGGCCAGCATCGGCTACGTCGAGGCCCACGGCACCGGCACCCCCCTCGGCGACCCCATCGAAGTGGACGGCTTGCGGCAGGCGTTCGGGCCGGGGCTGGCCGCGGGGAGCTGCGGGCTGGGCTCCATCAAAAGCAATTTCGGCCACCTCACGGCCGCGGCGGGCGTGGCGGGCTTGATTAAAACGGTGCTGGCCCTGCAACACCGGCAGCTGCCCGGCACGCTGCACTACCACCAGCCCAACCCCCACCTGAACCTGGCCGGCAGCCCGTTCTGCGTGACGAGCGAGCTGCGCGACTGGCCCGCCAAGCCGGCCGCTGAATCCGCCGCTGGGCTAACCGCCGAACCCGCCGCCGAACCCCGGCGGGCGGGCATCAGCTCGTTTGGCGTGGGCGGCACCAACGTGCACATTGTGGTCGAAGAATCCGGCGACCAGCTGCTGGGCGGCGGCGCGCTGGCCGATGACCACCCGGCCGCAACCAGGGGGCGGCCCGTGCAGCTGGTGGCGTGGTCGGCGCGCACGGCGAACAGCAGCGTGGCCTACGCCCGGCGGCTGCGTGATTTCCTGGCCGTGGCCCCGGTGCCGCCGCTGGCCGACGTGGCATTCACCCTGCACACCACCCGCGCGCCGCTGGCCGAGCGCCGGTTTGTGGTGGCCACCGACGGGGCCGGGCTGCGGGCGGCGCTGGCCCAGCCAGTTGGCAGCCCCGGCGCGCCTGTGGCCGGCCGCGTGGCCGCCGTGCCCGGCGCAGTTGTCTTTCTGTTTCCGGGCCAGGGAGCACAGTACGCCAACATGGGCCGCGCCCTCTACGAGCACGAGCCCGTGTACCGAGCGGTGATTGACGAGTGCGCCGGGCTGCTGCGCGATGTGCTCGACGTGGACCTGCGGCACGTGCTCTACCCGCCGGCCCCGGATGCTGCGACCCTGAATGATACGGCAGAAGCCGCGCTTTTGCAGGACACCCGCTACGCCCAGCCGGCGCTGTTTGCGACGGAGTACGCCCTGGCGCGGCTGTGGCAGAGCTGGGGCGTGCGGCCCACGGCCGTGTGCGGCCACAGCCTCGGCGAGTTCGTGGCGGCTTGCGTGGCGGGCGTGTTCGGGCTCGAAGATGCCCTGCGGCTGGTGGCCGGGCGCGGCCGGCTGGTGAGCGCCCTGCCCCCTGGCCAGATGATGGCCGTGCGCGCCACCGCGGCCGAAGTCCAGGCCCTGCTGCCCGCCGGGCTGGACGTGGCCGCCATTAACAGCCGGAAATCGGTGGTGGTGGCGGGGACGGCCGACGCGGTAGCCGCATTTGCCGACACGTTAGCTGCGCAAAACATTCCGCACCAGCGGCTGGCCACCAACCGCGCTTTTCACTCGGCCATGATGGAGCCGGCCGTGGCTGAATTCGAGCAGCTGATGGCCGGGGTGCGGCTGGCCGCCCCGGCGCTGCCCCTGGTTTCGAGCGCCACGGGCACCTGGCTGACGGCCGCGCAGGCCACCGACCCCGCCTACTGGGCCGCGCAGCTGCGCGCGCCCGTGCAGTTTGCCGCCGCGCTCGATACGCTGCTGGCCGAGCCCGACTCCTTGCTGCTTGAAGTAGGACCCGGCAACACCCTGGCCACGCTGGCGCGGCAGCAGGCGGCCGGCCGGCTGTTTACGGCACTGCCCGGCCTGCCGCCACCCACCGCCGCCCTCACCGATTTTCACGCCCTGCTGGAAACCCTGGGCCGGGTGTGGCTGAGTGGCTTGGAACCCGACTGGCGGGCTTTTTACGCCGGGCAGGCGCGGCAGCGGCGGCTGCTTCCCGCGTACGCCTTCGACCGGCAGCGGTGCTGGCTCGACCCGCCGGTGCCGACTTCGGCCGGGGCAGGCCAAGCCAGCACCGCCGCCGGAATTGACGAACTGAAAATTACCCTGCCGGCCCTGGCTTCGGCCCCGGCTGCTTCTGCCGATACCCTCACTGTTTTACCTGCCCCCGCTATGCGTCAAACGCTACTGCTGCAACAAATTACCGCCCTGCTCGCCGAGGCCACCGATGTGGAAGTGGCCCCGCACGAAGCCGACCACAGCTTCCTGGAGCTGGGTCTCGACTCGCTGGGCCTGACCCAGGTGGCCCTGAATCTGCGCAAAGTCTTCCAGGTGCCCATCACGTTTCGGCAGCTGAACGAGTCGGTAACGACCCCCGCCGCCCTGGCCGCTTACCTCGATGCCCAACTGCCGGCTGAGGCCCCGCCGCGCTCGGTGGCCGCGCCCATCGAGACACCCGCCGAGACACCCGCTACCGCCACTACGGCCGCGCCCGACTCAGCCCTGAGCCTGATAACGGCCCAGCTGGAGCTACTGACGCGGCAGGTAGCGCTGCTGCACGGCCCGGCTCCGATGGCAGCCGCAGCTGGCCCGGTAATCGTTAGCCCGGCTCCGCCCGCGCCCTTGCCTGCCAGCCTAGCTGCCCCGACCGCCACCCCGATACTCACGCCGGAGGAAACGCTGGAGCACGCCAAGCCTTTTGGGGCCACGGCGCGCATCGAGCGGCGGGCTGTCGGGAGCCTCACCGCCTCCCAGCAGGAGTTTCTGACGTGCTTCACGGCCCGCTATAACCACCGGACGGCCGCTAGCAAAGCATTTGCCCAGCAGCACCGGCCCCACATGGCCGACCCACGCGTGGTGACGGGCTTCTCGCCGCTGCTCAAGGAGCTGACCTACCCGCTGGTGGTGGAGCGCTCGGCCGGATGCCGGCTCTGGGACCTGGACGGCCACGAATACGTGGACGCGCTCAACGGCTTTGGCTCCTCGCTGTTTGGCTACCAGCCCGCATTCATCAAAGAAGTACTGCACGAGCAGCTGGAGCGCGGTTACGAAGTGGGGCCTCAGCACGCGCTGGCCGGCGAGGTCAGCCAGCTCCTGTGCGAGCTGACCGGGCTCGACCGCGCGGCCCTGTGCAGCACCGGCTCGGAGGCCGTGCTCGGGGCCTTGCGGGTGGCCCGCACCACGACCGGCCGCTCGCTGGTAGTGGCCTTCACCGGGGCTTACCACGGCATCAACGACGAGGTGATTGTGCGGGGCACGCGCCAGCTGCGCAGCCGCCCCGCCGCTCCCGGCATTCCCGCCGAGGCCGTGCAGAACATGCTCATCCTCGACTACGGCACGGAGGAGAGCCTGCGCATCATTGCTGAGCGCGCCCCCGAGCTGGCCGCCGTGCTGGTGGAGCCCGTGCAGAGCCGCCGGGCTGATTTTCAGCCCGCCGGCTTCCTGCGCGAGCTGCGCCGCCTCACCGCCGAGGCCGGCGTCGTGTTGATATTCGACGAAGTGATTACCGGCTTTCGCATGGCCCAGGGCGGGGCACAGGCCATGTTTGGCGTACGCGCCGACCTGGCTACCTACGGCAAAGTCATCGGGGGCGGGTTGCCCATTGGGGCTATCGCGGGCCGCCGCGAGCTCATGGATGCCCTCGACGGCGGGGCCTGGCAGTTTGGCGATGCCTCCGTGCCCGAGGTGGGGGTTACCTATTTTGCCGGCACCTTCGTGCGGCATCCGCTGGCGCTGGCGGCGGCGGCGGCGTCCTTGCGCCACCTGCGGGCCGAGGGCCCAGCCCTTCAGGAGCAGCTCAACGCGACTACCGCCGACCTGGTGGCGCAGCTCAACGCCGAGGCTGCCCACCGGCAATTGCCGCTGGTGGTGGTGCACTGCGGCTCGTTGTGGAAAATCAAGTTTACCGCCGAGCTGCCGCACAGCACCCTGCTCTTCACGCTGATGCGCGAGAAGGGAGTCCACATCTGGGACAACTTCCCGTGCTTCCTGACCACGGCCCACACGGCGGCCGATATCGAAGTGCTGGTTGCCGCCTTCGCCGCCAGCCTGGCCGAGCTGGTAGCGGCGGGTTTTTTGCCCGGCACCGACCAGCCGGCCGGCGGCGCGCCGGAGCCGCTGGCCCGGCCCACGGCATCGGCCGCCCTCAACCAGCCGCCCGTGCCGGGCGCGCGCCTGGGCCGCGATGCCACCGGCAACCCCGCCTGGTTTCTGCCCAACCCCGTGCGCCCCGGCCAGTTCGTGCAGCTGGCTGCCGTGTAGCTAACCCACCTCAGCGTGGTGTTATTCCGCTAGGTGACTACCTTCGCGCCCGCTCTATTTTCAGCTATGCAGGCAGTTGACTTTTACCCCTTTGCCGGCCCCGAGCTGGCGCGTTTAATTCCCTTCACTTCGGCCCAGGCCGAAGTGTGGCTGGCTTGCCAGCTGGGCGGCGACGATGCCAGCCGCGCCTACAACGAATCGGTTTCGTTGCGCCTGCGGGGCGGGCCGCTGGAGCTGCCCGCCCTGCGCGAGGCCCTGGCCGCGCTCGCCCAGCGGCACGAGGTGCTGCGCGCTTCGTGCAGCGCCAATGGCTGTGTGCTGTGCGTAACCGACGCCGTCCCGGCTCTCGACTACGAAGACCTCTCCGCTACGGCTGACGCGGCGGCGTTGGCGGTGGCCCTGGCCTCCCACGCCGCCGACCAGGCCACGCACGTCTTCGACCTGCTGGCCGGCCCGCTGTGGCGGACGACGGCCCTGCGGCTCGCCCCCGACGACCACCTGCTGACCCTGACGGCGCATCACATTATCTGCGATGGGTGGTCGCTGGGCCTGCTGCTGCAAGACCTGGGGCAGCTGTACTCGGCGGCGGCGCGGGGCGAAAAAGCAGCCTTGCCGCCGGCCATGCAGTACAGCGAATACGCCGACGCGGAGGCGCTCTACCAGCAAAGCGCGGAGTACCGGGCAGCAGAGACTTTTTGGCGGGCGGAGTACGCCGACGGCGGCTCGGCCCTGAACCTGCCCACCGACTTCGCGCGCCCACTGGTGCGCACCTACGCCAGCGAGCGGTTCGACCTGCCCCTGCCGGAGGCGCTGGTGGCGGCCCTGCGGGCGGCCGGGCGGCAAGCGGGGTGCAGCTTCAATACCACGCTGCTGGCCTTGTTTGAGGTGCTGCTGTTTCGGGTAACGGGGCAGCCAGACCTGGTGGTGGGAATGCCGGCGGCCGGGCAGGCGGCCACGGGGCTGACTTCGGTGGTGGGGCACTGCGTGAACCTGCTGCCCCTGCGCAGCCACCCGCGCGGGGACTTGGCCTTCCTCGACTACCTGCAAGGGCGCAAAATGGCCCTTTTTGATGCGCTGGAGCACCAGCAGCTGACCTACGGCAGCCTGCTGCGGCAGCTGCCGGTGCGGCGCGAGGCCGGGCGGCTGCCGCTGGTGGCCGTGCTGTTCAACGTGGACCTGGGGCTCGACGATGGGGTAGCGTTTGCGGACCTGCACCATGAGCTACACTCGAATCCGCGCGGATTCGAGAATTTCGAGCTGGCCCTGAACGCGAGCGGGGCCGGCAACCGCCTGACCCTGGAATGCTCCTACAATACCGGGCTGTTCCGGCCCGCGCGCGTGGCCCGGCTGCTGGCCAGCTTCGTGCACCTGGCCGAACAGGTGGTGGCCCGGCCCGCTACGCTGCTCGCTGACCTGGCGCTGGCCCCCGCCCCGCTGCCGGCCGCCTACGCCCGGCTCAATGCCACCGAAATTCCTTACCCGGCCGCCGCTACTCTCACCTCGCTCATCGAGGCGCAGGCCCTGGCCACGCCCGGTAAGACGGCCGTCGTCTTCGGCCCGACCGCGCTCACCTACGCCGAGCTGAACACTCAGGCTACCCACCTGGCGGCGGCCTTGCAGGCGCGGCACCTGCGGCACGGCCAGCTGGTGGGCCTGGCCCTGGAGCGTACGCCCGCCCTGCTGGTGGCGCTGCTGGCCGTGCTCAAGTGCGGCGCGGCCTACCTGCCCCTCGACCCCGCCTACCCCGCCGAGCGCCTGCGCTTCATGCTGGCCGATGCCGAAGCCAGCCTGCTGCTGACTTCCGCCGGCCCGCGGCCGGGCTTTGCGGCTGGGGTGCCGGTTTTGACGTTGGAAGATGTGCTGGCCGAGGCCCAAGCCGCCGCCCAGTTGCCCGCCCAAACGCCCGCGCCGGTGCCCGCCACCAGCCAGGACCTGTGCTACCTGCTCTACACGTCGGGCTCGACGGGCCAGCCCAAGGGCGTGCCCGTCACGCACCAAAGCATAGTCAATTTTCTGACCAGTATGCAGCGCGAGCCGGGCATCGGGCCCGACGACCGGCTGCTGGCCGTATCCACGATTTCGTTCGATATTGCCGCGCTGGAGCTGTTTTTGCCCCTGATATGCGGGGCCACCGTGGTGCTGGCCGATGGGTACACCACGCGCGACGGCCGCGCCCTGCGCCAGCTGCTCGAAGCCGAGCGCATCACCCTCATGCAGGCCACGCCCGCCACCTGGACCCTGCTGTTGGCCGCCGGCTGGGCCTCGCCCCTGCCCCTGGTGGCCCTGTGCGGCGCCGAGGCCCTGCCCCCGGCCCTGGCCCAGCGCCTGCTGCCCCTGTGCCAGGCCCTGTGGAACTTGTATGGCCCCACCGAAACCACCGTCTGGGCGACGCTGGGGCGGGTGACGGGCGGGCCGGGACCCATCACCGTGGGGCGGCCCATCGCCAACACCCAGGTGTACGTGCTCGACGAGCAGGGCGCGCCCGTGGAGCCCGGCACGGTGGGCGAGCTGGTGATTGGAGGCGCGGGCGTGGCCGCCGGCTACTGGCGGCGGCCAGCCCTCACGGCCGAGCGGTTTCGGCCCGATGTCTTCGCCGGGCAGCCGGGCAGCCGGCTTTACTGGACGGGCGATGCCGGCCGCCTGCTGCCCAACGGAGAAATCGAGGTGCTGGGCCGGCTCGACGAGCAGCTGAAGCTGCGCGGGTTTCGCATCGAGCCCGGCGAGATTGAGGCGACCCTGACTAGCCTGCCGGGCATTGCGCAGGCCGTGGTGGTGGCCCAGGAGCACCCGCCGGGGCACCAGCGGCT
>JANXNW010000372.1 GCA_025353905.1 Hymenobacter sp.
CGCAGAGCGGGGACATTACACTCCGCGAACCTCCGCGTTTTTCCTCCGCGAACCTCTGCGGGAAAGTGGCCGTACTCAAGTCCTATTACCCAATCACCGCACCACCTCCACCCAGCCTTTGTAGGGTTTGCCGTTCTCAAACGTCAGCAGGTAATAATACAGGCCCGCCGCGCCCTCGCCGCTCCAGGCAAACGTGCGGTTGGGGCTTTCGTAGACCAGGCGGCCCCAGCGCGAGAAGATTTTGACGCCCGCGAAGCGCGCGTCGCAGAAATCGGGCGGCAGCGTGGGCAGGGTGAACACGCGGTTGGCCACTACCTCACTCAGGGGCAGCACGATGTTGGGCGGCACGAAGGGCGGCACCTCGGGGGCCTGCACCCGGAAGCGCACCGTGCGCGTCTGGGGCTGGGCGCGGCAGGTAGCTTCCTGCAAGGTGAAAACGACGACCAGCTCTTGGGCCTGGCCACCCACCACGCTCACGCCGCCCGCGCAGGCGGGCAGCCAGCTGAAGGTACCGTTGGCCTGCCCCGCCGGGCTGGGCGTGGTGCTGAAGCGCATTCCGGCCGCCGCCAGCTCGAAGCCCTGCCCGGCCGCGCTAAGCGTGAGCACGTCGAGGTCGGCGTCGAGACCAGCCAGCGTGGCCGAATAGGGCTGCCCCAGCGGCAGCACCACCAGCGGTATCGGCCCCCCGGCTCCGACCGCCGCCGGCAGGGTAGTCGTGAGCACGGGCGGCTGGTTGGCATAGTCCACTATCACCGGCACGCGCACCACGTTGCTGGGGCGCACCGTGCCGCAGGGCGTGGTGCTGCTGGCCTGGAAAATCAGCTCGCGCACCGTGCCCGGCGGCTCGGTGATGGCCCGGCAGTCTACGGGCCACGTGAAGCGGGCCAGGCGCGTGGTGCCGGTTTGGGCCTGGGGCGCGAGCACGGCCCCGAGCGCGGCCGGCGCAAACCCGGCCGGGCTGCCGCCGAGAGTAAATAAAATCGGGTCGGCGTCGGCGTCGGTGGCCGTCAGCTCGAAGCTGATGGTCTGGCCCGGCTTCACGCGCAGCGGCAATGCGGGGCCGGCGGTGCTCACCAGGGTCGGGGGCGCGTTGGGCGGCGGCACGCCGACGAAGGCAATGCGCACGGTGTCGAGCTTGGGCAGGGCGCAGCCGTTGTCGGCCACCAGCACGTCGAGGCGCGCTACCTGGCCCTGGGTGTCGGTGCATTCCGAAAAGCAGAGCGTGGCCGTGAGCGTATCGGGCAGGCCGGGGCCGCGCACGGTGCCGCTCACGGCGGTGGTGAAGGTGGGCAGCGGCCCGGCGTAGCCGCGCGGGGGCAACAAGCTCAGCGTCAGGCGCGAATTCGGGTCGGGGTCGGTGTAGCGCAGCCGTACGCAGCGCGGCCGGCCGGGGCCCAGGCGCAGCGTGTCGCGGCCCGACCGGTACACCCCCGGTCCGGGTCCCGGCAGCAGCGACAGCCGGGGCGCGGCATTTCGGGGGCAGACTACCACCAGCAGCTGAAAGTCGCGGCGCGTCTCGCCGATTTTTACGCCCGCCCGGTACTCCACGCAGCGCACCCCGAACACGAACAAACCCTGCCGGGCCGGCCGCACCGTGAGCCGCCCGGTGCGGGCGTTCACCGACAGGGCCGGGGTGCCGGGTATCTGGTTGAGCGTACTCAGGCCGGGGTTCCACTGGATGTCAGCGTAAGGGGCCGGGCTGGGCACGGCGGGCTTCGAGTTCACCGGGTCGGCGTGCCCGTTCAGGGGGGTGATGAGCTCATAGGCCAGCGAGTCTCGGTCGGGGTCCTGCCCGCCAAAGTCATAAAAAAACGTCTCGCCCAGGCAGGCGTAGTCCGAAAGCGGCGGAAACACGCGCGGGGTCGAGTCCCGAAACGGCTGCCCACCGCGCACCACGGCCGGAAACTCCAGGTAAAACGCCTGCCCCGCGTTGCCGGGGGCCACGATGTTGCTGATGCCCTCGTTGCGGCAGCAGCGCTCCACGGCCACGTAGTAGCCCTGCGCGCCGCCGTAGTTGCCCGGTGGCAGCTCGATAATATTGCGGTACACCAGCGCCCGCGTCTGCAAATCGCTGATGGCGCAGGCGGGCACAGTGTAGTTGAGAAATGTATTGCTGATGAGCGGCAGCGTGAGCGTGGCCTTGCGCTCGTTGCTGGCCTTGTCGAAGATGGCGGCCGTCAGGTCGGTGTCGAGCGCGGCGGGCGACCCATACTTAGCGTCGAAATACAGATTCAGCGTGAGCTGGTAGGTGTTGCCGCTCAGGTACTGCAAGTCCAGCTCGCCACCCACGATGTGCGTGGCTCGGGCGGGCGCGGCCCCGCCCAGCAGTAGGCCGCCGGCCAGTGCCAGCATCTGCAGCCGGCCGGGCAGCCCGGTCAGCTTGGCGAGAAAAACCGTTGAAAAGAGGGTAATCAGGTGCGGCATGGCGCGAAAAAAGGGGCGGGGCGGATGGGGGCAAAAAGGGCGGCCAGGCAAGCTCAGCGGCAAGCTCCCGAAGGTAAGCCGCGGCAACCGTTTGCGGCGGCTTGGCTTACCTTCGGCGGACTTTCTACGGTCTGATATCCCACCCAAACTTTTCTCTCAGCCGGCCCGGCCGGCGTTGCTTCCCGATGAAAACCAACCTGCTACTCGCGCTCTTGCCGGCCGCCTGCCTGGCCTTGCT
>JANXNW010000387.1 GCA_025353905.1 Hymenobacter sp.
ATTCCACTGACTGAAACCACATCAGCCGAGCCAGTGGCGCAACCCGTCGGCGAGCGCCGTTCGAATCGCCTCCTGGGTCAGCCAGCGCCAAAATAAAGGTGAAAAGAAGCCTCGCTGAAACTCAGCGAGGCTTCTTAATTACAGCGCGAAAGCAGGTTATACTTGCTCGATATCCATCTGCTGAAGCAACCCATCCTGAACGGTATAGACGTGCTTCACCGGGCCATCGAATAACACCTGCCCCTGCAAATCTTTCACCACCTGATGCACGGCCACTTCGAGCCGGCCATCAGCCCGCTCGCTGATAGCAGTAGGCTCGACATGCGGGTTCAGCTCCTGCCACTGCCGGAGCCAGTAAGCCCGCACCTCGTCGTGGCCGGTGGCATAGTCGCCCTCCCAGGCCCGCGACCAGCGCACTTGTGGGTGAAACGTGCGGAGCACGGCCGGAATGTCGCGGGCATTGAAAGCCGTGTACGCTTGCTGGATGAGGGCTTCGTGCTGGACCATAAGCGGGGAATTTACCGCGAGCTGAGGCTCGCGCCACATACTTACCGGCGCTTCTTGCGCGGCTTATCGTCTTCGTCCTCGTCGTCGTCATCGCCGAAGCTGGGCATGGTAAACATGGACGAGAACAGGTCCTTAAACTGCGCGCCCGGCCCGGCCGAGAGCTTGTTGCGCGAGATGAGCGAGTGCTCGGCCATGCCATGCAAAGCAAACTCCAGCCAGAACTCCGGGGTCTGGCGGCGAAACTCGGCCGGCACGGCGGCCTCGACCAGCTCCTTCAGGCCGGGCACCTGAGCCAGGTGACGAGCGTACTCGTCATCGGACGAGTCGGCCATCAAGTCCAGGGTGTGGCCGTTGCCGAACCAGTCCTGGGCGGGCTTGTATGGGTTGGGCTTGTCCTTCGCTTTCTTGGCCTTGTCGGGGTCGGGAAAATACTGGGTGAACACCGTGCGCAGGGCCTTACCCATGAGCTTTTCGGCCACGATGCCTGCGCCCTCCTGCTCGCCCTCGTACACCAGCTCGACCTTGCCCGTGACGGCCGGCACGGCGGCCAGAAAATCGGCCACGCGCAGCTCAGTCGTGGTTTCGCCGTTCATCAGCGCGCGGCGCTCGGCGGCGGCCACCACCTGCTCATAGGCCGAGATGGTGAGGCGGGCCGACACGCCCGACTTGGCATCGACGAACTCTGAGCCGCGCGCCTCGATGGCCACCTGCTCCACGAGGTCGCGGATAATCTCGTTATCGTGCGGCACCAGTGAGTGCTGGGCCTCGGTCAGCTTGGCTTCCTGCCGGGTGATGCGCTTGCCGACCTCGATGGACTTGGGGTAGTGCGTAATTATCTGAGCGTCAATCCGGTCCTTGAGCGGCGTCACGATGCTACCCCGGTTGGTGTAGTCCTCGGGATTGGCCGTGAACACGAACTGAATATCGAGCGGCAGCCGCACCTTGAAGCCGCGAATCTGGATGTCGCCCTCCTGCAAAATGTTGAACAGCGACACCTGAATGCGGGCCTGCAAATCGGGCAATTCGTTGATGACGAAAATGCCCCGGTGCGCCCGCGGAATCAGCCCGAAGTGAATCACGCGCTCGTCCGAATACGGCAGCTTGAGCGTGGCGGCCTTGATGGGGTCGGCATCACCGATGAGGTCGGCCACCGACACGTCGGGCGTGGCCAGCTTCTCGGTGTAGCGGTCGGCGCGGGGCATCCAGGCTACGGGCGTGTTGTCGCCGTGCTCGGCAACCAGGTTTTTGGCGAATACCGAGAGCGGCTGCAGCGGGTCGTCGTTCAGCTCCGAGCCGGCCACGACGGGCACGTACTCGTCGAGCAGGTTAATCAGCAGCCGCGCAATACGGGTTTTGGCCTGCCCGCGCAAGCCCAGCAAATTGATGTGGTGCCCGGCCAAAATGGCGCGCTGCAACTCCGGAATGACGGTTTCGTCGTAGCCGAAGATGCCGGGAAATACTTGCTCCTTATTACGGAGCTTCTGAATGAGGTTGTCGCGCAGTTCCGCTTTCACGGTGCGGGGCTGGTAACCGGCCTGCTTGAGCTGGCCCAGCGTAGTGAGTTGTTGTAGTTCCGAAGCGGAAAGCTGAGAGTAGGAAGGCATGTAAAATTAGTTTGTCAGGCCGCGCTGGTCGAAGCCGAACCTTGAGATTAAAAGTTAATTACAGCGCCTTGCGGCGGTTCTTTTTGTAGTCTTCAAACACCAAGTGCCCCAAGCCCTGCAAGCCTGAGTAATACGCTTTACCCTGATTGACTTCCGTAAATTCCTCCACAAATTTCTGCAGATACGGGTCGGACGTAATCATAAACGTGGTAATCGGAATGCGGATGCGGCGGGCGGCGGCGGCCAGGTTCAGGGTTTTATTGACCACTTTACGGTCCAGCCCGAACGAGTTTTTGTAATAGCCGCCGGGCTCCTTCAGGCAAGTGGGCTTGCCGTCGGTAATCATAAAGATTTGCTTGTTCGGCGTTTTGCGCTTGCGCAATAAATCCATCGCCAATTCCAAACCCGCCACCGTGTTAGTGTGGTAAGGGCCGACCTGCAGATACGGCAAGTCCTTGACTTCAATCTGCCAGGCATCGTTGCCGAACACGATGACATCGAGCGTGTCCTTAGGGTATTTCTGCTTGACTAATTCGGCCAGGGCCATGGCTACTTTCTTGGCGGGCGTAATGCGGTCCTCGCCGTACAAAATCATGCTGTGCGAGATGTCAATCATGAGCACCGTGCTGGTTTGGCTCTTGTGCTCGTTTTCGCGCACTTCAAGGTCGTCCTCCGTCAGCATGAACTCGTCGCCGTCGAGGCCGTGGTTGAGTTGAGCGTTGCGCAGGCTCTCCGACATCTGAATCTGGTCGAGCGAGTCGCCGAAGCGAAACTCGCGCAGGTCGGTACTCTGCTCGTCGCCCTGGCCCGTGTGGGGCGTGTGGTGGTTGCCGGTGCTGCTTTTCTTGAGCTTGCCGAAAATCTCTTCCAGGGCCGACTTGCGAATTTTCTGCTCGGTTTTGGGCGTGATTTTTAATTCGCCGCGCTCCTGCTCGCTCTCGTCGATGTAGCCCTTTTTCTTGAGGTCTTCGATGAAATTGCCCATGCCGTAGTCATTGTCGGTCAGCCCGTACTGCTTGTCGAGCTCGTTGAGCCATTGCAGGGCCTCGCCCACGTCGCCGCTCGTAATGGTGACGAGCTGCATGAACATTTTGAAGAGCTGCTCGAAGCCCTTGTCGCCCGCGTTTTCGTCGGGCACGTAATCGCGGAAACGGATACCTAAGGCCATAATAATTCAGGAAAAGAGGCGCCCTGAGCAGTAACAGGCTACGAACATAGTGGGGCTACGACGGCCAACACGACCCGCGCCGACATTGTTTCCGGGCGGGCTACTCAGGCGGCCGGGGGCGGGCGCAGGCGGCGGTAGAGCGCCGCCCGCGCCGCCCGCAGCGCGCGCACCGGCCAGGGAAGGCGGTCGAACGTAATGCTCCAAAAAGGGGCCGCTACCGCGCCGAAGCTCCCGTAGAAGCTGGTCACGCCGGCCACCTCGCGCAATTCCGGGGCTTCGAAATCGAAGCAGCGCGCCCGCCCGCCTGCATAGCGCTGAAACACGTCGTTAAGCAGCACCGAAATGGCTCCGGCTGCCTTACCGGCCGGGCTCGACGAGTTGAAGATGTACGTGAGCTGGCCCCGACGATGAGCCTGGCTGAGCCGCCAGTGCCGGTTGGACTAGTAACCGGCCAGTAGCTGCGCGTGGACCAGTTGTAGTGATAGGTAAAACGTGCGCGCCACGGTGCCAGCTATGCCTAACGGGTTGGGTCCGGCGTCGGCGTTCAGCAGCTCGGCATTGCCTGTGTTGAACGAGTAGCGAGTGATGACACGAAACTGGTGGCGCAGCAGCTGCCCGATTTGCTGCCAATCGGCGGGCGTGGGGGGCTGGCGCGCGAACAAGCCCAGCTGCTGGGCGTAAGGCGGCTGCTGCAAGTAGCGCAAGCCGAACCTGACGCGCACTGGCAAAGGCAACCCAGCCATGTAGCGCCCGTCCTCGACCCGAACCAGCGCCTCCCAGCCGGGTGAGACAATATCCAGGTACCAGGAAAGGGCGTAAATCAGCCCGTTTGGGGCTTGCGTCACGAGGTCGTCCCACTGGGCACGGTCGAGCTGCGCCGGACGAAGGTGTACAAACATACGAAACGCGTTGTGGCCGCCGACCCAGAGCACGGGACTGGCGGGGCGGCGAAATTAGCACACCACTGGCCCGGCAGCGGGCGCAAACTTCCCGCCTGCCCGACTAGTTGGGTATCGAGCGGTTAGCAAAAGCTCGCCCACCCCCTACCCATGCAAGCAATCTGGAACAACACCGTCATTGCCGAGAGCGACGACACGGTGGTCGTCGAAAATAACCACTACTTCCCAGCCGACTCTATCAAGAAGGAGTTTTTCGAAGACAGCATCGCCCAGACATCCTGCCCCTGGAAAGGCCGCGCGAGCTATTATTCGCTGCGCGTGAACGGCGAGCTCAACAAGGACGCCGCCTGGTACTACCCCACCCCGAGCCCCGCCGCCCAAAATATCCAGGGCAAGGTAGCTTTTTGGAAAGGCGTTAAAGTCATTTAACAGGT
>JANXNW010000019.1 GCA_025353905.1 Hymenobacter sp.
TTGCGCTGCTCGGTCTTTTCGGCGTCTTTGGCGGCGCGCTCTTCGGCTTTAGACAGCACCACTTTGCGGCCGGCGGTGCCCAGCTTCACCCCACGGCGGCTGGTGGTGGTGAGCGTGTCGCCGGCCGAAAGTGCCACCTCTACCGCGTCGGCCCGCGAGCTGAACGGTACCGTGCGTCGGGCGCAGCCCGCAGCCAGCGTCAGCAGCCCCGCGAGGCAGCTCAGCAGCAAAAAACGAAACCAGGAAACGCGCATCAGGAGGAGAAATTTCAATCGGCAGCCCAACGCAAAACTACCCGGTTTTAGTTTTGAGGAGGTTGGTGAGTAAGAGCAAAACGCCCGTCATTGGTAGCGCAGCGAAGCAATGACGGGCGTTTTGCTCCGGTACGTTTCGCTCACTCTACCGCATCCCCGGCCACGAGTACGCTTACCCGGAAGCCCTGGCCGCCGACCGGCTGCCCGGCGGGCAAATTCTCGTAGTGACGGCTGCGAAGCTGGCGGCCGTCCACGAGCACGACGACTTCGGTGCCGAACACTTCGGGTGGGCGGCCGGGGCGAAAAACCAAGCCGGTTTCTTCGCTCAGGCCCACGCCCAGCAGCGCGGGGTGGGCCAGCACGGCGTGCAGCAGGCGCGGGTAGCGGGCGCGCTCGATAAAGTGCTGGTCGATGAGCAAATCGGGTAACACACCCAGGCCGGGCACTACCTCGATGCCGCCGGCCAGCAGTGAGCGCCAGCCCCGGCCCTCCACCAGCATCTGCCCGCCCAGGGCCGAGGCGCCGGCGCTGGTGCCGGCCAGCACGAAGCCCGCCTCGGCCTGGCAGCGGCGGCGTAAAACCTTCAGAAACTCCGTGCCGAGCAGGTATTGGGTCAGTCGCTCCTGGTCGCCGCCGGTCACGAACACTAGCGCGGCGGCTCGCAGGCGGGCCAGCGTGGCGGGCGCGTCGGCGGGGTGGTGCTCGTCTACTTCGAGGTGCTGGACGAGCTGGCAGCCCAGACGGGCGAAGCCGCGGGCGTAGGCGGCGAAGGTGCGGGCCGGGTCGTGGCTGCTGGCCGTGGTCAGAATCTCGACCGGGGCGCCGGGAGTGGGCAGCAGGCCGGCGAGCAGGGCTAGGGTGGGGTCGTCGTGGCCGCCGCCCAGCACCACGAAAGTGGCCAGTGGGCCCGCGGCACCGGGCGAAGCGAAAGCAGATGTCAAAACAGGAGGGGCGGGGCTGATGGATGCGCGGGCGAAGTACGCCAGAAATACGAACCAAGATGCCGGTCGGGGTGCCGCACCCGGCGGGGTTCGGTCGTAATTTTGCCCGGCTTCCTGCCCCCGCGCCTAGCGAAACAGCCCCACCTCCTTCTCTTTGCCCCGCCGCATGACCTCGCCCGATACCGTGGACCGCATCACGACGCTCATCCAGGAGGGCGAGTTTTTTAAGCTCAAGAAGGTGCTGCGCGACTTTCAGCCCAACGAAGTAGTCGAGCTGATTGAGAACGAGGACGAGCGCGAGCAGCTCATCATCTTCCGCCTGCTGCCCCTGCGCCTGGCCACGGAGGTGTTCGAATACCTCGACCTGGACGTACAGCGGCACTTTCTGGCCAATCTCGCCCAGGATAAAATCACCGACATTCTCAACGAGATGTCGCCCGACGACCGCACGGCCCTGCTCGAATACCTGCCCGCCAATTTCGTGGCCGAGCTCGTGCAAAGCCTGTCAGAGCCGGAGCGCCGCGTCACGCTGCAGCTGCTCGGCTACCCCGAATATTCGGTCGGCCGCTTGATGACGCCTGACTACATCGCCATCCGCGAGAACTGGACCGTGCAGCAGTCGCTTGATTTCGTGCGTCAGCACGGCGGGCAGAGTGAAACGCTCAACGTGCTTTACGTGACCGACGCGCGCGGCAAGCTCATCGACGACATTCGCATCCGCGAGTTTCTGCTGGCCGCGCCCGAAACCCGGGTGCGCGACCTCATGGACCACCGCTTCGTGCAGCTCACCGCCGAGCAGGACCAGGAGGAAGCCATCGACATTTTCCGGCGCAACGACCGCGTGGCCCTGCCCGTGGTGAGCCCCGAGCAAGGCATTCTGCTGGGTATCGTCACGCTGGACGACATCCTGAGCATCCGCGAGGAGGAAGACACCGAGGACATGCAGAAGCTCGGCGGCTCCGAAGCGCTCGACGAGCCCTACCTCACCATTCCGCTGCTGCGGCTGGTGCAGAAGCGGGCCGGCTGGCTGGTCATCCTGTTTTTGGGCGAATTGCTGACGGCCTCGGCCATGCAGTTTTTCGAGGGCGAATTGCAGAAGGCCATCGTGTTGGTGCAGTTCATTCCGCTCATTATCAGCTCGGGCGGCAACTCGGGCTCTCAGGCCACTTCGCTTATCATCCGGGCGATGGCGCTGGGCGAGTTCACCCTAAGCGAGTGGTGGACGGTGCTGCGCCGCGAGCTGCTCAGCGGCCTGCTGCTGGGCGTGATACTGGGCATCGTCGGCTTCAGCCGCATCGCCCTCTGGCAAAGCATCACCCCAATTTATGGCCCGCACTGGCTCATGGTAGCCCTGACGGTAGCCGTGGCGCTGGTCGGCATCGTGCTCTGGGGCAGCATCGCCGGCTCGATGCTGCCGCTGATTCTGCGCCGCCTCGGCCTGGACCCGGCCACCTCCTCCGCCCCCTTCGTAGCCACGCTCGTCGACGTAACCGGGCTGATAATCTACTTCACCGTGGCGCTGGTCATCCTGCGCGGCACGCTGCTGTAACGCCAAGCCCCAGCTTGGTGAACGCCCGCAACGTTGGAACAGTGGTAACAACGTTGCGAGCGTTCACCAAGCTGGGGCTTGGCGTTACGTGGCCCGTCGGTTGGCCTTTTTCTCGCTCTGCTTCTTCTTGCCTTCCAGGCGTTTGCGCACGGCCCCGGCGCTGGGCTTGGTGGCGCGGCGCGGCTTGGGGCGGCGCAGGGCCGTGGCCAGCACCTCGCGCAATTTGCGTAGGGCCGTGGCCCGGTTGTCGAGCTGCGAGCGGCTTTCCTGGGCCGTGACCAGCAGCAGGCCCTCGGCGGTGAGGCGGGGGCCGATTTTCTCCAGGATGAGGGCTTTTTGCGCGTCCGTCAGCAATTGGGAATCGGCCACGTGAAAGCGCACCTCGACCCGCGACTCGACCTTGTTCACGTTTTGCCCGCCCGGCCCGCTGCTGCGGCTGGTCTGGATGACGACTTCGGCAAGGAAAGCTTCGGCGGGCGGCAGCACGGGGGCGGAAAAATGTCGTAAAAAAAATAGCAACGAGACGGAAAATCAAGCGGCTCACTTGGCCGGAGCCGGGTACCAGTCGCGCTGGCGCACCTCAATTTTCGGATTGCCGGCCTCGACCAGCTTTTTGAACGCGGCCACGTCGCTCAGCCCGCCCTGGCCGCGGTAGTGATACGGATACACGATGCGCGGCTGGAAGGCCAGCACCGCCGACGCGGCCTGGTTGATGTCCATCGTGTAGGGCAAGTTCATGCAGACGAACGCCACGTCGATGCCGCGCAGCGCGCGCATCTCGGCGATGTCCTCAGTGTCGCCGGAGAGGTAGATATTTTGGCCGCCCAGGCTCAGCACGTAGCCGTTGCCGCGGCCTTTGGGGTGGCGCGCGTCGGGCGTTTCGGGCAGGTTATACATCGGCACGGCCCGGATGCGCAGGCCCAGTGTGTCGAGCTGTCCGCCGTTGGCCAGCACGGCCACGCGCGGCTTGAAGTCAGCCGGGAGCTGGTCGGCCACGGCTTCCGGCACCACCAGCACGGCCCGGTTGGCGGGCAGCGCGGCCAGCGTTTTCGGGTCCAGGTGGTCGCCGTGGATGTCGGTAATCAGAATCAGGTCGGGAGCCGGCAGGCCGGCGAAGGCCGCCGCGCCACCGGTGGGGTCCACGTAGATGGTCCGCTTGTTCCAGCTCAGCACCAGCGTACCGTGGGCGATGGGCTGGATGGTGAGCGGACCATTTCTGGTGACTATTTGGTCGGGGGCAGCGCGCTGGGCCAGGGCGGGCGCGGCGGCTAAGAGCAGAAATAAAGCGAAGAGTTTCATGGGAAGCGGCGAACATGTAGTGGCTGGGTACGGTAAAGAAACGCCAGCCAGCGCGCACAAACGCGGCGCGCTGGCCGCCGTTTAGCGCGCGAGCGCGTAACGACAGGCCGACGAGTGGGGCGAGTCTCCAGACTCGCGCAACAAGAGTGGCGGGCAAAGCGAAACGTGGTTGGCCGCTGCGCGGCCGTGAGTTTGGAAACTCACCCCACTTTCCAGCCTGCCGTTACGCGCTACCGCGCTAAACGGCGGCCAGTGCGCGGGCCGACTACCGCGTCAGCAGCATGGCCCCGTAAGAGTAGCCCCCGCCAAAAACGGTGATGATTAGGTTGTCGCCGGGCCGGATGTCAGGCCAGATTTCAGCCAGGCCAATGGCGGCGCCCGCGCAGCCCGTATTACCGAGGCGGTCGATGTTGTTCACGGCGCGGGCGGGGTTCAGGCCCAGCTGCCGCACCACGTTGGCCGAGATGCGCAGGTTGGCCTGGTGCGGGATGAGGTAGGTCAGCTCGTCCACCGTCAGGCCGTGCGCGTCGAGCAGCTGCTGCGTGATGCGGGCCATGTAGGTGCAAGCCTGCTGAAACACGTCGCGCCCGAACGGCATCACAATGCCCTTCTCGACGGGTTTGAGCGTAACGGCCTCGTCGGCCTTGCCCACCGGCCCGGCCCCGCCCGTGAGCACCTGCCGCACGCGCAGCGCCTGGTCGCCGAGTTTTTCGTTGGTGAAAAGCAGCGCCGCCGCGCCGTCGCCCCAGAGGTGGCCGGCCACAGTGTCGGCCTCGTTGTTGTAGGCCGTGTTGTGCTCGCTCACCACGACCAGCGCCCGGCTGGCTTTGCCCAGGGCAAAGTACCCCTCCACGATTTCGGCCGCGTTGAGCAGCGACGAGCAGGCCGAGGAGATGGTCACGACCGGTATTTCGTTGATGCCCAGGGCCCGCTGCACGGCGTGGCCGGCCGTATAAATCGTGTCGTGGGGCGTGTAGGTGCCGGCCACGATGAGGTCGATGCCGGCCGGGTCGAAGTCGGGCAGCCCGGCCAGCAGGGCGTAGGTGGCGGCCACGGCCAGCGTGTTGCCGTTCTCGTCGGGCCCCGCCTTGCGGCGCTCCCGGATGCCGGTGCGCTCGATAATCCACTCCGAGGAGAGGCCGTTGAGACGGGTAAAATGCTCGTTCGTAACGACGGTCGCCGGCAGGTAGGCGGCCACGTGATGTAGGTACACGGGGGAGTGGAAAAAGAAAGCGAAGCGCGGATTGAGCGCGAAGGTCCGACTAACAGACGTTAGTACGCGGCAAAACGTCGTAAACACCGGAATTTTATACCGATTCAGAACGGTGTCGTCGGCGTTAATTGGCTTGCCGGGCACTAGCTGCCCAGGCCGGTGCGTTGCGCGAAGCCCACCGACCCGCCATCAACTCGCCTTCAATTCGCCTTCGCTCAGATTTCGTTTTGATACGTTGGTTTGGTCATTACTTTTCGTTTTTGCATGTCTGCTCGCTTTCTACCGCTGGCGCTGAGTCTCAGCCTGGTTCTGGCTTTGCTAGTGGCTCGCCCCGCCGCCGCCCAGAAATACATTACCGCCGCCGGCCTGCGCCTGGGCAGCGCGGGCAACGCCGGCGGCTACGGCCTCACGGTGCAGCAGGCCATCGCCCGGCGCTTCACCGTGGAGGGCATCGTTGGGCTGAGCGCGCGTGAGCGCAGCGGTACGCTGCTGCTGGAGCACCATTTCGGCATTCTGGGGCCTAGCCTGAACTACTACTTCGGCGTGGGCGGCCACCTGGGCACCAACCGCGATACGGGCCACGTGAGCGGCTTCGATGGCATCATCGGGGCTGAGTACAAGATAGCCTTTTTGCCGCTCGTGCTCAGTTTCGACTTCAAGCCCACCCTCGAAACCAGCGGCCCCGACTACGCCCGTTTTCCCACCGCGTTCTCGGTGCGCTACGTGCTGATTAAGCGGCGCAACGGGCTGTTTCGGCACCTGCGCGGGCGTTGAGCGCGGCGGCCGGGCGGGGGTTAAAACACCGCTGCACCCAGCGCCGCCACAGTCCCGGCGGCAAACGCAAAAGCGAAGCCGTAACTGATTCCCAGCAGCAAGCTTTTGGCCGTAGTTTTCAGCCAGCTCTGCTCGTAGACCGTGCGCAGGGCGAGCACGAAATAGCCAAAGAGCAGCAGCAGGCCCCAACCGAAGCTGTTCCAATGCGGTAGTAGCCGGCTGAGCCCCAGCCCGAGCAGCAGCAGTAGGAAAACAAAGCAGTGCGCGTGGATAGTGAAAATCAAGTGGCCCAGGTAGTAGCGCCCACGCCGAAAGTAAGCCAGCTTGAGCAGCAGCGCGGCCAGCGGCATCAGCACAAACAGCAGGATGGAACCGGCCCGCAGCAGCTGATGCACGATTTCTTCCTGGCTGACCCCGTGCCAGCGCACCGACCGCCGCACCCCGAAGCGGTTCCAAAAAGTAAGCGGCTGGTGCTTGCTTGTCAGAACGGAATCCAGCTGTTGGTCACTTAGCTCGTGGGGTAAGCGCGCCAGCTCCGCTTCGGTCAGGTCGTCGTCTCCACCAAACTCCATGTCAATGATACTTGGGCGCCGCCCCTGCCCGGAAGCCAGGGCTTTAGCGAGTGAATCGCGCGCCTGTCCAAAAGCTAGCTTAACCTCTTTATCAGCGGAGGCTTCGGGGGCTGCGGCGGGCTCACCGGACCCGATGCTTATTCCTACATTTCCCGGTTTGGCAGGCCCTATCTGATGCCCCACCTGATGCCCTACTGTGAGCGAGAGCACGAAAAAGAAGACGAAGCTGATGAACACGTACAGCCGGATGGGCGGCACGTAGGGCATCCGGTGCCCGGCCAGGAAGCGGCGCGTCAGCTCGCCCGGCCGAAACAGCAGCAGCTTGAGCGTCTGCCACACCTTGCCATCGAAGTGAAAAAAGCCTTCGAGCGCTTCTTCCAGCACGTGGCCCAGGCGCAGGTCGGGGGCTTGGTTGTGCTGGCCGCAGCGCGGACAAAAGTCGTCGGGCTCGCCCTCGACAAACGCGTGGTGGCAGTTGGCGCAGGCGGACAGCTTGGCGGCGTGGTGGGCCATTTGGGCGGAGCGAGCAGATGAGCCGCGCCGAAAGTTACCAATCAGTCAGCCACCCAGCGCGTCGGTGGGCAACACGGTCGGGCCAAAAGTAAAGGCCCGCGCGTTGCGCCAGCTACCAGCTTTGCCAGCGGCCTGCTGACCATGCAGCTTCGCAAGGTATGAGCAGTTTTCAGGTCCGTGTACATGCTCGCCGCTCGTAAACCTCACCCCCTAGCCCCCTCTCCAAAAGAGCTAGGGTGTACACACAAGTCCTTGCGCGAGTTTCCACCCTCCATATAGCCGTTGAAAATGCTGCCATCCATGCGTAAGCGTAATGACTCCGGGTGGGCGCTGGCTGGC
>JANXNW010000161.1 GCA_025353905.1 Hymenobacter sp.
CAATCGGCGGGCGTGGGGGGCTGGCGCGCGAACAAGCCCAGCTGCTGGGCGTAAGGCGGCTGCTGCAAGTAGCGCAAGCCGAACCTGACGCGCACTGGCAAAGGCAACCCAGCCACGTAGCGCCCGTCCTCGACCCGAACCAGCACCTCCCAGCCGGGTGAGACAATATCCAGGTACCAGGAAAGGGCGTAAATCAGCCCGTTCGGGGCTTGCGTCACGAGGTCGTCCCACTGGGCACGGTCGAGCTGCGCCGGACGAAGGTGTACAAACATGCGAAACGCGTTGTGGCCGCCGACTTAAAGCACGGGACTGGCGGGGCGGCGAAATTAGCATGTCCCCGACCTAGCAGTAAGCGCAAACTTCCCGGCCACCCGACTAGTTGGATGGCAAGCAGCGGACAAAAGCCCGCCCTAACCGTACCCATGCAAGCAATCTGGAACAATACCGTCATCGCCGAGAGCGACGACACGGTAATCGTCGAAAACAACCACTACTTCCCGGCTGACTCTATCAAAAAGGAGTTTTTCGAGGACAGCATCGCGCAGACTTCCTGCCCCTGGAAAGGCCGCGCGAGCTACTACTCGCTACGCGTGAACGGCGAGCTCAACAAGGACGCCGCCTGGTACTACCCCACCCCGAGCCCCGCCGCCCAAAATATCCAGGGCAAGGTAGCTTTTTGGAAAGGCGTTAAAGTCATTTAACAGGTATCATTTAACAATTGACAGCCGCTCAGGTAGGCCTTGCGGCTTAGCTGAGCGGCTATCAATTGTTAAATGACTCAGGAAATCCACTTAAAGCGGTACTCCAGTTGGGGTACGGGCATGCGCTCGGCGACGCGGCGCAGGCGGGCGGGCAAGGCCATCACGTACTCACGGGCTTTTTCGGCGGCGCCGTTCAGGCCGGCGAGGTGCTCGATTTTCCACTCCGAAATGAGCGTGTCGAGGATGTCGCAATAGTCGGCGCTGGTGTACACGCCAATGCGCTGGGCGGCATCGGTGAAATGGCCGAAGGTTTTGCCCATGTCCACGCCCAACTCGCGCATGTAGTGGGCTGGCATCACAATTTTCTTGCGCATCATGTCCTCGAAGGCCAGCATCATTTCGCTCGGGTCGAGCTCGAAAATACTAGCTACGAAAGCCTTGTAGGCGCGGGCGTGACGGTTTTCGTCGCCCGCAATCATGCCGCAGATTTTGCTCAGCCCGTCGTCGCCGGCCTGGCGGGCGAGCTGCCCCACACGGCGGTGCGACACGTTGGTGGCCATTTCCTGGTAGCTCGTGTACACGAACGAGCGGTACGGGTCGTTGGCCGTGCCCAGGTCGAAACCGTCGTTGATGAGGTACTGGGTCGAGTATTCCATCTCGCGCATATTTACCCGGCCGCAGAGGTAGAGGTAGCGGTTGAGCAGGTCGCCGTGGCGGTTTTCCTCGGCCGTCCAGCCCCGAATCCACTGCGCCCAGCCGCCGTCGCGGTGGTGGCTGATGTGGTCGAGCTGATGGAACCACGCCTCGTAGTTGGGCAGCGCCTCCTCCGTGATGGTGTCGCCGATGAGCACGGCCAGCAGGTCATAGCTCAGCGTACCGGCTTTCTCGCGCAGGTCCCGCACTTCGTCAAAGAACGTGTCGCGCCGCGAATCGGGCAGAAAATCAGCCGGCTGCCAGCTGTCTTCCACCTTTTTGAGGTAGGTGCCGATGTGTTCTTTCAGGTCGCCTTCCAGGTGTTGGAGCACCTCGCCGCGCGAGGTGAGAAGGTCGGGGGACAGGAGCATGGGGGAAGTGGTTGAAAAAGAGGTGAGGAATAAAAGGTAAATTAACTTCCTAAAGCGCGAAGGTCGGGTTTTGGTTGAATCTGGATAGTACAGGATTAAGGCATTTCCGGGAGAGCCGCCGCGCTCGTCGCCGCGCGCTCGGCGTAAAAGTGCTGCCTGGTTTGCAGCAACAGCTTCAGGGCGAAGGCACGGTCGGGCGCTTCGGGCAAGGCCGACGCGGCAAACGCGGCCGCCACCCGCGCCACGAGCGCTTCGGCTTCGGCCAGCAAAAAGTCGTACTCGAACTCGCCCCGCCGGATTTGGAGTAAGAACTCGCGGTCAGCGCGACGCACCCGCAGCTCGCCGCCGATGGCAATTTCCTCGGCCATGCGCAGCAGCCGAAATACGTGAAGCATATTTTTGGCATCGTAATTTTTGCCGTGGGCGAGCGTGTTTTCGTAGCGCTCGGGGTTGCGGCGGGCCACCCACTCGTCGTATTCGCGGTAGGTGCGGCAGTAGGAGCTGTAGCCGTCGCGGTTGAACGACAAGTACGCCACCGGCGCTTCGCCCTTCGGCACGGCCGAAAGCTGCACGTCCTGACTCAGGGCCGAGTCGCGCAGCAACCCCCGGTAGCCGAGCGGGCCGGCGGCATCGGGGCTGGCGGCGCCCTCATCCACGAACAGGGCGTACAAGTCCGTCAGGTGCGGCACGTTCGTGAGGCCGCATTGCCCGGCGCGGAGGCCGCGCCGGGCCAGCCAGTCGGCTACGGGCTGCGCGCCAGCCCCCACCGTGACGTAGCAAAAATCCAGCACCGACTTGCGGGCCGGCGGCTCGGGGTAGTTGATTTTCTTGTGCAAGCCCCGCGCCTTGCGAATCTGAGCCGTGGCGTAATCGGCAAAGCTGGCCTGGCAGAGCTTGGAAAGGAAGTTTTTCGCCGTAAACTCCGCAAACAGTGGGCTCTTAAAAATAACGCAGTCAGCCGGTGTGCCGAGCATTTCGAGCGCAGTCGGGTTATTTTTCAGGAGTAATTCCACGAAGCGGCGCAGCTCATAAAACACCTCGTCGTTGGTCTCGTTGGCCACTTGCGGCACGTAATCGAGGCCAAAGAAGTCTGCCTCGGGCAGCACGAACACGCCCTTCAAATCGCGGTCAGAGTGTGGCAGGTCGGTGCCATAGGCACGGCTGCCGCTCACCACCTCAAAAAGCAGCAGGTTTTGGCGGCGCAAATCGGCGATGGTGAGCATCAGGAGGATGAGTCGTTGGAATTAATGCTGCTCGGGAAGTTCACGCAGAGGCCTGCAGAGCTGAATAAGAGGTCACGTGGTCAGTTCCGCAAGTTTTTAAGTCACGGTCGCATCGGCTGCCTCACCCACCCACTGCCGCAACAGCTTATCGAATGCGGCGGTGGGGCTGGGCAGCTTCTGCGCCGACAGTATAGCACGAGCAGCTTGCCCGGCGGCGTATTCCTCCGTTAGAAATTCCAGCAGCGCGGCGGGTCGGGCCACGGTGGCTTTTTCCACGGCGACGGACTTCTGACGCAGCAACTCATCTACCTCCGCGCTCAACTCGGCGGGCAGAAATTCGCGCAGCAAGCCAAATTCCATTGGGGGCGGGCCGGCCCCAGCCTCGACGCGCAGCCGAATGCAGCGGGCCGCGAGCGCGGCGCGCAACGCATAAAAGAGCCGCTTGTAGCGCACCTGCTCGCCGGCAAAGTCTGCCTCCAAGCCGCCGCGCAGCTGGCCCAGGTAATGCGCCAGCCCAGCCTGCGGATGGGCGCAGGCGGCGAGCCAGGGCCGCAGCCACGCCCGAAAATCGAGCTGCTCGGCGTAAATAATCGGTGATTGCAGCCACTCCAGCGCCGCCGCGTTGGCCCCGCGCAACAGGCGCAGAAACTTACGCAGCTCCCAGCCGCCCAAATCCAATTCGTCGTCTACGGGGTAGTTGAGCGTGTCGGCGGCCTCGTCTAGAGCCAGGTACCAAGCCGGTGCGTGGCAGTAGATGAAGCGCACGTCGTAGTCCGAATCGGGCGAGGGAAAACCCCAGGCGCGGCTGCCCGACTCGCAGGCATACAGGACGCGCACTTGCTCGCTGACCTCGATGTGGCGCAGCGCCTCGGCGATGGCCGCCGTGGTCGGGCGGATGGGTTCGGACATGGGAAATGAGTGAAATAGGGCGCACGGACGCGCCGCAAATTACCCCGGCGGCTGCCCAATATCCGTGTACATACAAAAACGGCCGTCCCCCTGGCGGGAACGGCCGTTCTCAAACAACACAAAACAACGGATGGCTTGGCGCACTCAACCAACGACCCGCCCCAACGCTAGGCTTTCGCTTGCT
>JANXNW010000018.1 GCA_025353905.1 Hymenobacter sp.
ACGGGTTGCCACTGAATGGTCTCGTGGCGGGCCACCACGAGCTGAGCGATGCGCTCGCCGTCCTCGACCGTGAACGGCTCGTGGCTCAGATTGACCAGCAGCACCTTAATCTCGCCCCGGTAATCGGCATCCACCGTGCCGGGGCTGTTCACGAGGCCGATGCCGTGCTTCAGGGCCAGGCCCGAGCGGGGCCGCACCTGGGCTTCGTAGCCCACGGGCAACGCCAGGCGCAGGCCAGTCGGAATTAATGCCCGCTCCAACGAGCCGAGCGTAACGGGGCCACCGGGCAGGTCGGCCCGCAGGTCGAGGCCGGCGGCGTGGGCGGTTTGGTAAGCGGGCAGCGGGTGGCGCGAGGCGTTGAGGACGGGGATTTCGAGCATGGTGGGCCAAAAATAGGGCGTGCAGCTTCGCCAGGCGGCTTCATTTTAGTCGGCAGAATCGCCGCACCACGCAAACATCGAGACCTAAAAAAAGCCCGGCTGTGAGCCGGGCTTTTTTAGCTTTAACCAGCTACTCGCTAATACTACAGCCCCGCCATCTCCTCCCGCACGAAATCAGCCAGCTGCTGCAAATACGCCGTACTAAAATCGAAGCGGATGCCGGCGGCCTCGTAAATCTCGCCGATGGGGCGGGTGTAGCCCAGGGCCAGGGCGCGCTGGTAGCCGGCGAGCGCGGCGGCGGGGTCGCGGCGGTAGTGGCGCCACATGGCGATGGCCCCGAGCTGAGCCAGGGCGTACTCGATGTAGTAGAACGGCACTTCGTAGAGGTGAAGCTGCTTCTGCCAGAGGTAGGGGCGGATGGTTTCGAGGCCCGCCCAGCTCACGGTGCGCTGGTTGAAATCCTGGAAGATTTCCGTCCAGCGGGCGTGACGCTCGGCTTCGGTGTGGGCGGGGTTCTCGTACACCCAGTGCTGAAATTTGTCAATCGTCGCCACCCAGGGGAAGGTTTCGAGCACGCTTTCGAGGTGGGTGCGCTTGGCGCGGCGCAGCTCGGCGGGGTCGGTGAAAAACACGTCCCAGTGGTCCATGCTCATCAGCTCCATGCTCATGCTCGCCAGCTCGGCGACTTCGCTCGGCGGGTGCTTGTCGGCCGAGAGCGGCAGGCGGCGGGTGAGGAACGAATGCACGGCGTGGCCGCCCTCGTGCAGCATCGTCACGACATCGCGCAGACTGCTCGTGGCATTCATAAAAATGAACGGCACGCCGGTTTCGTCCAGCGGGTAGTTGTAGCCGCCGGGGGCCTTGCCCTTGCGGCTTTCCAGGTCAAGGTGGCCCATCTGGCGCATCGTGCGCAGGCAGTCGCCCAGAAACGGGTCGAGCCGCTGGAAAACGGTTATCGTCTTTTCCAACAACTCCGCCCCGGTCTGAAACGGCCGGAGCGGGGGCTGGCCGCTGGGGTCCACGTCGAGGTCCCAGGGGCGCAGGGCGGGCAGCTTCAGGTCGGCTTGCCGGGCCTCGTCACTTTCGCTAATGAGCGGCACGACCGTCGCCCGAATGGCGGCGTGGAAATCCAGGCAGTCCTGCACCGAATAGTCGAAGCGCCCGAGCGCGGCAAACATGTAGTCGCGAAAGTTGGCGAAGCCCGCGTTCAGCGCCACCTGATGACGCAAACCCACGAGGTCGGTGAAGAGCTGGTCGAGCGGTTGGCTGTCGAGCAGGCGGCGCTGCTGAATGGCCCGCCAGGCCTGTTCGCGCACCGGCCGGCTCAGGCTTTTGAGGCGGTCGGCGGCGCGGGGCAGCGTCAGTTCTTCACCGTCGAGCGTGACCGTCATCGCCCCCACGGTGGCGGCGTAGAGCTGCTGCTTGGTCGAGATGTCCGTTTTGAGCGGAATATTTTCCTCCCGATAAATTTCGGAAGCGCGGCGCACCGAGCGCAGGAACACGCCGTAGCGGGCCTCGTTCAGCTCGGGCAGGGCGGGCGCGCCGAGCAATTTCTCGTTCAGGGCGTGGTCGTAGGGCGCGACTTGCGGCTCGACCTCCTGCACGAAAAACTGAAATGCCTCGGCGCGGCCCTCATCCTGGGTGTCGCACGTCATGCGGATGTAGCGCCAGGCCAGGTCCTCGCTCAGCACCGACTCCAGCTCGGAGCGGTCGAGCAGCCAGCGCTCCAAGGCCGGCACGTCAAGCAGCTCGCGGGCCACCAGCTCCTGAAAAAACGGCTCCAGCGCCGCCCAGTCGCTCACCCGAAAATCTTCGGGCAGGTAGTGGCGGGGCGGGCGGGCGGTGTCGGTGGCCAGCGCGGCCAGTGTCTCGACGGGGGTTTCAAACTCGGAAATCAGCATAAGAGAACCGCCTACGGAATTTGCGGGCGGATGAAGATATAAAATTCAAGCCGCACGGGAAGCAGCTGACAAGAAACTTGATAAACAGTCAGCTTGCTTTCAAGTACTTAAAAAAATTACGGGTCAGCTTATAAAATTCTGACTGGCTAACTCGCCCGAGTTGAGCGGGCGTAGCGTGGACGCTGCGAGTTCGCGCGTGGTAATGTTGTTAAGTCGTTGGACGCGCGGACTCGCAGAGTCCGCGCTACATCCGCGCTAGTCAATCTCAATTACGACATCGGCGGTGAGCGGGTGCGCCACGCAGGTCAGGATGTAGCCCTTGGCCAGCTCGGCATCCGACAAGCCCTCGCGCTCGTCCAGGTGCACCTTGCCCGAGAGGCACTTGCCGCGGCAGGCGGTGCAGAGGCCGGCCTGACACGAATACGGCAGGTCGATGTCGGCATCGAGGGCGGCATCGAGGATGGTTTGCTTGGCGGGCACCACCAGTTTATACTCGCTGCCTTCGTACTGGATGGTGATGGTGCGGGCCGTTACCACCCCGTCATCCGTGCCGGCCAGGGCGTCGCCGTGCTGGTCGGCGGTTTCGGCCACGTCGGCGGCGGCCACGAAACTCTCGCGCCGGATGCGGCTGGCCGGCACGTTGAGCAGTTCCAACGCAGCCTGGGCTTCGGTCATCAGCCCTTCCGGCCCGCAGAAATAATACTCGGCTTGCGGGGCCGGAAACTGGTGGCGCTGCTCCAGAATGCGCAACAGCGTGGTGCGGTTGAGGCGGCCCGTGTGCTGGTGCGGCGCGGGCGGCCCCAGCGGCTGGCTGTACACGTGCTCGACCTGCAAGCGCCCGCCGGAGCCGGCTTCCAGCGTTTCGAGCGCTTGCCGGAAAATCACCGATTCCTCGTTGCGGTTGCCGTAGATGAGCAGCACATGGCTTTGCGGCTCCTGGGCCAGCACGGCCCGCAGCATACTCATGAGCGGCGTGATGCCCGAGCCGGCCCCGATGAGCACCAGTGAGCGGGCCGCTTTCGGGCTGGGCTGCACCACGAAATTGCCCAGCGGCGGCAGCACCTCGAAGTCCTGCCCGACCTGCACGTGGTCGAGTAAATAATTACTGACTAGCCCGCCGGCCACGCGCTTCACCGTGACGGACAGCCGCGGGGCATCCAGCGGGGTGCTGCTGAGCGAATACGCCCGGCGCTCGGGCCGGGGGCCACTACCCGCGCCCGGCACGACGAGCGTCAGGTACTGGCCCGGCTGGCTGGGTACGGGCTGCCCATCGGGCCGCTCCAGGTGAATGGTTACGGTGTCGGGCGTTTCGGGCGTGAGGGCAACGACGCGCAGCGTCAGCAGAGAAGACATAAAGCGAAAAAGCGGGATAGAAGGCAAATTTACGGCCGCCGGCGCGGGCCGGTTCGGGCACGAACTCCCGCTAAACCGGCCCGCGCCGCCTTCGTTCACCGTACTTCGCCGAAATGATACCTGACCTGCCCGCCCTGCTTGCCCGCCACCGCGCCACGTTCGCCCCGCTCCTGCCCGGCCGCGCCCTGCGCGGCCCCGGCGTGGCCTGGCTCGATTTCACCGCTGCCAACCCGCGCCTCGCTCACCCCGAAGCGTTGCACGATACGGCCGCTTTCGACCAGCTCGTGCAAGCAATGCTGGCCGAGCAACACGCCCAGACCGGCCTCGGCGGCTACCTCGAAAACCGCGTTATCTACCGCCGCAGCCCCCATTTTGACAGTGCTGCTCAGAACGCTCAACCGCGCGCCCTGCACCTGGGCCTCGACCTGTGGGTGCCCGCCGGCACGGCCGTAGCGGCCCCGCTCGCCGGCCGCGTCCACAGCTTCCGCGACAATGATAATTTCGGCGACTACGGCCCCACCATTATTCTGGAGCACGAATTGGGGGCCCAGCGCTTTTTCAGCCTCTACGGCCACCTGCGCCGCGCCGACTTGCGCGGGCTGGCCGTGGGGCAGGTCGTCGCGGCCGGTCAGGTCTTCGCCCACGTCGGCCCCTACCCCGAAAACGGCGACTGGCCGCCGCATCTGCACTTGCAGCTGATTAGGGATATGCAAGGCCGGTTCGGCGATTTTCCGGGTGTGGCCCTGGTGAGCGAGCGGGCGTACTGGGCGGCGTTGTGCCCCGACCCTATGCTGATGCTGTAGGACGCAGCCTTTGCTGCGTCGGGTAGCCGCACCGATTGCTTGTGTGAGCGCGAGTGACGCAGCAAAGGCTGCGTCCTACTTTTCCCGCTCTATCGTGTAGTTAATCAGCGCTTCCAGCGACTGCCGGGCCGCTGAATCGGGAAATTCGCGGAGCACAGCCAGGGCCTCGTCGCGGTAGGCTTCCATCGTGCGCACGGCGTAGGCCAGCCCGCCCGACGCTTTGACGAAATCAATGACTTGGCGCACCCGGTCGCGGTGGCCAGCGTTGTTTTTCACGTCGTAGATGATGCGGCGCTTGTCGAGCCAGCTCGCCTGCTGCAAGGCGTAAATCAGCGGCAGCGTCATCTTCTTTTCCTTGATGTCGATGCCCACCGGCTTGCCGATTTCGGCCGTGCCGTAATCAAACAGGTCGTCCTTGATTTGAAACGCCATGCCGACCTTTTCGCCAAAAAGCCGCGCCCGCTCGATGGTCGCCGCATCCGCCCCGCCAGCGGCCGCGCCCACGGCCGTGCAGGAGGCGATAAGCGAAGCGGTTTTCTGGCGAATAATGTCGAAATAAACATCCTCCGTAATATCCAGGCGGCGGGCTTTTTCAATCTGCAACAGCTCGCCCTCGCTCAGCTCGCGCACGGCGTTACTCACGATTTTGAGTAGGGCGTAGTCGTCGTTTTCGAGCGAGAGCAGCAGGCCGCGGCTGAGCAAATAGTCGCCCACGAGCACGGCAATCTTGTTTTTCCAGAGCGCGTTGATGCTGAAAAACCCGCGCCGGTAATTGCTCTCGTCCACTACATCGTCGTGCACGAGCGTGGCCGTGTGCAGCAGCTCAATCAGGGCTGCCCCGCGCGAGACGGCCTCGGGCAAGGGCGCAGTGGGGTCGGGGCGGGTGGCGCGGGCCGTCAGGAAGACAAACATGGGCCGCACCTGCTTGCCCTTGCGGCGCACGATGTACTCCATGATTTTATCCAGCAACAGCACCTTCGTCCGCATCGACTGCCGAAACTTGCCCTCAAACTCGGCCATCTCGGCGGCAATCGGAGCCTGAATGCGGTCGAGCGGGTTTGCCATGCGGGCGCAAACTTACGGCCGGCGGGCCGGGCGGGCGGCTTTTTCGCCGCCCGCCCGGTTGGGGTCGCGCAGCTACGGACGGTCAGCGAGTGGCTCTGCTACGGACCGCTCAACGCCAAGCGGGCGGGCGGCGGAAAAGCCACCCGCCCGCGTCGCTTGTGGCTTACCTTCGCTGTATGCTCCATACCGCCGAGTTTATCCTCACCGGCACCCGCCACGGCCGACCTTTTGCCGCCGACGCCACCTGGCTGCCCACGGGCCGGCCGCAGCCGGTGCTCGTGTTCGTGCACGGCTTCAAGGGGTTCAAGGACTGGGGACACTTTCCGCTGCTGGGGCGATTTTTTGCGGAGCGGGGCTTCGTGTTCGTCAAGCTGAATTTGTCGCACAACGGCCTCGTAGTGGGCGGGAGCGGCGATTTGGAGGACCTGGAAGCGTTCGGCCAGAATAATTTCAGCCTCGAGCTGGACGACCTGGGCCAGCTGCTCGACGCGCTGCACGTGCCCGGCGCGACTCCGCTGCCCGCCGCCGACCTCGACCTGCGCCGTCTCTACCTGGTGGGCCACAGCCGGGGCGGGTCGCTGGTCCTGCTCAAAGCGGCCGAGGACGCGCGCGTGGCGGCCGCAGCGACCTGGGCCGCCGTTGCCGACCTGAGCCGCTACTTCCCCGAAGCGGTGCTCGCCGACTGGCAGCGCACGGGAGTGCTGCACGTGCCCAACGCCCGCACCGGCCAGCAACTGCCGCTCGATTACCAAATTGTGGAAGACTACCACGCCCACCGCGCCCGCCTCGACTTACCCGCCCGGCTGCCCGGCCTGCGCCAACCCCTGCTGCTCGTCCACGGCGACGAGGATGAAACCGTGCCATTGGCCGCGCTGGCGCAGCTGCACGCCGCCCAGCCCACCGCCCAAACGCTCGTCGTGCCGGGGGCCACTCACATGCTGGGCGGCGCGCACCCCTGGCTTTCGCCGACGCTGCCCCCCGACGCGCACCGGGTGGCGGAGCGCACGGCGGCGTTTTTCGAAAGCCTCTTTTAAGAGTCAACCCGGCTTATTTTCGATTTTCATGTCCCTGGCTTATCTGCTGCTCGGCTCCAACCTCGGCGACCGCCGCGCCCACCTGGCCGCCGCCCGCCGCACGCTGGCAGCCAGCGCCGGGCGCGTGGTGGCCGCGTCGGCGCTCTACGAAACCGCCGCCTGGGGCGTGACTAGCCAGCCGGCTTTTCTCAACCAGGCCCTGGCCCTTGACACGGCGCTGACGGCCCCGGCGCTGCTGGCCGCCTGCCTGGCCGCCGAACAAGACCGGGGCCGCGAGCGCCGCACCCGCTGGGGCGCCCGCACCCTGGATGTAGACATCTTGTTGTTTGACAGCGAGATAATTACTACGCCTGCGCTCAGCATCCCGCACCCGCGCCTGCCCGAGCGCCGGTTCGCGCTGCTGCCGCTGGCCGAGCTGGCTCCGCAGCTGCGCCACCCGCAACTGGGCCAGACCATCGGGGAGCTGCTGGCCGCCTGCCCCGACCAGCTGCCCGTGGTGAGAGTGTCGGCTGATTGATTGTCGACCAAACCCCAGCTGCCTACCGCTGCCCCGACGACGGCAGCCGCCCGACGCCCGTCACGGGCGGCAGCTGGTGTAGGTAGCGGGCGGTGTGGCCCAGGCGCAGGGCCTGGTAGAGCAGGCTGCCCAGCAGCAGGCCGCGCCCCAGCCAGGCCAGCCGTCCGGCGCGCGGCCAGGCCCGCAGCAGCAGCAGCGCCACCGGCGGGAAAAGCGGCGTGAGGTAGCGCTCGGCTTCATCCAGACCCAGCCCGGCGCGCCCCAGCACGGTGCTGAGCAGCAGCAGGGGCAGGCTCACCGCCAGGCTTCCAAACAGCAGCCGGCCGGCCACTCCAGCCATTTGGGCGGGGCCGTCGGGCGGGGCCGGCTCAGGTGAGTTGGTGGGCACCACCGGCCGCACACGGGCACCACCGGCCAGGCCGAGCAGCCCGACCGGCAATAGCAACGCCCAGCCCAACGACGGCAGCGCCAGTCGGCTGGCCGAGGGCAGCGGCAACAGCCAGCGACCGAGCACAAAGCCGTAGTCGGCCAGCGAAGACAGCAGACGCGCCAGCAGCTGGGGCGCGGCCGTTGCTTCCAGCTGCCCGAGCAGTGCCGGTGGCCCCGCCTGATACATCTGCCAGGCCACGAGCCCCGTCACGCTACCCAGCAAATGAGCCAGCTGCGCGGCGCGGCTGGGCCGTACCAGCCGCCGACTACCCGGCCAGACCAGGCCCAGGCCAGTCCCGAGCAGCAGAAAAACGCCCGCTACGAGCTGCAGCGGCAGCAGGCAGCCCAGCGTCGTGGCTAACAGCCCGCGCTGCCAGCCACCCGCCCGCAGCCAGGCCAGCAAGCTCAAGAAATACGCGGCCCAGAGCAGCCCAAACACCGTTTCGGACCAGATAAACTTGCTCGCCGCCAGCGCGGGCGCGCTCAGGGCCAGCAGCAGCGGTAGGGCGCGGGCCCGGCCGGCCGGCAGCAGCTGCCGGCCCACCAAGCTCCAGCCGACGAGCGCGCCGGCCAGCCCTGCCGCCTGAAGCCCGCGCACCGAGCCCATGCTGGCCGGCGCGCCCACCAGCCGCAACAGCACCGGAAACAGCGGCGGCCAGGCGGCAAACGACTCGCCGTTGGGCATCAGCAGGTGGCCAGCTTGCCGCAGGCTACGGGCCGCATACAGATAATTTTGGGTATCGGCGGTGCCGGCCAGGCCGGGGCCAGTTACCCACCAGTAGAGCGCCAGCAGCCCTACGACCAAGACGGCCAGCTCGCGATTGGCGCGCCGCCGGGCGAGCGGCGGCGTGAGCACCGTCAGAGGGTTGGGGCCGGCCACGGTGGCTAAGTCAGCGAAGCGGCGGCGGCTTCGGGCGCTATTTTCTTCACCAAGCCTTGCAGCACCTTGCCGGGGCCGCATTCCACAAAGCTGAGCGCGCCGTCGGCCACCATCGCCCGGACGCTCTGCGTCCAGCGCACGGGGGCCGTGAGCTGGGCCAGCAAGTTGGCCCGGATGGCGGCCGGGTCCTGGTGCGGGGCGGCATCCACGTTCTGATACACCGGGCAGCGGGCGGGCCGAAACGCGGTGCGCCCGATAGCGGCCGCCAGCTCGGCCTGGGCGGCTTGCATCAGGGGCGAATGAAAGGCCCCGCCCACCGGCAGCAGCAGCACCCGCTTGGCCCCGGCGGCTTTCAGCGCTTCGCAGGCCCGCTCGACGCTGGCCACCGCGCCCGAAATGACGAGCTGACCGGGGCAGTTGTAATTGGCCGCGACTACCACGCCCGCCCCACTCGCGCTCACTTCGGCGCACACGCGCTCGACCACCTCATCGGCCAGGCCCAGGATGGCGGCCATCGTGCCGGGCTGCTGCTGGCAGGCCGCCTGCATGGCCTGCGCGCGGCGCGCCACCAGGGCCAGCGCGTCGGCAAACGTGAGTACGTCGGCCGCCACCAGGGCCGAAAACTCACCCAGCGAATGCCCGGCCACCATGCCCGGCTCCAGGCCCGCCGGCCGGGCCACGAACTGCGCCACCGAATGGGCGAAAATGGCCGGCTGGGTGACGTCGGTGCGCCGCAGCTCGTCCTCGCTGCCCTCAAACAGGATGCGGGTCAGGTCGAAGCCCAGCAGCTCGTTGGCTTGCGTGAGCACCGCGCGGGCCGCCTCGCTCTGCGCGAACAGCTCGCGGGCCATGCCCGGAAACTGCGCCCCCTGGCCCGGAAAAAGGAAAGCCGTGGGGCTAGTGGTGGCGAAGTCAGTCATGGGAAATTTAAGTAAACCGAGTAGTCTGATGAAACTTCTGCACGGCCAGATTCCCGCAGAGGCTCGCGGAGGTCAAGCGCGGAGGTTCGCAGAGCGCGGACGTTAGACTCTGCGAACCTCTGCGTTTTTCCTCCGCGAGCCTCTGCGGGAACTTGGCTCTGCATCAATAAAGCAGCGCAAAAGTAGCTCGTCAACCGGAAGCGGATTCGATGCTTATCGCCCATAAAAAAGGGAGGCGACCACTGGCCACCTCCCCTTAAAATTCCTAATGAACCCTCAGCGGACCACCTCGACCCAGCCTTTGTAGCTACGCTTGGTCAGGCCCGCGTCGTCAAACTCGACTTCGGCCAGGTAGTAGTAGAGGCCGTTCGAGACGAGGCCGCTGGTGACGCTCTCGCCGGCCTTGCCGCCGCCGTCCCAGTTGATGTAGGGGTCGCGGTCGCCCTCGTACACCTTGCGGCCCCAGCGGTTGAAAATCTGGATGCGGGTGCGCAGCAGCAGGCTCGACGTCTTGGGCCGGAACAGGTCGTTCTTGCCGTCGCCGTTGGGCGTGAAGATGTTGGGCAGCAGGAAGAACACGCATTCGGTCTGGCAGGCCACGTTGCTCAGGGCGCTGCGCTGGCCGTTGGCGGCCACGGCCTGCACGACGTAGCAATACGCCTGGCGCGGCAGGTTGCGGTCGAGGTAGCTGAGCTGGGCGGCCGTGGCCGTCGAGTCGATGGCCACGAACGGCCCGGCCGAGGTGGGTGCCCGCAGGATGCGGTAGTACGCCGCGTTCACGACGCAGCCGGCCGGGGTGCTGCCCGCCGTCCAGCGCAGCGCGTTCTGGTAGCGCTGCTTGGTGGGGTCATACGTGGGCAGCTTGGCCAGGCTGTCGCAGTTGATGGGCCGCAGGCTGAGCACCGGCGTACAGGGCGTGGGCACGAGCTGAGCGCACACCTGCTGGCTGTTGTTCAACAAGCCGCTCAGCCAGCTGAAGGTCGGATACTGCCCGTTGGTTTGTACGTAGTAGCAGTATTCCTGGCCAAAGACGAGCGCCGGGTCGCGGTCCACGTAGCTGCCGCTCGTCGGGCCCGGCACCACGGTCCCGATTTGGTTGAACACGGTGCTGCCGGGGTTTCGCCGGAACACCCGCGCTGGCTGCTGGGCATTGTCCCAGGGCACCTGGAAGCTGAAATTGACGGTGATGGTGCGCGCCAGCCCGTCGGGCACGAGCCGGGTGCGGACGCTGCTGGCCAGGGGTGAGGTCTCAGTTTTCGGCACCGGCGTACTGGTCGAGTTGTCGGTGTTGAAGAACACGAGCTGGTACGTGTACTGGTTGGCCGTCGTGTTCAGGCCCCGGTCCACGTAAGTCGTATCGCCCAGGTTGGTGATGGTCGCCACGGGCGTAAACGTAGTGCCGGTCGCGCCCACGGCCCGGCCCAGGCGGTAGCCCAGCGGCGCGCCGAAGCCGCTGCCGGCCAGGTCGGGGCGCGGCTGGGTCCACTTCACCGTAATCTGCCCGGTGCTGGGGTCGGTCGTGTTCACGTCCACGTTGGTCAGCACCGACGAGCGGCCGTTGAACGTGAGGCAGCTTTCGGCCGAAGCCAGGCTGGCCCCGCCCCCCGGCTGCGGATACGTGGCGTAAATGCGGTAGCAGTACGTTTTGCCCCGGCTCAGGCCCTTGCCCGCGTTGTCGTCCAGAAACGAGGTGGCCGACGCCGCCACCGCCCCCACCTGCACGTAGCCCAGCCGGGGCGGAATACCCGTTTCGCAGGTAGTCGGGTTGAATACGGCCCCGCCTTCCTTGCGATAAATCAGCAGCTGGCTCGCATTGGCGCAGACGTACTTGTCCCAGCTCACGAGGCCCACCAGCCCGGCCCCGCTGCTGGCCGGCGCGGTGCGCAGGTTTTGCGGCGGCGGCCCCACCACGGTAATAAGCACGGGTTTGATATCGACCAGCGCCGGCGCGCCCGGCGAAGTGGGCGAGTCCTGGGCCTTGAACACCACCGTGTAGGGCTGGTCGCGCACGTTGGCGCACTCGGTCTGCCACCGGAACGTACCCGTTACCGACGTGCCCGTATTATTCTGCACGAACGTGGCGGGCGGCAGAATCCCGCTGGCAGCAGTCAGTATAACCGGCGTGGGCGCGCCATCGGGCGGCGGCCCCGTGCCATCCGAAGCCGACACGCTGAGCGTGACCGGCGTACCGGCCACCACGCACAAGTCGGGCGGCACGATAAGCGTCGGCGGCACATTGGTCGAGGCCACGATTTCAATCTGCATATCCCGAATCAGCACCCCGATGCGCCGGATACCGCCGGCGGTGCGTCGCCATTCCTCCACCACGAACGCGATGTTGTAGAAACCCTGCCGCGCGGGCGCGTTCCAGGTTATCTGCCCGGTACGCACGTCCTGCACGATGATGGCCGGCCGGCCGGCCTGCCCCGGCGGCACCCCGGTGTAGGCCACCTGCACCGGGGTTTGGCCCAGTGTCACGCTGGGGTCACTAGGTAACACGTAGCCAGTGCAGGGCACCGGCTGCGGCGTGTTGTTGGGCACTGGCCCACCGTTTACATTAGGTACTTGCTGGCAGGAGCGCAGGAAATACGCCAGTGAGTCACCGTCGGCATCAAACCCGGCCGGATTGTGTAAGTAAACCTGCCCTACGGTACCCCGGTCTACGGGTAGCGCCCTCAGTACGGGAGAGCGGTTAGTTCCGTATTCCGGGTTGATGATGATGCTGGAATTGATGTAAAAAGTTTGGCCGATTGAATTGGACATGTTGAGAACACCGCCCACTCTGTTCTCGCCAACGAAGCTCACCAAGTACTGGCCCGGCCCCGGGAAGATGTGACTGAACTCATACGTGCAGACACTAGTCTCGCGCACGTTGGGCACTGGTTGATTGATAACCCGAGGAATATTATCCTGCCTGGTGCCATCGCCAAAGTATATGGGGACAGTAGGCTGGTCGACTGACCCTGTGCGTGTGCTCAGATACAGCGTCAGCGTAAAAAAAATAAGATTTGTGTTAGCCCCGGTCGGGTCCACCCGCGACTGAATGTCGCCGGCCCGGATGTGGGTAGCCTGCGCCGCCTGGGGGCGTAGCGCGCCGAGGCCGAGCAGCAGACAAGCAAATACCCAGACCAGACGGCGGGCGGGTTGCAAAAAAGCTAAAGAAAGTCGCATGGTAGCCGGGGTTAAACGTCGTGCTGTCGCCCTGAAAAATGCCCACAACCGGGCTCTTCCCAGAGGCCAACCTTTTTTGCGGGTTCTTGGTTGGGGTAAAGTACGCAGTGAAACGGCAAACGGCGGTTGACGGGGATTGATTCACCGCTCATGCGGTCATTACCCAGCTTACTTAATCGCTTCGTTTATCCTACTTCCCGGCTTGGGCCGAGGCCGCCCCCGGCCCTACCTTTGACGGGCTAAAATTAGCTCTATCTTCGGCTACCTTCTCCTATGAATTGGTTTACTAAAACCGTCAGCAGCAGCATTGGGCGCAAGCTCATTATGTCGGCTACCGGCCTGTTTCTCTGCACTTTTCTGGTGGTGCACCTGGTCGGCAATCTCCAGCTTTTCAAGAACGACGACGGCGTGGCGTTTAACACGTACTCGCACTTCATGGGCACCAACCCCGTCATCCGCACCATTGAGTGGGGCCTGGTGCTGGGCTTCGGCTTCCATATTTATGAGGGGCTCGCGCTGTGGTTTAAGAATCGCTCGGCCCGCGCCGTGCGCTACGAGCAGTGGCACGCCGAGAAGAACTCGGAGTGGACTTCGCGCAACATGGCCCTGCTGGGTACCATTCTGCTGATTTTCCTGCTGGTGCACCTCTACAATTTTTTCTGGAAGGCCCGCTTCGGTGAACTGTCCCCCGACATCAACCACAACGACGACCTCTACAGCCTCGTCGTCTCCTCGTTTCACGTTTGGTGGTACGTGCTGCTCTACGTCTCGGCCCAGGCCAGCCTCGGCTACCACCTCTGGCACGGCTTCCGCTCCGGCTTTCAGACGCTCGGCCTGAACCACCGCAAGTACATGCCGCTGATTAAAAACTTTGGCTACGCCTTCGCGGTACTCGTGTCCGCAGGCTTCGCAGCCATGCCCATCTACTTTTTCATCTTCACGAATGAAAAAGGGGCGTTGCTGACTGACGCGCCGGCCGTGTTGCATCAGTTGGCTTCTAATTTTTGACCTTTAACCATCTTCTGCTATGAGTGCCATCGCTGCCCACACTAACCTACAAGACCGGCTAGGTCGTGAGCAGGCGCAAGTCATTGCGGAGTTTGTTGAGCAGAACCGAGCCGAGGATATCAGTTTAGTAGCGACGAAGGCCGATTTGCAAGAGATGCGTCTGGCGACAAAAGCGGATTTGAAGGCCGAAAGCCAGGAACTACGAGAGTTGATTCACAAGCTGACTCTTGACACAAACGAGCTTTTTTCCAAGCTCGAACTTAAAATTTCCGAACAGTTTCAGGCCCTGAACACTCGGACTATTTGGGCCAACATCGCGCAGGTCCTCGCTATTGTCGGGGCCTTGTTAGCGCTCGCCAAGCTTCGTTAATTTTCTACCCACCACCCGTATGATTCTGAATTCCAAAGCTCCCGAAGGTCCGTTGGCCGAGAAGTGGGAAAAGCACAAGTTCAACGTCAAGCTCGTCAATCCGGCCAATAAGCGCAAGTACGACGTCATCGTGGTGGGCACGGGCTTGGCCGGGGCTTCGGCCGCCGCCTCGCTGGCCGAGTTGGGCTACAACGTCCACGCCTTCACTTACCACGACTCGCCCCGCCGGGCGCACTCCATCGCGGCGCAGGGCGGCATCAACGCGGCTAAAAACTACCAGAACGACGGCGACTCGATATTCCGGCTGTTCTATGACACCGTGAAGGGCGGCGACTACCGCGCCCGCGAAGCCAACGTGTACCGGCTGGCGCAGGTCTCGGTGAGCATCATCGACCAGTGCGTGGCCCAGGGCGTGCCTTTCGCCCGCGAGTACGGCGGGTTGCTGGCCAACCGCTCCTTCGGCGGCGCGCAGGTGTCGCGCACGTTCTACGCCCGCGGCCAGACCGGACAGCAGTTGCTGCTCGGCGCGTATTCGGCCCTGAGCCGGCAGGTGGCTTACGGCAAGGTGAAGCTGCACACTCGCTCGGAGCTGCTCGACGTGGTGGTGGTGGACGGGCAGGCGCGCGGCATCGTGACGCGCCACCTCATTACGGGCGAGGTGCAAACCCACGCCGCCCACGCCGTGGTGCTGGCCACCGGCGGCTACGGCAACGTGTTCTACCTGAGCACCAACGCCAAGCATTGCAACGTGACGGCCGCCTGGCGCGCCCACAAAAAAGGCGCGTACTTCGCCAACCCCTGCTTCACCCAGATTCACCCGACCTGCATTCCGGTGTCGGGCGACTACCAGTCGAAGCTGACGCTCATGTCGGAATCGCTGCGCAACGACGGTCGCGTGTGGGTGCCGGCCACGGTGGAAATCGCCCAGCGTCTGCAAAAGGGTGAAATCAAGGCCTCGGATATCCAGGAGGACGACCGCGATTATTTCCTGGAGCGCAAGTACCCGGCTTTCGGTAACCTCGTGCCGCGCGACGTGGCTTCGCGCAACGCCAAGCAGATGTGCGACGAGGGCAAGGGCGTCGGCTCGACCGGCTTGGCCGTGTATCTCGACTTCGCCGATGCCATCAAGCGCAACGGGGCCGATTGGGTGAGCCAGAAGTACGGCAACCTGTTTGCCATGTACGAGAAAATCACCGACGAAAACCCCTACGAGCAGCCCATGCGCATCTACCCCGCCGTGCACTACACGATGGGTGGCCTGTGGGTCGATTATAATTTGCAAACCACGATTCCGGGCCTCTACGCCACGGGCGAGGCCAATTTCTCGGACCACGGCGCGAACCGCCTCGGGGCTTCGGCCCTCATGCAGGGCCTGGCCGACGGCTATTTCGTCATTCCGTACACCATCGGCGACTTCCTGGCCCAGACGGCCCCGAAGCCCGTCACGACCGACCACCCGGCGTTTGCCGAGGCCAAAGCCGGGGTGCAGGCGCGCGTCGAGCTGCTGCTCAGCATCAACGGCAATCGTACGCCCGACGAGTTTCACAAGGCCCTGGGCCACCTCGTGTGGGAATACTGCGGCATGAGCCGCAACGCCGAGGGCCTGCGCCACGCCAAAGCTGAGATTCAAAAGCTGCGCAAGGAGTTCTGGGAGGATGTCAAAATCGTGGGTACGGGCGAAGAGATGAACCAGGCCCTCGAAAAAGCCGGCCGCGTGGCCGACTTCCTGGAACTGGGCGAGCTGATGATGGACGACGCGCTCGACCGCAACGAAAGCTGCGGCGGCCACTTCCGCGAAGAATACCAGACCCCCGAGGGCGAGGCCCTGCGCGACGACGACCACTACGCCTACGTCGCGGCCTGGGAGTACAAGGGCGATAACCAGCCCGAAGAACTTCACAAGGAAGAGCTGGTGTTTGAAAACGTGAAGCTCACGCAGCGGAGCTATAAATAATCCTTAGACATGGGACTGTGAGATATGGGAGGTGAGACGGGCATTCAGCAACTATTTAGCTGGCGCTCATCTCATTTCTCATGTCTCACCCTCCCACTTCTCCATATAAAAATGGCCGGCTCGAACCCCAACGCGAAACCGCTGAACCTGAAGCTCCGGATTTGGCGACAGCCTAACCGCCAAGCGAAAGGCGGCATGGTGGATTACAACATCAAGGACATCTCGCCCGACATGTCCTTCCTGGAAATGCTGGACGTGCTCAACGAGGACCTGCTCCACAAGGGGCAGGACCCCGTTTCGTTCGACCATGACTGCCGCGAGGGCATTTGCGGCTCGTGCGCGCTCTTCATCAACGGCCGCTCGCACGGCCCAGAGAAGGGCACCACGACCTGCCAGCTGCACATGCGCAAGTTCTCGGACGGCGACACGATTACCGTGGAGCCGTGGCGGGCCAATGCTTTCCCGGTAAACAAAGACCTGAGCGTGGACCGCTCGGCCTTTGACCGCATCATCCAGGCCGGCGGCTACGTGAGCGTGAACACGGGCGGCGCGCCCGACGGCAACGAGATTCCGATTCCGAAGGAAATTGCCGACCGCGCTTTCGAAGCCGCTACCTGCATTGGCTGTGGCGCGTGCGTGGCAGCGTGTAAGAACGCTTCGGCTATGCTCTTCGTGAGCGCAAAGGTGTCGCAGCTGGCCCTGTTGCCGCAAGGGCAGGTCGAGCGCAACACTCGCGTGGAAAACATGGTGGCCCAGATGGACATCGAAGGCTTCGGCGCTTGCTCCAACATCGGCTCGTGCGCGGCCGAGTGCCCGGTGGGCATCTCGCTCGAAAACATCGCTATTCTGAACCGTGAGTACGTCACGGCCAAAGCCACGTCGAACGCGCTGGCGTAAGCTGGCTGATTTTAGTAAAAACCCGCGCTGCTCACTCAGCGCGGGTTTTTTGTGTCTATTATTTCCGCAGTTTCGGCACCGCGCGCCGCAGCTCGGCCTCGTACACCCGCAGGCCCAGGTCGCGCAGGAACGGGAAACCCACTTTGTCGTAGTCGTACTTATCGTCGTTGAGCACCCCATCGGCATTGACGTAGACCACGGCCGCGAGCAAAAACTCTATGCCGTGGGCGGCGTCCACCACGTAGGCGTTGTCGATGAGAAAGCCGTACGCCTGCCCGATTTTATTGAACACCCGCACCCCGGCCGGCAGGCGCGCGGTGCCCCCGCCGCCAAACAGAAACTTGCAGTACGTGCCGGGATAGTGCAACGAGTCGTAGCGCGGCGAGCGGCTCTGGGGCGGCAGCTGGCTCAGCGACAAGCGCAGGCGCTCGTAGCCGGCCGGCGAAAGCTGGGGCCGGCGAGCTGGCGGCACAGTTTCGGGTAGAACCACGGCACGCAACAGCTGCTGCAAATCGAGCAGGCTGAACACGTTTTTATCGCTCAGGTCCAACGGTTTATCGATGCGCTGGTCCTGCCCGCCGATATACGCCGTGCCGAGCAGCATAGAGGTTGGCTCAACATTGGGGGCGGGTCGGGGGGCGGCCCAGTAAGCAGCGGGCTGAGCGTGAACGAGCTGCCGACCAGCCGTGTCGGCGAAGAAGCGGATGGGGTTGGTATGTCGCCAGCCGGGCTCACCGTCGCCCACGCTCAGGCGGTGCGTGAGACGGGCGCGGCGCAAACCCAGGCGGTGCAGGCCGGCGTTCAACTCCTCCGGGCCGACGAACTCGTAGAGCCGGTTGTAGGCATCGTTATCGCTCACGATGAGCATCTTGTGGATATAGTGCCCCAGGCTGGCGTGGCGGTTGTCGGCGCTGCTATCCACCCAGGCGGGGGTTTGCTTCTGGAACGCCGTGTCGGTCCGCATCGGCGAGTCGGCCGTGAGCGCGGGCGTGGTGCGTTGCAGGCGTTCGAGCTTTTCCAACGCCAGCACCGCACCGGCCAGCTTGACGGTACTGGCGGGGTAGAAATATTCCTTTGGCTGGAGGCGGTACGTGAGCGGACGCGCCAAGTGGGGCCGGCCCTGGGCATCGCGCCGGACGCGCACCAGGCTGATTTGCAAGCGATAAAAGTCGGGCCGGGCCAGCACCCGTCCCAGGCCGGCAGTGTCGGCTGGCGCGTCGGCGCGCGCGAGCCAGGCGGGCAGGGCGCGTTGGGCCAGGGCAGAATGGGCCAGGTTCAGCAGGGCCAACAGAATCAGTGGAAACTTAAGCGGGTGCTTCATGCCGCCAATGTACTGCTTAACCGTGCCCAAGCCGCGGCTGAAATCAGGCGCGCTGCCCGTTAGCTTTACGCTGCATGAACTTACCCGCCTACCTGCCCATCACATCGGACTACGGCTTCAAGGCCACGTTCGGCAATCCGCACAACACCCAGTTTCTGCGCCGCGCGTTGCCCGCGCTCATCGGCTCCGACGTGCCGATTCGGGAGGTGACGCTGGAGCCGACCGCCTATGCGGGCACCACGCCCGATAGCCGGAGCAGCATCTTCGATTTGAGCTGCGTGGACGAGCACGGGCGCTACTTCATCGTGGAGATGCAGGTAGCCCGCTCGCCGGATTTTTTGCAGCGGCTCAAGTTTTACGCCTCCCAAAAGCTCAACCTGCTGGTGCAGCGCGGCCGGTTTGAGTGGGCGGACCTTCCCCAGATTTATGCGGTTGCTCTGCTCAGCCAGAATCTGTTGCCCGGCTCCGATTGCCAAACCGTGGCTAACTTACGGACTGCAAGCGGCGAACTGCTTGACACGCAACTCACGTTCGTGCTGGTCGAGCTGGACAAGTTTCATTTATCGGCGGCCGATGTACGGACCGACCTGGAAAAATTACTCTTCACCATGAACAACGTCGAAAACCCCGCCCTGGACCTCGAAAATCGTCCCGATTTCTGGGAGGAAGACTGGTTGAAGTCGGCCCTGGACGAGTTGAGTACGCGCAATGTTTCGCCGGAGCAATACGAGCAAATGATGCTGTCTATGGCCCGCCGCGCCACCGTATTGCAGCAGGAGCGGGAGCGGGAACGCGCCCAGCAGCAGGCTATTGCTGAAGGGCAGCGAGCCGATGCTGAAGGGCAGCGGGCGGATACTGCTGAACAAAAGGCAGTTGCTCTTGAAGTAACTCTCGAAACCACTATCCGCAATCTGCTCAAAACCGGCCGCCTCACGGTAGAGGAAATCGCCGAAATCAGCAACACCACGCCGGAGCAGGTGCGGCGGCTGGCCCAATAGTCGCTGAGTCAGTCAGTGGCTAGGCGGCGAGGTCGGGCACGGCGCTGAATTGCACCCGCACTTCCTCAAACCCTACTCCCACTGTCAGCAACGGCATGGCAGCGGTAGTCTCGGTAGCGGCCAGGGTGCCGGGAGCCACAGACTGCCCGTCGGCGACAGCCGCCTCAACAGCGCCGGGCAAGCCGTGCAGCACGACGCGGTACGTGGCGAAGCTGGGCGCGTAGTTGCCTTCGATGACCTGACTCAGCGTGAGCGAGGTCGCGTCGCCGCTCACCGCGAACCGGCGCAGGGTTTGATGGCCGTGCTGGTAGTCGTAGCCCTCGCCGCCGTCGTCGTAGAGCACGCTCTCGGCAAGACCGTTTTTGTAATAGACGTGCAGCGTCAGTTCCTCGACCGGCACCTCGCCCACGTACTGCATGACGGGCTGCATGGGCACGACGGCCCCTGCTTTGACGAAGAGCGGAATGCGCGTGAGGTCGGCGGCGGCCCACACTTCCTGGCCGCCGGTTTTTAATTCATCGGTCCAGTAATAGTACCACTCGCCCCGCGGCAAATACATCCAGCGGCCATCGGCCCCGGCTTGGGTGATGGGGCAGACGAGCAGGTGGTCGCCGAGCGCGAATTCGGCCATCCGCAAATACGTTTCGGGGTCGTCCTGGTCGAGGAACGTGAGCGGCCGTAGCATGGGCGTACCGTGCTGGGCGTACTGCCAGAACGTGGTGTAGACGTAGGGCAGCAGCTGGTAGCGCAGCTCGATAAAGTGCCGCGCCAGGCTCGTGTAGGGTTCGCCGAAGCTCCAGGGTTCCTGGTCGCCGTGGTCGCCACTGCTGTGGGTGCGGAAAAACGGGTGGAACGCGCCGAGCGCCATCCAGCGGGCGTACAACTCGCCATCGGGCGTGTCGATGAAGCCGCCGATGTCGGAGCCGATGAACGAGAACCCGCTGATGCTCAGCCGCTGACACTGGATATTGGCCAGCCAGAGGTGGTCCCAGCTAGCGATGTTGTCGCCCGTCCAGCCCGACGAGTAGCGCTGCCCGCCGGCGTAGGTCGAGCGCGTGATGGTGAACGGCCGGTTGGGGTAGCTGAACTGCTTGACACCTTCGGCCGTGGCGCGGGCCATCTGCATCCCGTAGATGTTGTGGGCCTTGCGGTGCGAGCAGGGCTGCCCGTCGTAGCCGAAGCGCACGTCGTCCGGGAAAGTCCCTTTCTCGAACACGGCGGGCTCGTTCATGTCGTTCCACACCCCGCGCACACCGGTGTCTTTAATCAGGCCCTCAAACAAGCTCGCCCACCACGCGCGCACGTCGGGGCGGGTATAGTCGGGGAAGTGGCACTGGCCCGGCCAGACCGAGCCGCGCATGAGCGGCCCGTCGGCCCGTCGGCAGAAATAGTCGTGCTCAATTCCCTCCTGATAAACCGAATAATCGGGGTCGATTTTAATGCCGGGGTCGATGATGACGACCGTTTTGAAGCCATCGGCGGCCAGCTCGTTCACCAGCTGCTTGGGGTCGGGGAAGTGCTGCGGGTTCCACGTGAAGCAGCGGTAGCCGTCCATGTAATCGATGTCGAGGTAAATCGCGTCGCACGGAATCTTTCGCTCGCGCAGGCCCTGGGTGATTTCGCGCACGTTGCTCTCCGGGAAATAGCTCCACTTGCACTGATGATAGCCGAGCGTCCAGAGCGGGGGCAGCTCGGGCGGGCAGGTCAGCTTCGTGTATTCTTCGCTGACTTCGAGCAGCGTCGGGCCGTAGATGAAATAGTAGTTCATCTCGCCGCCCTCGGCCCAGAAGCTGGTGACATCGGCCCGCTCGGCGGCGAAGTCGAACCAGGCCCGGAACGTGTTATCGAAAAAAATACCGTGCGCGATGCGCTGCTGCAGCACGTGGAAAAACGGAATGTTTTTATACAGCGGGTCGGTGCCTTTTTTGTAGCCGTAGGTGTCCGAGCCCCAGTTCTGGAACCGCTGGCCGCGCAGGTTCATGTTGGCGGGCTTGTCGCCGAGGCCGTAGTAGCACACGCCGCTGGGCACCTGCTGGCTCATCTTGACGATGTCGTTGCCGGCCTCGTCGTCGTGCTGCCAGTGGAAACCCCGCTCGTCGGCCGCGAGCACGTTGCCCGAGCGGTCGAGCACCCGGGTGCGCAGCGAGTCCTTGCTTATCAGGCAGATGAGCCGGGCCGTGGTCAGGCGGTAGTGGTCTGACTTATCCTTGAACTCCAGCGCGGTGGGCACGGGCGGACGCGTGGGATGGGCATCAGCCTCGTCGGGCACGGCGTAGCTGAAATCCGGCTCGGCAGCCGCGCCCGGCGTGAGGTAGCGGAAGCGCAGAATCTTGTCGCTCAGCACGTGCAGCCTCAGCCGGGTGCCGTTTTCAGTGGTGAAAGTGAAGAGGTGGTCGTGGGTTTGCTCGACGTGGCGCACCGCGCCCGGCACCTGCTCCTGGCTGCTTTGGGCGGCCAGGTCGTTGAGCATGTAATTGTTTTCCTGTACCAGATTGGCGGCCATACGGGGGCGAAGATTTGCGAAGAATATTGACGGGGTTCGCGCAAGGGCGCGAGCGGGTTCGGGCAAGCCGGCGAACGGGCTGGTGGCCGAGTTGCCGTGCGTTTAAGCCCGCAAGATACCAGCCGACGCGGGCACGACGGGCAGTCCGGCGAGCGGGGCGAAGTGTTCGCAACGTGCACCCGCCGCGTCGGGTTGCCGGTTTTTGCCAGCCGCCGAGCTTGATAACCGGCCGCCGTGCCGTACTTGTCGATTGGTAGCGCCCTTTCGCGGAGCGCACCCCGCTCCTACTCCGCGCCGCCCGCTTCATGTCCCTGCTTTCTGCCGCCGCCGACCCTGCCGCCGACTCCGCCACCCCGCTGGCCGTGCTCGTCTTGGCCTGGGA
>JANXNW010000246.1 GCA_025353905.1 Hymenobacter sp.
CTCTCCAAAAGAGAGGGGGGACTAGTTTCTAGTCCTAGAAATCTAGCAACTAGTAAGTTAGGCTCTAAAACTAGTCCCCCCTCTCTTTTGGAGAGGGGGCTAGGGGGTGAGGCTTACGGGCGACGAGCTGCTACACTAATCTGAGAACCGCTTTAAACCCCTCACTCCCATGTCCAAACTCCTTACCGCGCTGCGCCTGCCCGTGCTGGCCGCCCTGCTCACGCTGAGCCTGACTTCGTGCTTCGACCGTCAAAAGCGAGACGACCCCAAGCCCCGTTCCTGCTCCGGCAAACCCACCACAGCTGCTCCCGGCAGCAACCCCTAAGTCCCCAGCGCTTGCTGGCCGCCAGAAAGCTCCCCGTATGCCGGGGAGCTTTTTTTGTCTGCTGAACCCAGGAAAATCTCGCCTTTATTGCCCCGTGATGAATTGGCCGCGCCGTAATTTGCCCGCTCCTACCCTGCCCGTATGCGTTCGATTTTTTCCCGCTTCCCCGTCTTGCTGCTGACCGCCGCGCTGCTGCTTCCCGCCGCCACTCACGCCCAGCGCCAGACCGACGGGCCGCCCGCCCAGGACCCGTTTGGCCACCCAGCGGCGCGGGAAGTGCCGGGCGGGCGGTATCGCTCGCACCGCGCCGTGATTGACTACGACACCGCACGGTACCAGGTAACGCGGGTAATGCTCGAAGTGCGGGCTACCGATGGCAGCCGGCGGCGCGTCCAAACATGGGCGCCGGGCGTGGTGAAAATCAGCTACCTGGCGCCGGGTCAGGCGGCTGACGCCGACTCGTCAGTGAGCGTCGTGCAGCCGCCCCAGGTGGTGCGCTACGAAACCACTTGCAACCCCGGTTGCGACGGCCCCCGCACGGCAGCCGAAGTAAAAAAATACGGGCCAGATATCTGCAAGGGCGTATTTGTTTATTCGGACCGCGTGGAGCTGTCGGTAAACTGCCAGCTTATCAGCGTAGATAAAAAGACGCTGGCCATAACGGTGAATGGCGAAACTGGCAGCGTGAGCGAAGCCTCCTCGCCTTTCCGCCGCCAGGCCCAGCCCGGCCAGCACCCCGACGAGCTGATTGGCGACCAAGCCAGCGGCACGGGCGTACGCCTGCGGCTGCAACCCGGCGAGCGGCTCTACGGCACCGGGGCGCGGGCGCTGCCCCTGGACCGGCGCGGCTACCGGCTCGACCTCTACAACCAGGCCCATTACGGCTACCAGAACGGCGAGCAGAACCTGAACGTGACCCTGCCCGTCGTGCTAAGCAGCCGCGGTTACCTGTTGCTCTTCGACCACCATGCCGCCGGGTATCTGGATTTGGGCAAAGCCCGCCCCGACCAGCTCGAATACGGCGCAGAGGGCCTCAGCAGCCTGAGTTACTTCGTGGTGATGGGCCGCAACCAGGCCGAGATTCTCGACCGCTACACCGCCCTCACCGGCCGCCAGCCGCTGCCGCCGCGCTGGGCGCTGGGCCTCATTCAAAGCCGCTTCGGCTACCGCTCGCAAGCTGAAATGCTGGCTGTGGCCCGCCGGATGCGAGCGGCTGACTTTCCGCTCGACGCGCTCGTGCTCGATTTGTTCTGGTTTGGCGGCACCACCCGGCAGGGTGATTTTGAGTGGGATAAAACCCACTTCCCCGACCCGGCCGGGATGATGCGCGAGCTGCAAAGCCAGGGTGTACAAACGATTCTGATTTCGGAGCCCTACGTGATGCGCACCTCGCGCAACGACAGTCTGGTGCGTACGCGCGGACTGGTAGGCACCACGGCCGGCGGGCGGCCGTTCACGGTGGGCTCGTTCTGGGCCGGTCCGGCGAGCATCCTCGACGTATTCAAACCTGCCACGCGGGCCTGGCTCTGGACGCAGTACGCGCGCCTGCACGGGCAAGGCGCGGCCGGCTGGTGGAGCGACCTCGGCGAGCCCGAAAACCACCCCGCCGCCATGCGCCACGCCGCCGGTCCCACCCGCCAGGTGCACAATGCCTACGGCCAAACCTGGGCGGGCATTTTTGCCGACAAATACGCCGCGCAATACCCCGACGAGCGCCTTTTCAACCTGGCCCGCTCGGGCTGGGCCGGCATGCAGCGCCAGTCGGTTTTCCCGTGGAGCGGCGACGTGAACCGCTCGTGGAGCGGCTTGCAGGCCCAAATTCCCATCATGCTCGGCATGGGCCAGGCCGGCATGGGCTACCTGCACTCCGACGCGGGCGGCTTCGGGGCCAACGCCGTCCAGGACGCGGAGCTCTACACCCGCTGGCTACAGCTGGCTGCGCTCTGCCCCATCCTGCGCCCCCACTCCGACCAGGTGGTGCCGCCCGAGCCCTACACCTACCCCGAGCCATATCAAAGCATCGTGCGCAAATACACGCACTTGCGCATGGAATTGCTGCCGTATCTGTACACGCTGGCGGCGCAGAATACGCTGACTGGCGCGCCGCTGACGCGGGCGATGGATTTTGGGTCTGAGCAGTGGCTCGATAAAACGTTTGCCGGGGCAATTAACCCTTCGGCAGGCGATGTTTGGTTTACGCAATTGACTGACTATCAAAGGTCCGAGCTATCGACTCAATTACCATTACCTGACGACCAATACCTGCTCGGTCCCAACCTGTTGGTAGCGCCCGTTAATCAGCCCGGCCAGCGACGGCGCAACGTCATCCTGCCTGCCACACCTGGCGGCTGGGTCGATTTTGAAACCGGCCAAACCCTGCCCGGCGGCCGCACCGTGGGCTTACCCGCCCCGCTGGGCCACATTCCGCTACTGACTCGTGCCGGGGCTTTCGTGCCCATGACGAACTACCGCGCCAGCACCGCCGCTTTTCGGCCTGATACGCTGGTACTGCGCTATTTTCCCGACCCGCAAGTACCCCTATCGGGCTTTGAAGTGTATGAGGACGACGGGCACTCGGCCCAGGCACTGGCTCAGCACCAATACGCCAGTGTGCAAGTAACGGGGGCTTACGCGGCTGACCGAACCATTATTCTGGCTCAGCTGAAAGGCACTTACCCCGGCGCTCCGGCTGCGAGGCTGGTGCAGTTGCGGGTAAGCCGGGTAGCCGCTGCACCTTCGGCCGTGCTAGTGGGCGAAAAGCGGCAGCCGCTGCCCGCCTCCGCGTGGCGGTACGATGCCACACGGCAGGAACTACGGCTGCAATTTTCGCTTTCTAAGCACCAGGCAGTCATCACCCTTCCCAGCCTCCGCCTGTTTACCCAAGCCGCCCCTAACCTCGACCCCGAAACCCTGACGCTAAGCGCCCCCGCGAGCCGCGTCTTCACCGACGCGGCC
>JANXNW010000291.1 GCA_025353905.1 Hymenobacter sp.
CCCGCGATTGAGCGGCTCGGCATTCCGGCGTACAGCTGGTGGAACGAGGCCCTGCACGGCGTGGGCCGCTCGGGGCAGGCCACGGTGTTTCCGCAGGCCATTGGGCTGGGGGCCACTTTCGACAGCGACCTGGCCCTGCGCGAAGCCACCGCCATTTCGGACGAGGCGCGGGCCATGTACAACGCTGCCATCGCCAAAAACCACTACGTGAAGTACGGCGGCCTCACGTTTTGGACCCCCAACATCAACATTTTCCGCGACCCGCGCTGGGGCCGGGGCCAGGAAACGTACGGCGAAGACCCCACCCTGACCAGCCGCCTGGGCGTGGCTTTCGTGCGCGGCTTGCAGGGCAACGACCCGCGCTACCTCAAAGTGGCGGCCTGCGCCAAGCACTACGCCGTGCACAGCGGCCCCGAAAAGCTGCGCCACGAGTTCGACGTAAGTCCTTCGCCGCAAGACCTGCGCGAAACTTACTTGCCCGCCTTCCGGGCGCTGGTGAAGGAGGCCAACGTGGAGGCCGTGATGTGCGCCTACAACCGCGTGGGCGGCGAGCCTTGCTGCGGCAATACGTTTCTGCTGCACGACGTGCTGCGCCAGGAATGGGGCTTTCGGGGCCACGTGGTGAGCGACTGCGGGGCGCTCGACGACTTTTACCAGGGCCATAAGATGGTGAAAACCAAGACCGAAGCCGCCGCCCTGGCCCTGAAGCGCGGCGTGGACCTGAACTGCGGCGACACCTACACTAAACTGCCCGATGCCGTGCGCCAGGGCTTGCTCAAGGAAGTGGAGGTCGATAGCGCGCTGGCCATTCTGCTGCGCACCCGCTTCAAGCTGGGTTTGTTCGACGGCCCGAACGCGACGCCCTACGACAAGCTCATGCCGGCCGTCATCAACAGCGCCGAGCACCGAGCTTTGGCCAGGGAAGTGGCGCTGAAATCGATGGTGCTACTGAAGAACAACGGGGCCTTGCCGCTGCGCGCCGACCTGGGCAAGTACTACGTTACCGGCCCCAACGCCACCAGCGTGGAAGCGCTGCTGGGCAACTACTACGGGGCCAACGGCCAGATGTCGACCTTTTTCGAGGGCCTGGTGGCGGGCGTGCAAACGGGCAGTCAGATTGAGTACAAGCCGGGCATCCTGCTCGACCGGCCCAACGTGAACCCCATGGACTGGACCACCGGCGACGCCCAGGCGGCCGATGCCACCATCGTGGTGCTGGGCATAACGGGGCTGCTGGAGGGCGAAGAGGGCGAATCCATCGCCTCGGCCCACGCCGGCGACCGGCTCGACTACAACCTGCCCCAAAATCAGCTCGATTTCCTGAAAAAATTGCGGGCGAATAACAAGAAGCCCATTATCGCCGTCGTGACCGGCGGCAGCCCCATGAACCTGGCCGAAGTGCACGAGCTGGCCGATGCCGTGCTGCTGGCCTGGTATCCCGGCGAGGAAGGCGGCAACGCCCTGGCCGACCTCATCTTCGGCAAGGTGTCGCCCTCGGGCAAGCTGCCGCTCACTTTCCCGCGGTCGCTGGCTCAGCTGCCGGCCTACGAGAGCTACGCGATGGCCGGGCGAACCTACCGCTACCTGACAGCCGAGCCGCTCTATCCGTTCGGCTACGGCCTGAGCTACACCAGGTTCGCCTACCCGGCGGTGAAGCTTTCAGCCACCAAAATCGCCCGCCGGAAGCCCGTCGAGGTCACGACTACCGTCAGCAACACGGGCGCGGTGGCGGGCGAGGAAATAGTGCAGCTCTACCTCACGCACCCGCCCGCAGCGGGTGCGCAAACGCCCCTCTACGCGCTGAAAGCCTTCAAGCGTGTGCAGCTGGCTCCTGGGGCCAGCACCACCGTTCGCTTCACGCTCAGCCCCGACGAGCTGGCTCTTTACAACGCAAAGGGCGAGTTGGTGCAGGCCGCCGGGCCGGTGAAAGTGTGGGTGGGCGGCTCGCTGCCCAGCGCCCGCAGCCTGGCGCTGGGTGCCAGCCCCGCCGCCTCGGCCCTGCTCACGGTGAAGTAAACGAGTTGTCAGTTATCCGTTGTCAGTTGTCAGTCAATATGTTGCAAAAGACTAGTAACTGACAACTAACAACTCAACAACGGTCCTTCCCCTCTGATTCGACCATGAAATACCTGCTCGGCTACGACATCGGTAGCTCTTCCATCAAAGTCTCGCTGCTCGACATCGACTCCGGGCGGTGCGTGGCGGCGGCGGTTTCTCCCCACCAGGAGATGGAAATCGACGTGCCCCAGGCCGGCTGGGCCGAGCAGCACCCCGAGTGCTGGTGGCAGGAGTGCGTGCGCGCCACCGCGCAGCTTCGGGCCGCCTACGGCTTCGATACCGGGCTGGTGGCCGGCATCGGCATCACGTATCAGATGCACGGCCTGGTACTGCTCGACCGGGCCGGCCAGGTGCTGCGCCCCGCCATTATTTGGTGCGACAGCCGGGCCGTGGCCATTGGCAACCAGGCGTTTGAGGAGCTGGGCGAAGCGTATTGCCTCGAAAACTTCCTGAACTCGCCGGGCAACTTCACCGCGTCCAAGCTGAAGTGGGTGCGCGAAAACGAGCCGCAGATTTACGCGCGCATCCACAAGATTCAGCTGCCCGGCGACTATATCGCCTTCCGGCTGAGCGGCCAGCTGCAAACCACGGTTTCGGGGCTGTCGGAGGGCGTGCTCTGGAATTTCAAGCGGCAGGCTGTGGCGCAGGAGCTGCTGGACTACTACGGCATCGACGCCGATTTGCTGCCCGAGGTGGTGGAAACTTTCGCGGTGCAGGGCCACCTGAGCGCCGACGCGGCGCGGGAGCTGGGCCTCACGGCGGGCACACCCATCAGCTACCGGGCCGGCGACCAGCCCAACAATGCGTTCTCGCTGAACGTGTTGCGGGCCGGTGAAATCGCGGCCACCGCCGG
>JANXNW010000332.1 GCA_025353905.1 Hymenobacter sp.
GAACGGCTCGGCTGCCGAGTTGGTCGTGAAACAGCGCCTCGTACAACTAGCGGCGGATGCGGAGCTGGCCGGAGCCAAGAAAACAGCCGCCGAAAAGCAGCTCGTTCAGGCCAAAGCCGATGCCGCTATCCAGCAATTAGCTGAAGATTTTAACCAAAAACAGGTTGAAATTGCCAAAAAGCGCAGCGAAGCCCGAAATAAGGAGCTAATTCGGGAATATAAAGAGGCAGAGACCAACCTACAGGACTATCTGGATAAAGAGCTGGCAGCGGTCGAAACCGCCCTGCTAAAGCGCGAAATCAGCGAAAACATAGCTGAGAAGCGCCGCAACGCCGTCGAAAAGGCTGGCCTCGCTGCCGCGCTCGTCAATGCCCAAGACTACGGCCAGAAAACCGGAGACATCGAGAAGAAGCAAGCCGCCAACGAAATAAAAGAAGCCAAGCGCGTCGGGGACGAGAAAAAGAAAATCAAGGAAACGGAGCAAGACATTATCAAGGCGGGCCTGAGCGCGGCCCAGACGGCCACCGACGTGGTGCTCGAAAACCTCGACAAGGAAGGGGCGGCTTACCAAGCCGCTATGGCGCTGAAAAAAACGCTCGCCTTGGCGGATATTTACATCGGGGTCGAGAAACAACTGGGCACTAACGCGGACATTGGTGGCAAAATTTCGGATATTGCTCCGCCCTTTACCATTCCGCTCGGCGTGGCTTACACGGTGGCGACGGATGCGGCAGCCGTGGCGGCCGGCGCGGCGAGCGCCGCCAAAATCCTCGGCTTCAACACCGGCGGCCTCGTACCTGGCACCGGCACCACTGACACGGTGCCGGCCCTGCTTACGCCCGGCGAAGTGGTGATGAATAAGCAGGCCAGCCAGCAGTTCGCGCCGGTGCTTTCCTACCTGAATGCCGTGACCGGCGGCGTGGACTTTGCCCCCGGCCTGGCCAGGACCAACCGCTCGGCCGACGGTGGCCAAGCCGCGCGGGGCCTCAACGTAGGCAGCATTGACTACCAACAGCTCGCCGCCGCGATGGCTGCCCAGCCCGCCCCGGTCGTGGACGTGCGCACGATTGCCGCGCAGCAGGGCCGCATGGTGCGGGCGCGCGCCATCAGCAGCCTGTAGGCCGGGGAGGATGTTACAAGAAATCTACGGAACCGGTGGCGTACACAAACGCCGTGACATCTTGACGCACGAGCGCCCCGTACGCGTTGGTCGCCCGGTAGCTATGCTGATAGCGACGCGCACCCAACTCGTCGGCATCGGCCCCGTGATAGGGATGGCCGGTCGAGAGGCTTTTCAGTTCGCCCTTCGTAAGGGTGCCATCCGCCACCAGCTCGCCGGGCACGTAGCTGGCTGGGTTATCAAGGCGCTCGCGCAAGGCGGCGCGGATGGCAACTTGGTCGCGCTCAACCAGTGTGAGCGCGGGCGCGGCCAGCGCGACGGGCTTGGCCAGCGTCCCTGCGGGGGTGCTGCTCGTGCAAGCGGCCAAGCCCAGTAGGGCGGCGAAAAGTAAGGGATGCTTCATGGTGCGAATATAGCAACAATCGCGCCGCGGGCATCCGCTATTTCGGCCGCAGGTCCGCTCCTCGGGCTTGCGTAAACGTCTGCTGAATCTCGCCTCGCGCCGCTGCACAAAGCAAAGGCCCGGCGCAAGCCGAAACACTCACGGCGTAACGCTTAGACTGCGCCTCGAAGTAGCGGGCCACATCGGAGGGCACCGTGACGCGGATGCGTTCTGTGCCGGGTGCCAGTTTGGATTTATCGCTCATTTGATATAGGCCGCCTAAGTGGGCCGCATTGGCCCTTTTTGGCCCATTACGGCCCCTTCGTGCGTCTACAAATATAGTCGCGCGGCACCTTTGTGACATGCCCGGTACGCGCCATTATTATTTTCTGGATTCCATCGGCTGCGGCGACTGGTGCTTCGGCACCATGCTGCAAGACGTGCGCTACGCCGTCGAGGGCTATGACTGCTTTGACGGCGCCGCCAACGAGGCTAGCCTGCCTGAGCAGGTAGTACTGCATTTTCCGGCTTGCGGCGGCGGCGATGTCGTGGAAGGCTACGCCATCTACAACTACGTGCGGGACTTGGCCGCGCGCGGGGTGAAAACCCAAGCCCGCGTGGAAGGCCTCTGCGCCTCCATTGCCGTGCTCTGCGCGCTGGCCTGCGACGAGGTAGTTATGGCGGATGCGGCACTGTGGATGGTGCACAAGCCCACCTCGGACGGCTGGAACTTGAACGCGGACGACATGCGCGCGGCCGCCGACATCCTCGACAAGATTCAAAATCAACTCGTGAGCCGCTACGTGGCTCGCACCGGCATGAGCGCCGAAACAGCCCACGAGCTGCTCAACAAAACCTCCTGGCTCACGGCCGATGAATGCTTGGCGCTCGGCTTTATCACCAGCAAAGTCCCGGAAACCCCGCTCGTCGCACCTGTCGGCAGCGCGGGCGTACTCAACTTTTTTCCTGCCTCCTCCCCAACCCCTCCCCTCAACATGGCCATTAGCCCCGCTGAAAAGAAAAGCATCGTGGACGGTGTGATTGCCGGCGTGAAGAATTTCTTCGCCGCCCCGCCCGCCCCGACCAACCGCACCCCCCAACCGGCCAAGGCCAAAAACGAGGCGACCCCCGCCTCCGAAGTCGTCCCGAAAAACGCGACCAGCTACGCCGTGGACATCACCGGCGGGATGACCATGTACACGGACATCAGCGACGACGGGTTGGAAGACTTGGAGGTCGGCGACCTCGTTTCTTGCCATGAGGACCTCTCGGTTCCTTACCCCGATGGCGACTACACCACGAGCGCTGGCCAAGCCCTCACCGTGCTCGCCGGTGCCATTGACGAAATCGAGGATGCCAGCATGAGCAACCAAGCCGAAGCCCCCGCGGCTGCCGCGCAGAACGCCGCCTTGGTCGCCGAAGTCGAGAAGTTGCGGGCCGATAACGCGCTATTGACGCGTCAGAAAGCCGCTCTTAAAAACAAGGTGCGCAACACGGTGCCTGGCTCGGCCGGCAACCCCACCGCGCCTGGTCAGGTGCAAGTCATCCCGACCAAAAACAGCGTTTCCGCGCCCGCCGCGCCCGCCGCCTTCACTATCCGCAAACACTAACCCCTCGCCTCCCCCTGACATGCCTGTTTCAATCGACCTCTCGCAAGCTACTTACTGTGGCAACGAACCGGGCAGCATCGCAGAGGCGATGGTGCGCGGCGTGTTCAACCCCGTGGACCTCGCCCTGTTTGGCTTTGCCGTGCGCGAAGACGTAGTGGTGAAACAAAAGATGTACCTCGCTTCCATGCAGGAGAACATCACCCGCAAGCGCCTCGGCTGCGCGGAGAAAACCAACAGCGGCGCGTTCAAGCTCCGGGAAAAGTTCCTCATCCCGACTAATCTCCAAATCTGGGACCAGATTTGCGCGGAAGACTTCGGGGGCAAGGTGACGGAGCTAGCCCGCAAAAAGGGCTACGACATCAACAACCTCGAAGGCACCCAGATTGAGGAGCTGCTGCAAGAGTTGTATTCGGGCGTGTGGAAGCGCGACATGCTCAGCATCGCGCAGTTCGGCGACACGGCCCTCGACCCGGCCGTCTCAGACTTGAACAAAACCCTCTCCACCATGGACGGGGCCTGGAAGCAAATCTTTGCCGCCGTGGCGCTGACCGCTGGCGACCCCGACCGCATCACCCGCGCCGTCACGGTGCCGGCCGGTGCGTTGCCCGCCAACTTCGCTCGCGATGTCTATTTCCCTGGCCTCTACTTCGGCCAGTCCGAAATCATGAAGCAGGTGGACAACAGCGAAAAAAAGTTCGTAGTAGCTGGTGCCGTGTACGATAACTATCTGCAAACGCTGATGAGCACCCCGCAAGTGGCCGCCTCGTTCCAGATTCTGCAAGACGGGCAAACCCGACTGAGCTACAACGGCATCGAGGTCATTGCCAACCGCATGATTGACCAGAAAGCGGCCACGCTCAAAAACCGGGGCTACCTGATTGTGCAGGGCGGCATCCAAATCGGCACCGACACGAACCAAGAGACGCAAGTCATGAAGACCTGGCACTCGCAGGATACGGACTTCAATAATGTGCAGGTGCGCTACAAGCTCGCCGTAAACTTCATCGACGGCGACGCGCTGGTCGTGGCCTACTAATCACGCCTTAGCCCCCCCCTCCTCCTATGGCTACCCCTGCTAACGGCTGCGTTGTCAATCTATCCAGCATGCTGCCCACTTGCCGCGCGCTCACCAGCCCGGCCGGTGTGCGCGAATTTCACTATGCGGTCCGCAAAAGCGACATCGCCTCCATCGCCCGCGCCGCCGACGACACGGTTACTGGCCTGACGCTCAAAACGGGTGCGCGCTTCATAAAAATCGTGGGCCGCAAGTTTCAGAACAGCGGCACAGTCGAAATTGCGCGTAACGCGACCGGCAAAACGAACTTCAAGCAGATCTTCAATGCCCGCCTCTACGCGCGCATCCAGAGCGAGCGCAACGCGATTCAGCAGTTCGCCTACGTGGAGGACCTCGTTATCTTGTCGCCCAACAACGACGACCAGATTGAAATCTACGGCCTCGGCATCGGCCTCGCCCCGCAGTCCGGTAAAGGCGGCACGGGCGTGAAGCTTGGAGATGACAACACGTTCCTCTTTGCCTTCGAAGGCGTAGAGCCGGCCTTGCCGCCGCTCTTCACCACGGTTGCGCCTGCCACAGCCCCGGCCGTGAACGACGAGGCTGCCGACCAATTGGCTAATCTGGCTTACCTTGACGCGCTGGTCAGCTTCTAATGCTGCCCGACGCGCCGGCCCCTACGCTCGCTGCTCGTATCATGGCTGCCCTCGTCGGGGGCCTCGATACGTCCCTGTCGCTGTTGCAGTCGCTGCTGCTCGAATCGGGCGGCGAGCACTGCTTTCGACGCGAGCGCATCAGCTATCTGCTCACGAACTACCTCACGCGTAACACCCCACTCTCGATGGCCCCTAGCACCACCCACCGCTTCAAGGCCGGCTTCGCCGACCGCACGTTTGAGATTCACGACCCCGAAACCCACTCCGTTACCGCCTACAACCTGACTGACGAGGACGCTATTTACTTGTTGGAGCACGACGGCGGCCACTTGATTGAGCCGCTGCCCAAAGCGGAGAAATCCGAAAAGGCCGCCCCCGCTGACAAAGCGGATGAGTTGCCCACGATGCCCCACAAGGGCCAAGAAATAGCTTACCCCATCGCTTGAGATGTAGTCCGTGTCCGTCACTACCGCACCAACCAGAACCCCCCGCCCCGCCCGTTCCTCGACGCAGGTGCGGGGGTTTCTTAATTATACACCAGCGGCCAGCCCTGACTTCGGCTTGCTGGAGCAAAAAGACCTGGGCGGTGCCTTTGCCGTCGGCGGGTTGGGCCTGAGCTACGGCGTGGGCAACACGGTGCCCGCCGTGGCGTTGGCGGCCGCTCATCAATCGGGCACGGCGTACCGCTGCCTGGAGCGGCGGGCGCAATTCCTGGAAGGCACTGGTTTTCCAGTACCCGCGCCCGACCCCGTAACTGGCCAGGTGCCACTGGCTGAACTCGATACGCTCGGCGACACCCCGGTGCCGGGCCATCAAGGCTTGCAAACGGCCAACGACCTCTGGGCACAACTCTGTTCGTACGCGGCTAATTTCAACGGCGCGGCCGTGCTGGT